>JBBILH010000019.1:0-38377 GCA_037445005.1 Nitrospira sp.
GCACACGCTCGCAGATGGCCTGCACTTCCTGCAAAATATGCGTTGAGACGATGACCGTGGCTTTCGTGGCTAACTCGCGCACGAGTTCTCTCATATGACGGATCTGGGTGGGATCCAAACCGTTTGTGGGCTCATCAAGAATAATGATGTCCGGTTCGTGCAGAATCGCCTGGGCTACGCCAACGCGCTGGCGATAGCCTCGGGAGAGCGTATGGATGGGCCTGGTCGCTTTCTCGGAGAGTGCAGTCCGACGGATCGCTTGGGCGATCGCACGAGGTCGACGTTCTTTGGATACTCCGTGGAGCGCCGCCTGGTAATCCAGGTAGTCAATCACCGCCATGTCTGGCCACACCGGACAATTTTCAGGAAGATAGCCGAGGCGTGATTGGATAGCCGGAGTGTCTCGGCCGATCTCAAGCCCATCGATGCAAATGGTGCCGCCGCTTGGCTCAAGGAAGCCAGTCATCATCTTCATGATGGTGGTCTTTCCGGCGCCGTTGTGTCCTAAGAGACCAACTACTTCTCCACGACCTATCACAAAACTCACGTCATCAACGGCCGTCAGATCGCCATAGCGGCGTGTTAGATGGGTTACCTCGATCATGCAATCTCTCCAATCTGGCGACTTGTGCTGTCAGTGTTCCTCGTTGATCGACAAGAAAATGGTGCCGTTCCCCCTCTTCACCAAAAGCAGGACAGGCGAACGTGGGGTAAGTTGGCTGGTCAGACGCTCAAAATCCTTCACGTCTTTGACAGGCTTCCGATTGATTTCATGGATGATATCCCCTTTCTGCAGTCCTGCACGCTCGGCCGGGCTCTCGGGATCGATATCCGTCACGACGACGCCGGAGGATGTCTTTGAGCGGCCAGACTGACGGGCATTTTCCACGGTCAGGCCGGCGAGCGCATGTTCCCCTTTTCCGCTTCCGTCTCGGTTGGCCTTGGCCAATTCTTTCGGTAGCTCCCCGATGGTGATGGTGAGATCCACGGGCTTCTTGTCACGCAAGACGGACAGGTGAACCGTGTTGCCAGGTGGAGTCTCGGCCACCAAGCCACGGAGGTGATTCGAGTCCCGCACAGCGACCCCGTTGTATTCGGTAATGATGTCCCCCCGCTTGAGCTTGGCCTTCGACGCCGGACTGTCTTCCATGACATCTCCCACAAGCGCTCCTGCGTTCTCGGCCGCGCCGAATTCCTTTGCCAAGTCTGGCGTGACATCCTGAATCGACACGCCGAGCCATCCACGGATCACCTTCCCATGCTTGATTAAGCTCTGCATCACGCTTTTAGCCATCGTGCTTGGGATGGCGAACCCGATACCCATGTAGCCGCCGCTTCGAGAGAAAATCGCCGTATTGATGCCGATCAATTCACCCTTGAGGTTCACCAACGCGCCACCGGAATTGCCAGGGTTGATCGCCGCATCGGTCTGAATAAAATCTTCATAGTCCACGATGCCGACATTGGCACGGCCGATCGCGCTGATAATGCCCATGGTAACGGTTTGACTCAACCCGAATGGATTGCCAACCGCTAATACCATCTCACCGACTTCTAATTGAGACGCATCGCCCCATGGAAGGGTCGGCAGGTTTGATGCATCGATTTTGATCACAGCGACATCGGTCTTAGGGTCTGTGCCGATCACCTTAGCTTTGAAGGTCCGCTTGTCCGGTAAGGAAATGTTCAATTCATCGGATCCTTCTACGACGTGATTGTTCGTGATGATGTAGCCATCCGATGTCACAATCACACCCGAGCCCAAGCCCTGCTGTTGAAATTCGCGTGGAGTCGGCATCCGACGCTCAAATTCCTGACCAAAGAACCGTCGAAAGAATGGGTCATCGAAGAATGGACTCTGGAAACTGTTGCCCTCCTGCTTGATTTTCTTGACGGATGAGACGTTGACAACAGACGCTTTGGCACGTTTAGCAATTGGCACAAAAAGCTGCCCGGGCAATGGGCTTTCTGCTGTGGGTGTATTGGTGAGCTGAGGTGTCACCGTTGATGGTGCCGGCACCGCCACATTCGAAGCGGACGAGAACACACTTCCGAGAGAGATTAGTTGAGTTCCGCCACACAGCAGAGCGATTATGACAAGCGGAAGCAGTCTCTTCATGATCGTTCGGTTCTCCTTGGGCGCATACGAATCTCGCGGTGCCCCATCATGTGGACCAGTGCCTGTTCACTTACCCTTAGGACTCACCCACGAGCTATCCCAGACCGAACACCTATGAGCATGTCCTTCTGGGGCTTGAAGCCTGAAACGAGAGGGAGCCGCACTTCGTACGTATACGAGTGCGGCTCCTCGTTAGGTCACGCTGGCGAAAGTCGAATGGTCCTCGCTCAGGATTCGTCTATCATGATGCGGCGACACTTGGCCTCTTCCCTTTTCGGAAAGGTAATCGTCAGCAGGCCATGCTTATGGGTGGCGGAAGCCTTGTTGTGCTCGACAAAGGACGGCAAGCGGAAAAGCCGCGTGAATTGTCCATCTGCAATCTCGCACAGGTGAAATTTCACTGAATTCTGCAGTTCAGTATTTCGCTCACCCTTTACGGTAAGGATCTGATTGTCGACTTCTATGGTAATATCCTTGGGCTCCCATCCGGGCAACGCGACCTGAACATAGAACCCGTTCTCATCATCCCACGCATTTGAGGCGGGAGCCCATCTCTCACCGTCTGCACCAAAGGCTTTTAAGGCCTCATGGAATAGGCGATCAACTTGACGATCGAACGAATCGGTGCGGATCGTTGAAATCACACTAGGTAGATAGCTGGTCATAACAGTCCCTCCTCCTCTCACTGAGAGGTCTAGTTATGGGTTGAGAGTTGAAATGAGTGGACTACGAGTAGGCCAAACAGGAGGTCGGGGCAATCTCTGCCGCCAGTACTCCGCCAGTGTTGGGCCCTACACCAATCCACCTGGTTAAGTATCAGCAACTGGCGTTAGATAAATTCACCCAGCCGGAAGTCAAGGGGGAGGCACGCGAAGCCTACTCCCTACCGAAGGACTAATTGGCCCTGGATATTCGGGTCGTAGCGTGATCGGAAGAGGGATAAGGGTAACTTGAAGGGCGATCATTGGTTGCATCTGACCAATGACTGCGCGTTTATTCCTGGGGACTCATCGAGGAGGGACTGGTGCCTATACAGCGAGCGAGTCACGTGACATGATTTAGACGGACCAAGTAGACTCTTTGAGCCTCCAAAGCACATCCGACAGAAAATCCACCCTGTGCAACAATTGAGTACGGCCATCTAAACTCCTTCGAGGTCGCCATCGGGCTGGAGATCGGGCGGGCCGGCGGCTGCGACTGGCAAGACCAGCCTTGCCGGCTTCTCGGTATCGGCGGATTCACTCCCGAAGTGTCGGAAGGGAGATCCCACATCGGCGACATACCAACCCTGCATCGCTCGTTTCCTGATAAAGGTATACCCACCGTCGCCGCTTGCGTATGTCGGCATCCATCTGAGTAGTCCACGTGAAACGATGTGTGCGAATCACACATAATCGAAACTCTGCGTCGCCTCAGGCCTTCGACCCCGCCGTTCGGAGCGGCTGTTGCGCGTCGTGCGTGAATCCTGCCCGCAGCGGGACACGTTTCATGTTCCAAGTTGTTCGGATTCATTCTTCGAGTCTGAAACCTCAAACCGGAAACGTGAAACTAGACCCCTGAAATCTCCCCGACGAAACCCGAAACGTTCAGCGGTTTCGTCACGCATCGTCATGAATAGTGCGGGCTAGGCTGCGGCGGAATCCGGTTTGGCCAGATACTGTTCGATGTCCTCGGTGAGATGGGCGACGGCTTGGCGCAGCGGATCAAGCAGCCGGCCGGCTTCTTTCGTCTGTCCCGTCCGTCCCATCGCCTCGAGCTGGCTGGCGAGGAGCGAAACGGTTCGGGCGCACAGATTGCCCGCCGTGCCCTTGAGGACGTGGGCGGCCTGCTCAATCTTGTGAGGCTCATCGCGGTCGACGGCCTCCGTGACCCTCTCCAACATTCCGGTAGAGCGAGCGAGGAACATGCCGAGCAACTGCCGGAGAAACTCCTCGTCCCCGCCGATATTGTCGAGGAGCATCACCGGATCGAACGCTGGAGGTTTTCTGGCGGATGCCGAGCTGCGAACCTCGCCGAGTTCCCGAATCCCAGCGGGCGCCGGCTGGGCCTCAGACGGGCGAGCCGGCGCAAGATCGGCGGGCGGAATCCATCGTTGGAGGGCGGCCTCCAGTTCTTCGCCTTTGACCGGCTTCGAGAGATAATCGTCCATCCCGGCCGCTAAACACCGTTCCCGATCTCCCGGCATCGCATTGGCGGTGAGGGCGATGATGGGAACGTGCGGCGTGAAGCGTGAACCGTGAACCGTGTCTGGGCCTGGATCGGGAAGCGCTTCACGAGATACGTGCGACGTTTCACGTGCCCGGATCGCCGCGGTGGTCTCGAATCCATCCATCACCGGCATTTGGCAATCCATCAGCACGGCATCATAGTGCGCGCGACTCAGCGCCTCCAGCGCCTCGGTTCCTCCGTCGGTTACGGTGACGAGGTATCCCATGCGCTCCAGGAGCTTCGCGGTCAGTTTCTGATTGACCGGATTATCCTCGACGATGAGGATCCGCGCCGCCCGATTTCCGGATTCGCGCGCGCTCCTGGAGCCGTCCGAATGGCGTTCCGTGGTCTGCCGAGCGAGTCCGAGGGCGCGGCACAGGCAGTCGTAGAGTTGGTCGTGGCGCACCGGTTTGGTGAGGTAGACGTCGATACCGGCCTGTCTCGCCTGTTCGGCTTGTCCCTTCTGCACAAGAGACGTCAGGAGGACGAGCCTCAGAAGTCGGCCGGCCGGATGGGCCTTCAGCAGCTTGGTCAGGGTCAATCCGTCCTTGTCCGGCATCATCATGTCGAGCACGGCCAGATCGTATGGCCGCCCCCCGGCGGTGGCCGCCTCCACGAACTCGATCGCCCGTTCCGCATTCTCAGCGCGGTCGTCCTCCATGCCCCATCCCGCGACGAAGTGATGCAGAATCATCCGATGGGACTCGTTGTCGTCGACGATCAGGACACGGCGGCCCTTGAGCTCGGCCTGGGCATCCGGCTGCGAGGCCGGCACCGGCTGCTTTTCGAACCGGGCCGTGCACCAGAAGGTGCTTCCTGACCCCGGCCTGCTGTTGACGCCGATTTCACCGCCCATCAGCTCCACCAGCTGCTTGCAGATGGCCAGACCGAGTCCGGTTCCCCCGAACCGTCTGGTCATCGAACTGTCGGCTTGCGTGAAAGGAGTGAACAGACGCTGCTGGCCTTCAGGAGAGATTCCGATCCCCGTATCGCTGATTTCGAATCGGACCCGCACCTGCTCCGGGCCGTCTTCCTCAAGAAAGGCCTGCAGCGTCACTTCTCCCTGTTCCGTGAACTTCACGCCGTTGGCCATCAGATTCGTGAGGACTTGCCGCAACCGGCCGGGATCGCCTCGCAGCGCGGTCGGGACGGAACCATGCACGAAACCGGTGATCTCGATCCCTTTCGTTTGCGCGCGTTCGGCAAACTGGGCCAGCACGTCCTCCACCGTCGTGCGGAGATTAAAGTCGATGCATTCCAACTCCAGCTTGCCCGACTCGATCTTGCTGCAGTCCAGAATGTCGCTGATGATCGAAAGGAGGGCCTCCCCGCACTGCCGGATCGTATCCACGCAGGAGCGTTGATCGTCGGTCAGCGGTGAGTCGCACAAGAGATCGGCCATGCCGATGACGCCGTTCATCGGAGTCCTCAACTCATGGCTCATCGTGGCGAAGAAGTTCGTTTTGGCCTGGACGGCCGACCGGGCCTGTTTCAACGCGTCTTCCAGCTCATGATTGGCCCGCTCCAATCTGGCGGTCGCGTCCTGAAGTTGCCGCTGGGTCGCTCGGACGTCGGTGAGATCGACCGCGTAACCGCGGACATGCCGGTGAATGAGATCGGGGCAGAATATCCAGGCGTAGGTGAAGCCCGACACCGTGATTTCGATCGGCGAGGAAACCTGGCCGGTTGCGAGGCATTCGGCGATGAGCGCATCGAGTTCTTGAGGCAGGGCGCGGGGGAATCCTCGATCAGAGAAGCCGAACGCTTTGAGGAGACTCGTCATGGCCGGGTTGGCGTATAAAAGGTTGGCATCGTCGTCTAATTCGACGAGCGGGCCCGGAGATTCTTCGGCGATGCGCGCGAGTCGCTTCCGATCGTCTTCCAGCGCGAGTTCGTCGGTCAGGTCCCTGAAGCTGAAGAGATGCGTGGCGTCCGGTATGCCTGCGAGGCAATGACAGGTCCACGCTATAGAGATAGGGCGTCCGGCCCCTTGTGGGAAGACGGCCTGAGAGCCGTGGCTTGGTTCCGGCGAGGCAAGCGCGGCGGGGAGGGGAGAACCCGGAGCAGCCGTCCGCCTCGCCGGCATGTTCCAGCCGAACAAGTCGTCGAGAAACTGTTGCCGGCAGCGCTCAAGAGGCCGCCCAATGATGCCGGCCGCGCGGCGGTTCAGCCTCACCACTCTTCCGTGTCCATCGAGGAGGCAGACGGCCAGCGGAAGCGCTTCAAGGAGGGCCATGTGAGACGGGTCGACGGAACCGGCGTGGGCGTCTCGGTTGAATCTGATGGGGCCGGGCGGTACGTTCATGCGGCCTGCTCCTCGTTCGACGCATCCAGATACATGGCGACGTTGATCTGTTCCGTGGCGGGATCAAGCGCCGTCAGGATCGTCGGCTTTGGATCGGCTTTCCCCGGCTCCGCAAGATCCAGTTCAACGGGCGTGGGATAGTATTCTCCGCGTGGTCCGATAATCACCTTCAGCGACGGCTTCAACCGGTGCTCCGGATGGACGCCGACGACGACGGCCCGCTCCCCCGTGCTCAACTTGACCACGCTCCCGATGGGATAGACGCCGAGACACTTGATCGCCGCTTCAACCAGGGCCTTGTCGAACGTCCGTTTTTCTCCCAGCATGAAGAGGTTCCGGACGGCCTGGAACGGCGGCAGGGGAATGTGTCCTGCGCGGAACGTCACCAACGCCTGATAGGTGTCCACAAGCCCGACCAACTGTCCCGCGGGCGAAAGGGCCGATCCGGTCGATCGCGAGGGGTAACCGGATCCGTCGATCCGCTCATGGTGTTCGAGCACGATTCGACGGACGAGGTCGGAAAGGTCTCTTGCCTCGGCCAGCATGGTGTGCCCCAACCGAGGATGTTGCTGCAGCAGTTCCTCTTCGTGAAGCGCCAGTTGGCGTCGGGCTCGGTACAGATTGCGGGGAAGCCGCACGTATCCGATGTCGTGCAGAAGCGCGCCGATCCCGATCTCCTCCATCTCGTCGGGGGCGATTCCGTACGCCGAAGCGAAGATTAGGGATAGGATCGAGGTATCGATCGCGTGAGACGCCAGACTGCGGTCGAATCGGCGCATTTGTTGGAGCATCACCTGCGTCATCATCGCCGTAGGATCCTGAAGCACGCGGCTGAAAAATCGTCCGACGATGGTTTTCACCGCGGGCAAGGAAGGGACCCCGCCGCCGCCGACATCCTCGAAGATACGCTCGATGGCGGCTTCGGCCTCCTGGTACATCCGGTGATCGATCCGATTGATCGTGCCGTCTTTAGTCCGGGCGGAATCGAGGTCGTCGTGTGAAGCCGATCCGGACGCCGTGCCGGCCGACGAGGAGGCGGAAGAGGATTCCATCGCCTCCTGCCCGTTCGGCTGTCCGTCGCCGGTCACATCGAGCCCTTTGGAGGGGTCGATGGAGACCTCCCGAACCCCGTACCGGATCAGTTCGGTGACGGTGTCGGTCGATTGGACGAGAAAATGGTGCAGCAGATAGGGGGTTTTGTACCAAGGCTGATCCATGCCGACGACGAACATGCCCGGCTTCAATTTATCGACGGGAATACGCTTCCGCGCTTTCATCGGATCCTCGATCGTTCCACTGACTTTGGTCTGCTTGTGTGACGACGCAAGCGCACGCGGTCCACCTCCTGGTCCGGTCATCTCCCTATCGGCCAGGATTCCCCGCAACTTGACCGTTCCCGCCGGATGTGACGCGTCCGACTCCAATGCTGTCGCGCAATTGCCGCTTAAGGCCTGAGGTTGGACGCAGGAGCGATCCGGCCTCAAACCTTGGACCTCAACCCTCCAAGTTGCCGACAGACGACGCTTCGCGCATGACGACCGACGCAAAGGATCCGAGCGGCGTTTGGGCGGTTGCAGTAGAAGTCATCGTGAATAGCCCGGGTTTCGCCCCGATCTGAAAATGCTTGTGAGGTGCGCGGGGAAATCTTAGCGGGTGGCGCGGCGAACGGGGCGCCCCACCGCGCGCAACAGAAGGGCCCCACTGGGGGATGGGTGGAGTGAGCACGGTGGGGCTGTTCGTCGCGACAGGACCCGCGGAACAGGCGATCGAGGCGGAAATTATTATCGGATCGGGGTTTAGTTCCCGATCCTGGCGCCGATAAAGTCCGTCAGAGTCTGTTGGTGTGTTTTTCCACCCTGTCGCTCCGGTTGTTTCCGTCGTGTGAGGACCATGAGGAAGCATATCTCCATCGACGAACTGTCCGTCGGGATGAAAGTCCTGAAGCTGGACAAGTCCTGGGCAGAAACCCCGTTTCTTCGCCACCGCATGCGAGTGACCGCCGTGCAACAGATCGAGGCCCTGCGCGCCTGCGGCGTGAGGGTGCTGGATGTCGAAACCGACGACGCGGAGGTTCGACGCGATCCGGATCCGGCGCCTGATCCGCCCCCCGGTCAACCTCCGTTACCAAGCGAACCGTCGGCTAAAGAAGCCGCAGACGAGAAGGCCGTTCCGGATATCGCCTTCGAGGAGGAGATGCCCGCCGCGCGTCAGGTATACCACGCGGCCAAACAGGTCATCGGGCAAGCCATGGTGGATGTGCGCATGGGGCGCGACATCAACATGGAAGCGGTCAATCAAGTGGTGTCGGAGATGGCGGACAGCGTGCTTCGGAATCCCGACGCCCTGACGAGTCTCTCCCGTCTAAAACGGTTCGACGAGTACACGTTCTTTCATTCCGTGAATACGTCGTTACTGGGGCTGGCGCTCGGGCGCAGTCTCGGATTCGACCGCGACACCTTGCACCGGCTGGGGGTCGGGACTCTGCTCCACGACATCGGCAAAACGCGCATTCCTCTCGAGATTTTGAATAAGCCGGGTCGATTCGAGGCGAACGAGTTCGAAATCATGCAACAACACGTGATGCGAGGAATCGAGATCCTCTCCGGGACGACCGGTCTGGCGGAGCCCTACCTGACGCCCACGCTCGAGCATCATGAACGGGTGGACGGAACCGGCTATCCGCATCGCAAGAAAAAGGCCGATCTCAGCGAATTCGGTCTCATCGCCTCCATCGTCGACATCTACGACGCGATCACCAGCGACCGGTGCTACCACAAGGCCAAGCCTGCGCATGAAGCGCTGCAATTCATCTACCAACTGGCCCAGCGGGGCCACGTGGACGGTTACATCCTGCAACGGTTCGTACAGGTCGTGGGCGTGTACCCCGTCGGCTCGATCGTCGGGCTGAATACCGGTGAGACCGCCGTGGTGTGCCGGATCAACCGTCAGCGGCCGTTGGAGCCCCGCGTGCGCATCGTGAAAACAAGCGGGAACACGCTGCTCGCCTCGCCGGAATTCCTCGATCTTGCCGACCAAGTCCGGCGGCCTCGCCGAGTCATCCATTCGGTTCTTTCGCCCGACGCGTCGGGCATCACGCCGGCCGACTATCTCGATAAGGAGGTCCCATGACGGAAGATGCCCCGCGCGCGCTGCCCGGTTCTTTCCTCTCGGTCGGCCTGCCGCTCAAGCTCACCATCCAGACAGAGAGAGGGAAGGTCCAGTGCGGATCGACCCTGCTGGGATGGAAAGACGGCGCGTGGCTCGTCTGTGAATGGCCGTTCCACGATCAGCAGGAGGTCGTCTGCGATCGAGGCGCGCACTGCGTCGTGAGCTACGTCCATTCAGGGAAATGGATCGGCTACCGCAGCGAGGTGCGCGAGACGGTCGCGCAGCCGGTCCCGTTGCTCTTTCTCGCCTTTCCGAAGACGGTCGAAGAATTCCATCTTCGCAAGCATGTCCGCGTGCCCAGTAGTGAGCCGATGCTGCTTATGCAGGTCCCCGCGGAGGCTCGAGGAGGTTGGCCGACGAAGGAGGGATTTCTGGGCGGCATGATCCAGGACCTCAGCCAAAGCGGCTGCAGCGTGCTGGTCGCGCAACTCCCCCAAACCGTCAAACCGGGGGCGGTGGTGAAGATGGAATTCGCCCTGCCCGGAATCGGCCGGATCACGAATCTCGCCGGGACCGTCAGAAATCTCCAGGAGCAGGGGGCGGCCTATCTTCTCGGGATCGAGTTCCGATTCAACGAAACCGAATTCATCGAGTTCCGCGGATGGGGCGGATCGGTCCAACAAGTCCTGGAACGGTGCATTCTCCAGAATCAAGCCGCGGACGAAACGGCCCTACGCTCGCGTCAATGAGTTGACGCCGGCGTCAGCCTCCTGGCGTGCTCATCGGCGCGCCGATCGCTTCTCGAAGTCCGTTCTCTCGACCGGCGGAAAATTTCCCGTCGCGCTCCGATCTAACCGGGCAAATTCTTCCCATCCATACCTGCGCAACGCCGTTCCGCGTCGATTCTCGACGCGAACTCCCGCGCCCTTGGGCGTTGCGGCATGGCACGTCTCTTGATTGTAGGACCGATGAGTCGTTGCGAGATTCTCGCCCGCATGGTTCACGAGAGTTCGTGACGAAAACGCGGAGACGCCCGGCGAGCCTGCCACCTGGATGCCGGCAGACCGCATACGGGCTCGTCTCGGCGGTTCCAGTGGAACTCATCGCGAGTAATGCGGGTTAGCCCCAAAAGGAGAACACCATGACCGTCTCCGCAGACCGGTCCGTTCCGTTGAACCCGCGCTGGTGCCTGGCTCACGACACGATCGACCGGCAGGATATCGACCGGCTCATCGACTGGCTGCGCACCTATCCACGGCTGACGAAGGGGACGGTGACGGTGGAGTTCGAGCGGCAGTGGAGCCGATGGCTCGGCCGCGGAAAGTCGGTGCACTGCAACTCCGGCTCGTCCGCCAATCTTTTGATGTATTACGCCCTGCTCTTGTCGGGGCGACTGCGCAATAAGAAAGTCATTGTGCCGAGCGTCGGCTGGGTGACGTCGATCGCGCCGGCGATTCAGTTCGGATTCGAACCGATCATGTGCGAGGCCGATCCGGAGACGTTCGGACTCGATCTGAATCATCTCGAAGAACTTCTGCGCCGTCACGGGGCGCAAACCGTCTTGCTGGTGCAGGTGCTCGGCGTACCCCACAAGATGAACGAGATGATGGCGCTCAAAGATCGGTACGGTTTCTTCCTCCTCGAAGATGCTTGCGCCGCAATCGGGGCCTCATACCAAGGCCGGAACGTGGGTACGTTCGGAGACATGGCCAGCTTTTCCTTCTACTTCGGCCACCAGATGTCGACGATCGAGGGCGGGATGGTGTCGACCGACGACGAACAGCTAAACGACCTGTTGCTCATGCTCCGCAGCCACGGTTGGAGCAAGGATCTCCCCGCGGAATCCCACCGACGGCTGGTGGAGCAATACGAGGTAGACGATTTTCATTCCCCCTTCGTGTTCTACGAACCGGGATTCAATCTGCGCTCAACGGACTTGAACGCGTTCATCGGATTGTGCCAGGTGGAAAAGCTGGACCATATGACCCGCCGGCGCCGGGCCCATCACGATCGGTATGTCCGGGCGCTCGGCGATCGCTTCGTCATTCAGCGCCCTCCGGCCGGCAGCATCGCGTCCAGCATTTCGTTCGGGCTCCTGGCGGCCGATCCGGCCCAACGCCGGTCCATCGTCCAGGCGCTGGCCGGCCAAGGGATCGAGACCAGAATTTTTTCGGCGGGCAATCTCGGCTTGCATCCGTTCTGGATCAATCGCTACGGCGCAGCCAGCTTTCCCGTCGCGGACCGCATCCACCATTGCGGATTCTTCCTCCCCAATCACGCCTCGCTGGAGGAATCGGATGTCGCGCACATCGCCCGCGTGGTCTTGGAGGCGGCATGACCGGCCCCATCCTGGTGACGGGAGGCTCCGGCCTGTTGGGATCGGCCCTACGCCGGCTGGCCCCCGAGGCGCTCTATCTGTCGCGGATCGACGGAGACCTCCGCGATGTCGGCACCGCGCAACGGGTCATCTCGGAAGTCCGGCCTTCGGCGGTGGTCCATCTTGCCGCGCGCGTCGGCGGGGTGAAAGAGAACGCCGAGCACAATGCCGCGTTTTTCGAAGACAACGTGCTCATCAACACGGCGGTCCTGACCGCCGCGCGCCGGGCCCGCGTGACGAAGCTCGTGTCCGTCTTGTCCAGTTGCGCCTTTCCGCTGTTCCCCGAGCGGCCGACGACGGAGGACGATCTGCAATCCGGCGCGCCGTACGACGGAAACGCGGGATACGGCCACGCCAAGCGCCTGTTGGATAGGCAAATCCGCATGGTCGCGGCGGAGACGGGCTGGAACTGGAGCAGCCTGACGCCGGTGACATTGTATGGGCCGAACGATCGGTTCGACGCCGAGAGCGGGCACGTGGTCGGCTCGTTGATTCGCCGCTGCTGGGACGCCAAATCCTCCGGCGGGCCTTTTGTCGTCTGGGGATCGGGGCGGGCGGTCAGACAGTTCGCGTTCGTCGACGACGTCGCCGGACTGCTGATCGAACAACTGGCGCGCTCGGCGGGGCCGGAGACGGTCATCATCGCGCCCGATGAAGGCATTTCCATCAAGACGCTGGCGGAGAGCGTAGCCCGGGCCTTGGACTACGCCGGTCCGATCAGTTTCGACGGCAACAGGCCCGAAGGCGTCCTCGTGAAGCGGCTGCACAGCTCGCGTTTTGTCTCGCGGTTTCCGCGCGCCAGATTTACGCGGTTGGAGGACGGGTTGAGGGAAACGGCGCGATGGTTTCGGGATCGGACGGAGATCGCAGCGTCCGCCTTGGGACAGGCGCCCTCATGGTGTTCATGACACGAAGGAGACGGATACGGCGATGACGACTTCAGTCCGCGTGTTGATCACGGGAGGAGCGGGATACATCGGCTCGGTCCTGAGCAAACAATTGCTCGACCGGGGATTCTCCGTGACCGTCCTCGACACGTTTCTCTACCGACAGAACAGCCTGATGGACTGCTGTGCCTACGACGGATTCCGCGTGGTGCGCGGCGATTGTCGAGATGAACGGGTGGTCGGTGAGCTGTTGCGCGATGCGGATCTCCTTATCCCTCTGGCCGCGCTGGTCGGGGCTCCGTTGTGCGACCGAGACCGTATCGGCGCCGTAACCGTCAACTACGAGGCGGTTCAGATGCTGTGCAAACTGTCCTCTCCGCGGCAGCGGATCATCTTTCCAGTCACCAACAGCGGGTATGGAATCGGGCAGCCGGGCGTCCCGTGCACCGAAGATTCGCCGTTGCGCCCGATCAGCTTGTACGGCGAAACGAAGGTCAAGGCCGAGAGAGCCGTCTTGGACCGCGGCAACGCGATCACGCTGCGTCTGGCCACGGTCTTCGGCGCCTCGCCGCGCATGCGCATGGATCTGCTCGTGAACGATTTCGTCTGGCGCGCGGTCCAGGACCGGGCGGTGGTCGTGTTCGAAGGCCATTGCAAACGCAACTACATCCATGTGCGGGACGTCAGCCGGGCGTTTCTCCATGCCATCGACCGCTTCGACGAGATGAAGGACAAGCCGTACAACGTGGGATTGGACGATGCGAATCTCTCGAAGCTGGAGCTGTGCGGCGAGATCCGGCGGATCCTTCCGCACTTCGCTTTCTTCGAGGCGCCGATCGGGGAAGATCCCGACAAGCGCGACTACATCGTGTCGAACGCGCGGCTGCTGGCGACGGGATTCCGTCCGGAATGGCCGTTGGACCGGGGCATCAGGGAACTGATCAAGTGTTACACCGTGATTCGCGGGACTCCGTACGGAAACGCCTGAGAGTTCCAGAAGGGAAGCCGATGATCATTAGCCGCACGCCGTTCCGGATCTCGTTTTTCGGGGGAGGCACGGACTATCCGGTCTGGTCTAAGGAGCACGGGGGCGCCGTGCTGGCCACCACGATCGACAAGTATTGCTACATCAGTTGCCGGTACCTGCCGCCGTTCTTCGAACATCGAACCAGAATCGCCTATTCTCGGATCGAGCAGGCGAAATCGAACGGCGAGATCGAGCATCCGGCTGTCCGAGGCGTCCTGCAGCACCTCAACATCCAACACGGCCTGGAGATTCATCACGACGGCGATCTGCCCGCGCGCACGGGATTGGGATCGAGTTCCTCTTTCACGGTCGGCTTGCTGCATTCGCTGTACGCCCTTCAGCATACGATGCCCAGCAAGACGGAGCTGGCTCAGGCGGCGATCCATATCGAGCAGGAGGTGTTGCGGGAATCGGTCGGCTGTCAGGACCAGGTGTTGGCCGCGCACGGCGGGCTCTGCCGCGTGAACTTCTTCCAGAACGGCGATATCGGGTACGTGCCGATCGTCATGAAGCCCGACCGGCTGGCTGCGTTCCAGGATCACCTCCTCCTGTATTTTACGGGATTCTCGCGGACGGCTTCTGAGATCGCGAAGGAGCAGATCGAGCGGACAAGACAGCGCCGCGTCGAGCTGTTCGCGATGCTGCAAATGGTGCAGGAAGGCGTGTCTATTCTGACCGGCGACCGGGACCTCGCTGAATTCGGAGAATTGTTGCACGAAGCCTGGATGGTCAAGCGGGGCCTCACGTCCAGGATCACGACGCCGATGATCGACGACATCTATGAGGCGGCCCGCCGGGGCGGCGCGATCGGCGGCAAACTGCTGGGAGCCGGCGGAGGCGGATTCATGTTGTTTTTCGCCAGACCGGACACCCACCAGCGGATCAAGGCGTCCTTGCCCGGCCTGCTTCAGGTGCCGTTTCGGTTCGAAGGATTGGGCAGCCAGATCGTCTTCTATCAGCAGGAGAATCCGATCGTGCGGGACCTTTCCTGGGCCGAAGATCAGTCGTCCGTGAGCGGCGATAGTCCGATGCCGATGGGGAACGCGGCATGAGCAGGACTCAGGCCGGCGCCGTCGATCTTCTCGTTCTCTGCGGCGGATTCGGCACCAGGTTACGCTCCGCCGTCGGAGATCGCCCGAAGTCAATGGCGATGATCGGCGAACGCCCTTTTTTGGATTTCATCATCGAGCATTTTGCGCAACGGGGAGTCGAGCGGATCGTGCTCTGTACCGGCTACATGGGCGACTACATCGAACAGTGGTATGCGGGAACGCCTCGTCCGTGCGAGCTCGTCATGTCGCGGGAGAGTTCACCGATGGGCACGGCCGGCGCGCTCAGACTGGCCGCTCCGCTGATCCGGACCGATCCGTTCATCGTCGCTAACGGCGACTCCCTGCTCGACGTCGATCCGAACGCGCTGTTGGAATTTCATGCGGCCAAGCGGGCCTGCGCGACGGTCACGCTCGTCAACGCCGGCGCGCGTGCCGACGTCGGATTCGTGGCCCTCGACGGCCTGTCGAGGATCACCGCCTTCTCGGAAAAACGCCCCGATGCGTCGTCGAGGTATCACAATGCCGGCGTGTATGCGATCGAGCGCAGCCTGCTCGATCGGATTCCCGGTGACCGGCCGTGTTCACTCGAGACGGAGGTGCTTCCGTCCGTGTTGCCGCGCGGCGTTTTCGGATTCGTGACCGATGCTCCGCTCTACGACATCGGAACCCCGGAGCGACTCGCGGGATTTCGATTCTCCACGCGTACTTGGTCCCGGGGCGCGCGACCCGAACGTGCGGCTACGGTGGGGGCGTTCACCGGCGAGCCGGGAGGGCGAAGTCGGTCATGACACCGGCGCACATGCTGACGACCTTTCCATTTTCGGCACGGGGGGAACGTCTGATCGGACAGGAGATGTTCAAGGTGATGGACCGCGCGCAGAAGCTCGAACGCGACGGACACCGTGTCTACCACCTGGAGTTAGGCAATCCGCGCATCGCGCCGCCGGCCCAGATCGTGGACGGCGCGATGGCCGCGATCCGAGCCAAGCAACTGGGCTACACGCCGATGGCGGGGATGCCGGAACTGCGGGAGGCCATCGCCGCGCGATACGCCCGCGTCACCGGCCGCCTGATCGGGGGGGAACGGGTCGTCGTCAGTCCCGCGAATCTGTTGATCAGCCAATTTCTCGATCTCACCTGCGATCCTGGGGATCGGGTCGTGCTGTTTACGCCGGCTTTTCCGTCGTATTGGGCCGCCGCCGCCCATATCGGCCTCGACGTCGTCTCCATTGCCCTGACGCCCGGGAACGGATTCCATTTGGAAGAAGGTCACATCGACAGGGCGCTGGCCGCGAGACCGAAAGCCGTCATCATCAACTCGGCCAACAATCCGACCGGGGCGGTCTATACCAGGGCCATGCTGGAGTCGCTGGCGCGCCGATGCGAAGAGGAACGGGTCTGGTTGTTGAGCGACGAAACTTATGCGGAGCTGGCTTTCGGCTGGCCGTTCTTCACGCTGGCCTCCTTGGAGTCGCCTCAGCTCGTAGTCATGTCGTCGTTCTCGAAACTCTTCTCGGTGCCCGGGTTCCGGACCGGTTACGCCGTCGCCGATCCGGCCGTGGCCCTGAAGCTCGCGCTGTCTTCCTCCACGCTGATTTCCTGCCTGCCGGCCTTCACACAGCTCGGCTGTGTCGCGGGCTTGCGGGTCGCGGACGACTATGTTGCGCGCGTGAAGGCGCAATGCGCGCGGGTCACCGGACTCTGCGCCGCGATGATCAACCGCTCCGCCTCGTTGCGCTGCGCATCACCGGAGTCCGGATTCTATCTCTTCGTCGACATCGGCGGCACCGGCGTGGACGACCGGACCTTCTGCGACCGTCTCTTGGAAGAGCGCTTCACGGCCGTGACGCCGGGACGCAGCTTCGGCGACGGTTGCGAATCGTTCGTCCGGATCGCGACCTGCGGACAGGAGGACGACGTCATGGAAGGGGTTCGGAGGGTCGTCGATCTCGCGGATGATTTGGGAGGCGCGCATGTCGAAGCCGCTTGACGTGTTGTTCGTGACCCCGCCGAGCCGCGCGAAGGTCTATCAGGACCTCAGCCGAGACTTGGCCGCGGTCGAGCCGCCCGTGTGGGCCGGATTGCTCGCCACGTTCATTCGCAAACGCGGATATGAAGCCGCCATCCTCGACGCGGATGCCGCCGGCATGAATCATGAGCAAACCGCCGACGCGATCGCGTCGGCGAACCCCGCGCTGGCCGTGTTCGTCATCTACGGTCAACAACCGTCGGCTTCCACGCAATGTATGCCGGCCGGCCGTCTCGTGTGCGAAAGGCTCAATGCGGTCGCCGATATTCCGACGCTGGTGCTGGGCACCCATCCCTCGGCCCTGCCGAAACGGACGTTGTTGGAGGAACCGTACACCTACGTCTGCCAGGGCGAGGGGCCGCATACGGTTCTGGGATTGCTCGAAGCGCTGCTTCGGAAAGGTCGCACCCTGAGCGACGTGCCGGGACTCTGGTACTACGAAGCGGACCGTCCCGCCTGCAATCCGCCCGCGCCGTTGATCGACAATCTCGATGACACGCTCCCGGGCCAGGCCTGGGAACTCCTCGACATGAAGAAGTACCGGGCTCACAACTGGCACTGCTTCCACGATCTCGGCGCGCGCAGCCCATACGCCTCGCTGCAGACCAGTCTGGGCTGTCCCTTCAAGTGCTCGTTCTGCTGCATCAATGCGCCGTTTGAAACGCCGATGCTCCGGACGTGGAGCCCGGATAACGTCATCGGACAGATCGACCGCCTGGTCGCCGACTACGGCGTCACGAACATCAAGATTCCCGACGAGATGTTCGTGTTGAATCGAAAGCACGTGCTCGGTATTTGCGATCGAATCATCGAACGGGGCTACCGGCTGAACATGTGGGCGTACGCGAGGGTCGATACGGTTCAGGATCAAGTGCTCGAAAAGCTGAAGGCTGCGGGATTCAACTGGTTGGGGCTCGGCATCGAGTCGGGGAGCCAGCATGTGAGAGACGGGGTCGAGAAAGGTCGTTTCGGGGGGCGAGAGATCGTCTCGACGGTCAGGAGGATTCAAGCGCACGGCATCCATGTGGCGGCCAACTATATCTTCGGACTCCCGGACGACGACCCGGCCGCCATGCGGGCGACGCTGGAGTTGGCGCTGGAGCTCAACACGGAGTGGGCCAATTTCTACTGCGCCATGGCCTACCCCGGCTCACCGCTGTACGACATGGCCAGGCAAAAGCGATGGCCGCTTCCGGATGACGCCGGCGGACCCGGCTGGATCGGCTATTCACAACATGCGTACGACAGTATGCCCTTGCCGACGGAGACAATGACGGCTACGCAGGTTTTGGATTTCCGCGACCGGGCTTTTCAGGACTATTTCACCAACGAAGGTTATCTGGCGATGATGCAACGGACGTTCGGGCCGCAGGCGGCGCAACACGTCCGCGAGATGTGCGCGCACCAGGTACGGCGTCGGCATCGCGATGCGGCCGTCGTCGGGACCTAGACTCTGAGTGAAGCGCAAGAAGATGACGTGAAGCGTGAAGCGGCAGCATTGCGTGAAGCGCAAGAAGAGGATGTGAAGCGCAGGAAGAAAACATGAAGCGTGAAGCGGCAGCATTGCGTGAAGCGCGGGAAGAAGACGGGAAGCGCGTCTTAGCCCGAATGTGCAATGTCGAATGGAGAAGGGTTAATTGGTACGGACGATAGAACATTCCTGATTAACACGCGATACGCTTCACGTTGAGTGGAACCTGGAACCTGAAACCTCTTCGGAGAAACCTGAAACTCGTGACTCCTAGGAGAAGGAGACTCTGATGATCAAAGTCGCGGATTTCATCATCAACACGTTGGCCGAGCGCGGCATCGACAAAATGTTCGTCGTCTACGGAGCGGCCAACGGCGACCTGATCGACGCCTTTACCCGCACGGCCGCGACCGAATACGTCGCCGTGATGCACGAACAGGCCGGCGGGTTTGCGGCGGAAGCCTATGCCAAGGTGAAAGGCATCCCGGGGGTGGCGATTGCGACCAGCGGACCCGGCGGCATGAATTTGCTTACGTCGATGGGAAACTGCTTCTACGATTCGATTCCCTGCGTGTTTCTGACGGGCCAGATCAACTCGCGCTTTCTGCGCCCCGATCCTTCCATCCGGCAGATCGGGTTTCAGGAGACGGACATCGTCGCCATGGCGGCGCCGGTGACGAAGTACGCCAAGATGATCCTGAAGCCGGAGGATGTCCGTTATGAACTGGAGAAAGCCCTCTGGCTGTGCCAGAGCGGGAGGCCGGGTCCGGTTCTCTTGGACATTCCGTTGGACGTGCAGAAGGCCATGGTCGACGCCAAACAGCTTGTCGGATTCGACATTCCTGCGATGGCGGCATTCGATCTGGGGGTGGTGGACGGGCAAATCGAGCGTTTGCTCGACGACCTGCGGTCGGCCGAGCGGCCGGTGATGCTCGTGGGGGGCGGCGTACGGTTGGCCGACGCGCAAGACGACGTGCGGGAGTTGGGGCGCAGGCTGAAAATCCCCTGCTTCCCTACGTGGAACGCGCTGGACGTCATCACATCGGATTACGAGTACTACGGCGGCCGCGTCGGAACCTACGGGGGGGCGGGCCGAAATTTCGGGATACAGAACAGCGATCTACTGCTCTCGATCGGCAGCCGCATTTCGGGACGCATTACCGGCGGCAACGTGCAGAGCTTCGCGCGCCAGGCCAAGAAGTATCTCGTGGAGATCGATCCGGCGATGGTGCAGCGCAAGTTTCAGCAGGTGCCGTTCGACGTCAACATTCTCTGCGACGCGAAGGTCTTCATCCGGCGCATATTGGCGGCGCTCGACCGCAACCGGAAACCGCTGCCGGAACGGATCGGTTGGACCGACCGGGTGATGGACTGGAAGCGGAAATACGATCCCGTGCGGGCGGACTACTTCGCGCAGCGAGAACGCGTGCATCCCTATGCTTTCATGCGGCGCTTGTCGGAAAGGATGGGCGCATCCGACATTCTCATCGGCGACTGCGGCGGCAATATCGTCGTCAGCAATCATGCATTCGAAACCAAGTACGGCCAACGGAACCTCACGAACAACGGAAATTCGCCGATGGGCTTCTCCTTCGCGGGCGCGATGGGCGCCTGGTTCGCAGACCCCTCCCGCCGGGTCGTCTGCACCATCGGCGACGGCGGGTTCAACATGAATCCTCAGGAAATGCAGACCTTCATCAACTACGGAGTGAAGGTCAAGACGTTCATTTTGAACAACCACATCTACGGCATCACCAAGGCCTACCAAGAGACCAATTTTCAGGGGAGAGCGGAGGCTTGCGGCCCCAAAGGATACAGACCGCCTGATTTCGTGAAGCTGGCCCAGGCCTACGGCATCAAGACCGTCACGATCTCCAACCATGCGGAAATGGATGGCGCGATCGACGAAGTCCTCCGGTTCGACGGGCCCGTCGTTTGCGACGTCGATATGGACGAATTCCATACCTATGAACCCAGGATCTTCGGATGGAAGACGCCCATCGAAGACATGTATCCCTATCTCCCGCGGGAGGAATTCAAAGAGAACATGGTGATCGATCCGGCGGAAGGCTGGATGAATCCGGAAATGCCCGACGTCGTCAGGCCGGCACAACCATGAAGGCGCGTATCACACGGATGGTCCGATCACCCCGCATCGGAGGCGAATCATGAAGGTCTTGCTGCTGTATCCCAGTTGGACGGGGGCGTACGGCCTCTTCGGCCACTTTGCCAGGCGGAACTCGACCTGGCCGCCGTTGAACCTCGCGCTGTTGGCCGCGATCGCCGAGCGGCACGGCCACGATGTCACGATCATGGACGGCGAAGCGGAGCGGATTCCCTTGGATGAGATGGTGCAACGGGCCGTGGCGCTCGATCCGGACCTCATCGGATTCACCGCGACGAGCCCCTTCTTTCATCTCAGCAAGGCGGTCGCAGATGGCATCAAGCGCGTCGCTCCGCATATTCCGATCGCCGTTGGCGGCCCGCACATCACCATCATGAAGGAGAAAGCGCTTCTGCCCGCGTTCGACTACGCCTTCGTCGGGGAAGCCGAGGAGTCATGGCCGCAGTTCCTCGACCGGTACGAACGTAAACAGGACGTCTCGTCGGTGGCCGGGATCATCTACCGGAAGGAAGGCCGCGCGGTCTCGACGAGCCGGCCGGCGGACATAACGAACCTGGACCGACTGCCGTTTCCGGCCCGCCGCCGGTTGCGGATGCCTCTCTATAAGCTCGGCACGCTGAGAGGCCGGCTGCCGTTCACCTCCATTCAGACCATGCGCGGTTGTCCTTGGAAATGCATCTTCTGCGCGTCGGAAGCCTTGAAGACCACGGAGATGCGGGTGCGGTCCCCGCGCTCGGTCGTGGAGGAGATGAAACAGGTCGTCGAACAGTTCGGGACGAAACACTTCTACATCGTCGACGACGTGATGACGCTCTGGAAAGAGCACATCTTGGAAATCTGCGAGCGGATCGATGCCGAAGGGCTCGACATCACCTTTGAGGGAAGCACGCGGGCCAATCTCGTCGAAGACGAGGTGATCGCCCGGCTGGTCCGCAGCGGGCTCATCCGGCTGTCGTTCGGGCTGGAGACCGTGGATCCGGAAATCCGGAGGACCATGAAGAAGCAGGTGCCGCTGGAGCATTACATCAGGGCCAACGGAATCTGCAACAAGTACGGCGTCGAAGCCTTGAACAGCGTGATGATCGGGTTGCCCGGCGAGACGCGGGAAACGGTGCGCGCGACCCTGAAGTTTCTCCGCAATGCGCGTGAGGTCAAGCAGGCGAACTTCGCCATCGCGGTGCCGTACCCCGGAACCGAGTTCCACGAACTGGCGGTGAAGGGCGACAAGGGCGTGAAGCTCATGACCGAAGACTTTTCCGAGTACCGCCGCTACGGCTCGGCCGTCACCACCGTGGGCGACCTTACGCCTCCGGACCTCATCGATCTCCAGAATGAGGGGTTCGTGAGCATCTATTCGGCGCCGTGGCGCTGGGTACCGATGCTGCAGAAACACGGTCTCATCGGCGGGTCGCTCATGCTGGTCCGGGTCGCGCGACTGCTGTCGAAGAAGTTGTTCAAATCGTCCGGAAAGTCGTCCGGCGATCAGTTGATCAGCCTCGGCGACGGAGGCTTCGGGAGCGTCCAGGACATGCCCGCGCAGATGGCGGCGCAGCAAGCGGCGGAGACCGGATCGACCGGCCTGCTGCAGATCGAGCCGTCGGAGCGGGAACTCGTGGCCCCGGCCGGCCACTACGGCGACCCGCGGCACCCCAACGGGTAGCCCATACGAAAGGATCGACAGCATGAACACGAGCCGCCGGCAAAGGGCCTTGTTGCTTCAGTTGGAGTTTCCGACCTGGGAAACTGCACGCCCATGGACCTACTGCGCCAATTTCGCCGTGCAAGAGGGATTGCAGGCGAACGGCGTCGAGTGCGTGACGGTGCCGGTTATCGCGCAGCGGTCCGCTTCGTCGCCGGATTCCTGGGTCTACCACGCGAAGAAGATGCTTGCCGGGCAACGCTTCGACCAGGTGTGGTTTTGGTTGATTCATGCGCCTTTCGATCAGGCCACGATGGAGTGGGCGGCTGGACTGGCTCCGGTCCGGGTCGGCGTGCTCATGGAGTCGCTTCAATACGAGGAAGATGATTACGCATGGGCCCCTCAACTCCGCTCAAGGAAAGCCGGGCTCGATGCCCAACTTCCGTACCTGACCCATCTGCTCGCGCCGGACGAGCGAGACGTTGCTGAACTGAGTGCGGGCGGTTTTGTGCGGGCGTTGTGGTGGCCCCCGATGGTGCCGGAACGCTTCGTCGTTCAGGCCGGCGGGGCGCCGCGTCAACGATCCGCCGTGTTTCACGGAACTCCGTATGGTCGTCGGCGAGAATGGATGAACTTGGAGCCTCTGCGCTCCAGACTGACATTCGCCGCACCGGCTCAGCCGCCGACGAAGTCCCAGGTGCTCTTCGATCGAATCCAGCGCGTCGCCGAGCAGTACCTCCGCGAAGGCCGGCCGGTGACGGCGGTGGAAACCGCCGACTATGTCCGGATGCTCAAGACCGTTCGACTCGATGAATTCCGCGACTGGATGGGCGGGTTGTCACAGTGGCCGGCGATTGTGAACTTGCCGAGTCTGACCAAGACCTACGGCGGCAGGGTGTTCGAATCCATGGCGGCGGGGCGTCCCGTTATTTCATG
This sequence comes from Nitrospira sp., assembly GCA_037445005.1. GTDB lineage: Bacteria > Nitrospirota > Nitrospiria > Nitrospirales > Nitrospiraceae > Nitrospira_C. The sequence continues at coordinate 23,284 of JBBILH010000019.1, forward strand.
GAACATCCCTGACCGTCCTCGTAATGCCGGACTGTTCGTCGACGGAGAGGAAATTCTGCTGTTTGATCCGGGCAAGCCGGAAGAACTCGTCGCTCAAATCGACCGGGTGATCGAGGATTCCGACTTTGCCGCAGCCGTGGGGCGGGCGGCGGAGAAAAAGCTGCGGCGCTTCCATACGTCGGAACGACGGTTGCGAGACACACTTGTATGGATAGAGACGGGTGCGCTTCCGGATTACGGGATAGTCGAGCCGCGCTCCGCGCCGATCCATCCCAGGGAACAAGATCCGACCACATCATCGGTTTCGTGCGGTCGGATGGAGCCGAATCCTGAATCCACGGAGGCTTTCTACGTTGATCTGTTCGTGAAGAAGCCTCATTGGTCCACACCTGAGCCGAACGCCGATGAATCCGCCCGCTGGAGCAGGATCGCGTCCTTCCTGGAACACATCGTCCGGGAGGCGAAGTCGAACAATCCGAACCGCCGGCTACGCATTCTCGATGTCGGGTGCGGACGAGGCTGGCTGACGAAATTGGCATCGGCCTATGGTGATTCTCAGGGCGTGGAACCGGTCGCAGGGGTAATCGAGTACGCACGAAGGTTGTTTCCCGATATCCCGTTCACGGTCGGGACCCCTGAGACGATCTTGGCCGGGTCCGATTTCGAACCCTTTGATGTCGTGCTCTGTTCGGAGGTGATCGAGCACGTGCCGCATCGACAGAAGCCGGACTTCGTCCGTCAACTCGCGCGACTACTGACGCCGGAGGGCTACTTGGTGTTGACCACGCCGCGAGGCGAGGTGTGGGAGCAGTGGCGCCGGATCGCGCCTCCCAATCAGCCGGTCGAGGATTGGGTCACAGAGCCCCAACTGTCGGATCTCTTCAAGGCCCATGGATTCCATCCGCTGCAAATCCAAAGAGTCCATGTCGAAGTGCCGTCGCTGCGGTACTTCCCCGCCGCGACCCGGCACGAATCGGGGTCGATGTCCCTGATGCCCATATATCAAGTCTGGGCCTGCCGTCGAGACGGGGTGCCCTTGGGCGGGCCGAGACACACATTTCCACGGACACCGATGGTCTCCGTGATCGTGCCGACCTTCAATCGACCCGAGCGTCTCCGCACCGCCTTGCACAGCATCGCGGGACAGTCGTTTCAGGACTACGAGGTTGTCGTGGTCAACGATGGGGGTATGTCGGTCGAATCAGTGGTGACGGACCTCAACCATGACGGCCGGATTACCCTCGTCAGTCACGACCGCAATCGAGGATTGGCGGCGTCCCGGAATACGGGCCTGCGCCAGGCCAAAGGGAAATACGTCTGTTACTTGGACGACGACGACCGGTATCTGCCGAACCATCTGGAGACGCTCGTTTCGCACTTGGAAGAAAGCGAGCTTAAAGTCGCCTATACCGATGCGTGGCGGGTACACGAGCGTTTGTTGGAAGAACGGTATGTCGAAGTGGGACGCGACCTTCCGTATTCATATGACTTCAATCCGGTCAATCTCTTGGTATCCAACTACTTTCCCGTGCTCTGCGTCATGCACGCGCGGAGTTGCCTCGACGAAGTCGGGATGTTCGATGAGTCGCTCTTCGCTCACGAGGATTGGGATCTGTGGATCCGCATGGCGATGAAGTTCCCGTTCGCGCACATCAAGCGCACGACGGCGGAGTTCACCTGGCGGGAAGACGGATCGTCCATGACGAGCGGAACCAGGGCAACCTACGCGCGAACGATGAGCATTATCTATCGGAAGTACAGATCATATGCGGAGCTTGTTCCTAGTCTGCTGAAGGCGCAGCAAGACAATCTCGGAAAGTTGTCCGCGCCCCTTGAACCGAAGCGGTACGACTGCTCGATCATCATTCCGGTGTGCAACAAGATCGAGCTGACCAGGCAGTGCCTGCAGGCCTTGGCCGAGACGACATCAGGCCCGTCTTACGAAGTCATCGTCGTGGACAACGGATCAACCGACGGCACCGCGGAGTTCCTCGGGCAGTTGGGCGGAGACGTACAGGTGATTCGCAACGGAGAAAATCTGGGGTTCGCAAAGGCCTGCAACCAAGGAGCCGCCTCCGCCTCAGGCGAGTTTCTGGTGTTCTTGAACAACGATACCATCCCATTAAACGGTTGGCTCCAGGCGCTGGTCGAAGAGGTCCGGAATCATCGGGACGTGGCCGTCGTCGGGAGCAAACTGCTCTACGAAGATCGCACCGTCCAACATGCCGGCGTGGTCTTTGATCGTCAGCGACGACCGTACCATGTGTATCAGAGGGCCGACAGCGACCTGCCGGCGGTCAATAAGCGACGTGAATTGAACGCAGTGACCGCGGCCTGCATGCTCATCAGGAAAGCAGTGTTCGAAACTGTCGGCCCGTTCGACGAGGGATTCCGGAATGGTTTTGAAGACGTCGATCTCTGCTTGAAGGTCCGCGAGCAAGGCCATCGCATCGTGTACCAGCCGCGCAGCGTGGTACTGCATCTCGAAAGCCAAACGCCGGGCCGTAAGCGGCACGACCGCGAAAACGCCGAGCGTCTCGCGGCACGGTGGGGCGACTGCTGGTGGCTGACGGACGAAGACAGCATCTATGTGCCTGACGGCTACAAATCGATTCCCATGGAAACGCAGGAGGGATCGAAGCAGTGTTTGGTGTTGTTGGAAGGGAGCGAGGACGCCCGCGCATGGGGGCTGGTCGCATCCGCCCAGCAGGCCGCCTTGCGCCGGGACGTGGGGCAAGTAGAGGCCATGCTGCGCCGTTACCGTGAGTGGCCCGCCGATGCCTCGGTCTTCACGTGGGCCGGGGGCGTTGCTTTGGCGATTCAACGTCCGGAGCTGGCCCGAGAGCTCGTCCAACACATCCGTACCCTCGGTACGGGCGCAACGCCGGATCTCAGCGAGATCCGGGATGCGCTCAGGGAGGGGAATTTGAAGAAGGCGGAGAACGGACTCAAGACCGTCCTGGTCCGGCACCCGCACATGGCCGAAGCCTGGCAGCTACAAGGCCTCCTGCTCATGCAACGGCAGAATTATCGAGAGGCGGGTACGGCATTTCAAACAGCTCTCCGGGACGGCGCCGAGGCCAGAAAATGCCGGCTTGGACTGGGGATGTCGCTGATGGGCGAAAACAAAGAGGACCAAGCGTGGGAGGAGTTCGCGCGCGTGCTGGACGACCATCCCGACGACGCGGACGCCGTTCACTGGTTGTTGCGCGCCGGCGCCGCCTCTCAACGGTGGAAAGAACTGGCGGACCGGCTGTCCCGCTTCGTCGACCGGAACCCGGCCGACCTCTCGGTTCGCTTCGCGCTGGCCGGCGTGCTGGTTCGAGCCGAGCAGGTGGAAGCCGCCCGGAAGGAATACGACACCCTCCGGGCGCTCGCGCCGGACTACGACGGCTTGACCGAACTGGGGCAGGCGATTGCGGAAAAGGACGGCGTGCCGGCGGGGGCCCAGGCGCGCGACTGACGATCATGGCACGCGCACTCGTCATTCAATTGGCCAGGCTCGGCGATCTCTTGCAGACCGTTCCCGCCATCGCGGCCCTGGCGGATGAGGAACCTCGTGTGGAACTCGACCTGCTCTGCCCTTCGCCGCTGGCGCCGATCGGTCGCTTGATTCCAAAAATCAACCGAGTGCTGGAATGGGACGGCGCCCAATGGCAGAAGCAGGCACGGCAGGCGGAGGAGTCGTTCCATCTCGACCGATTGAAGGAAGCCGAACGACAACTGCCCTCGCCCGCCGCCGGACGATACGATCGAACTTACGTGCTGAATCAGCATCCCAGGGCGCTTCTGGCCGGGGCCTTGTTCGGCGAGACCATGATCGGTCCCCGGTTCGAATCGTTCGACGAGCATTTGACGCCATGGGCCGCCTACATTCGTCGAGTTGCGGCGACGGGAATCAGCCAGCGCGTGCATTTGGGCGACGCGTTTTGCGGACTCTGCCGCGTCCGTCCGACCGGCCAAGCGATCGCGATACGCCAGCCGGCGGAGGCCCTTCGCGCCGACCTCGCCGAGATCGGGCGAGGCCCCGGACCATGGATAGGGCTGATCGTCGGAGCCGGAGATCCCGCGCGACTTGTCCCGATGGACGTCTGGCAAGGACTGATCGCCCGATATCTTGCGGCGTCGGCTCGGGGAAGAATCGTGTTGTTCGGAGACCGGAATGAAACCGAACGAGCGCAACAGATTCAGGACGGTCTCAGTCCGTCGATGCTGGGACGAGTATGGGATTTGACCGGCAGGACGAGCCTGAAGGAACTCGCTTCCGTGCTGAGCCGTTGCAACCGGGTCGTCGGGGCGGATACCGGCCCGCTGCATCTGGCGGCGGCCGTCGGTTCGTGCGTCGTCGGATGGTATTTCGCCCGAGCGCGCGTCCACGAGACCGGGCCGTATGGAACGGGACATGTCGTGTGGCAGGCTGGGGGTCAGGTCCCCTTCCCCGCGTTTCGCGTGGGACCTGACCCCGTCACTCCGATGCAATGGCCGGTTGATGCGACCGTGGCGTACCTCACGGGCGAGGAACCCGCGGGCGTCGAGGGCTGGACGATGTGGCACAGCCGGTGCGATCGGTGGGGTGCCTACTTCACGGAGTCGAGTGTGGACCAGCTGCCGCCGGCTGAACGGGAGCGGACTTGGCAGCTCCTGCATCCCGCCCACATATAAAGGATACTCATGAGTCATTTGTCGGCCAATCTGGAGATCCTGCGCAGGACGGCCCCCGCCTTTGCCGCTCTGGTGGAGGCCTCGAAGGGCGGCCGCCTGGTCATCCAGCCGTCGCGGGAGGGGAGTCCCTCGGCGCAAGTCGACGGCCAATGGATACACAGTTCCTACGATCCGAAGAGAGAAGCGGGCGGGTGGGCGGAGACGCAACTCCAGGAGTGGAAGCCAGGCGAACTCGGCGTCGTGCTCGGGACGGGGTTGCTCTATCAGGTCGAGGCGCTTGCCGCAATGAAGCCGCCGGGCAGCGTCCTGGCGGTGGCCGTACCGGATCTCGCGATCGTGAAAGAGGCCGCGACCATCAGAGCATTCGGCTCCTGGTGCGAACAAGTACTGTGGATCTGGGGAACCGCGGATGAGATGGCCGAACAACTGGCGTCGAAGGGCGCGCCGTTGAGATTCTTCATCTATGCGCCGGCCGCTCGGCTGCACGCCGTTGAGCACCAGGCCCTCGAATCGGCGCTGAGGCGAAAGATCGCCGCGCAGGCGAGCGGTCGGCTGCACGTGGCGGTGGTCGGCCCCATCTATGGAGGTTCACTGCCGATCGCGCGGTATCTTGTGAGCGCCGTCGAATCGTTGGGTCACCGCGTCACCTGGCTCGATCAGAGTATCCACCACCGGAGCTATGAATCCTTCGGCGCGTACAAAGACCCGCGTCACCGGCTCACGATGCAGAGCCGGTTCGCCGACACGTTGAGCCTCGGCGCGATCACGCATTTGGCGGAGGATCCTCCGGACCTCGTGCTGGCCATGGCGCAGGCGCCTCTCACGCTTGCCGTATTGGAGCATCTGCGCAAAAAGAAGTTCTTGACCGCCATGTGGTTCGTCGAAAATCATCGCCACTTGACTTACTGGCAGCAACTGGCCGCCGGCTACGACTACTGGTTCGTCATCCAGCGGCAGGATTGCATCGACGCGTTGAAGCGGGCCGGAGCCCGTCACGTTCACTATCTCCCCATGGCGGCCGACCCGTCGATCCATCGGCCGATCGAATTGACCGAAGAGGAACGCGCTGAGTTCGGGGCCGACGTGTCCTTTGTCGGAGCCGGCTATCGGAATCGACGGATCCTGCTGCCGCGCTGGCTCTCGGACGAATGGAGTTTCAAACTGTGGGGAAACGAATGGGACGGAGCGCAAGCACTCTCATCGGTGCTCCAGCGGGGCGGCGCCCGTATCGATACCGAAACCTGCATGAAGGTGTTCAACGCGACCGCCGTCAATCTGAACCTGCATTCCTGCGGCGGCGATGATCTCGACGCCCGCGCCGATTTCGTGAATCCGCGCACGTTTGAACTGGCGGCCTGCGGCGCATTTCAACTGGTGGACGATCGAAGCTTGATGCCGGACCTGTTCGCCGACGGGGAAATCGTCCGTTTCAAACATGCCGGAGACGTGCCGGGTCTCATCAAGCGGTGGTTGGATGACAAGCCGGGTCGCCGAGCGGTCGCCGAGGCGGCTCGTGCGCGGGTCTTGCGGGAACATACTTATCGGCATCGGGCGCAAGACTTACTCTCGACGATCGGACTCGACCAGCCGGACCGCATCGGGGCGATGCTGCGGGGAGATCGCAATGCGGAGTATCTCTCGGCCAAGGAGACTACGCCGCCCGAACTGATTCCTCTCCTTCGCTATTTCCCCGGCGGGCGGCGCGTCGAACTCAAGGATGTGGCCGCGCAGATCCGCGCCAAGGGAGCTGCGACCCCATTGCAGCGGGAGGAACTGCTTATCCTCATGCTCGACAGTTACCGGGCTGAAACGAGGGATCTGGTTTAGACGTGAAGCGTGAAGCGCTAGAAATAAGACGTGAAGCGTCGTTCGTGAAGCGTGAAGCGCAAGAAATAAGACGTGAAGCGCAGGAAGAAAACGTGAAGCGTGAAGCGTCGTTCGTGAAGCGTGAAGCGTCGTTCGTGAGACGTGAAGCGTGCGCGAAAAACGGCGACTAAGAAGTTGGAGGTTAGAGGAAGCAGGCTCCTGCCGCGAACCTCAAACCTCAAGCCTCATACTTCTGGGGATTCATGAAGCAAGTCCTGATAGTGAATATCACCCGCATGGGTGACGTGGTCCAAATGGGAACGCTGCTCTCCCGTCTACATGAGGAGTGGCCGGACGTCCAGATCGATCTGGTGGTGGATCGGAGGTTTGCCGCCGTCGCCTCGTTGCTCACGGGGATTCGCGAAATCATCACGTACGACTTTCATGAACTGATCGATCTGAGCCGCGCCGCGGTGCGGGACGTGGCAACCCTGTATCGTGACGTCAAGGCCTGGGCCAAACCGCTGCAAGAGCGACGGTACGACCGCATCGTCAACCTCACGTTCACGCCCGCGAGTTCGTTTCTTGCCGGCTACATCGGCGCTGCGGACTATCGCGGCGGCCGTTGCGCCTGGGACGGGGGCATGGTGCTGGACAATCCATGGATGGGTTATTTCACCGACATGCATCGGTTTCGCCACCTGAACCGGTTCAACTTGGTCGACGTCTACGCGCTCGGCGGGAGCGGACCCGGGACGTTCGCCCCTCTCCGCGTCTGCGTGCCCGGACATGCCGCAGCATGGGCGACGGCGTTCTTATCCGAGTCAGACAGCCCTTCGGGACAATGGATAGCGGTCCAAGCAGGAGCCAGCGACGTGATGAAAGCCTGGCGACCGGAACACTTCGGGGCGGCGCTCGCCTGTTTGTCCAACCGGTGGCAGGGCGGCATCGTGTTGATCGGCACATCCTCGGAACAGGAGGTCGTCGCGCGCGTGGCGGAAGTCTATCGGGCGGCGGGCGGGCGCAACCGGATCAGGAATGCGGCGGGACGGACCTCGCTCGAACAGCTCGCAGCCTTGCTTCACCAGTGCCGACTGCTGCTCACCAACGATACGGGGCCGATGCATCTCGCCGTAGGAGTCGGGACGCCGGTGATCGATCTATCGGTCGGTCACGTGGACTTTCGAGAGACCGGACCGTATGGTCCAGGGCACTGGGTCATCCAACCGGAACTCGAATGCGCGCCCTGCGGGTTTCAGCAGGTCTGCGCGCACCACGCCTGCAAAGACCGGATTTCTCCGGACAGCGTGGCCGCATTGACGCTGCACGCGCTCGGCGAATCGCCCCGCCCGATCGCAGATCCCGGATTCAGGCTTTATCAATCGGGTGTCGATGAAGATCAGTTGGGGACATATCTGCTGAAGAGCGGAGAAGAATCTCCATCGATCCGATGGTACGCCGCCTTCTGGCGGCGCTACTGGTACGAATCGATGACCGGCAGACGGAGCCTTGCGCCGGCGGTGGACGGACCGCCGCCGGATGTGGACTGCGCCCGCCGGCACTTGACGGGCTTGATACCGATGCTAGACCGGCTCTGCCGGAGGGCCGCCGAGATTGCGAGAGCCGCCGAACAGCATCCGGCGCCGGCCGGACGGTTGCGGGCCTTGCAGGGGAAACAAACGGAAGAACGTGAGCAGGCGGTGTCGGAGGGGATGGCCTCGCCGTCGACGGCCCCCGTCACGTCGGCCTTTCTCCGCACGATTCACAACGACAATGTGGAAGGACTTGATCGGCTGGCGCGGTTCCACTCGGCAGCCTATGAGCAATGGCGAAACGGCGTGCTGGCCGTTCGGGATCATCTAGCCCGCACTATTCATGACGGTTCGTCGCGAAATTGCGGAGTCGTGTCGCAAGACGGGCACGCGGAGCTCAGAGCGGTCGAGTCGTACTCGACACAGTAGGCCGAGGTCGAGAGGGGCGAGCCCGCCCGTCTGCATGCCGAAAGTCTGCGCGCAGACTTGTCGCAGCAGCGAACCTGCGAGTGCGGCGGAAAGGCTCATGAATAATGCGGACCAGAGCGATGCGGGAGAGCCCGATCCCGATCCACGTTGAGAATCATCAAAGACAGCCGGGCTGCGCCTTGTCTGTAGCCGTTGCGTCGATCAAGGGAAAGTACCGGCCGGGACGGCGCCGGATAAGCGCATGACCGAAGGGAGACGGACGTCGCAAATGCTGCAGTCGGATAAATGACGGTCCGGTGGGAATTGGACGGGCACCCCGAACCGGGAGCCGGTCCCGATCATAAGGAGAACAACCATGCAGGTCATCTTGGATCAGGAGCAGTGGGAAGTGGACGGTGAGACAACGCTCGGCGAGGTCCTGGCCGACGTCAGCGAGCGCGCGCATACCAAAGCGCGCATCGTGACTTCGCTGGTCGTGGATCAGCGAAGGATCACGGACCGTGATCTGGACGCGGCCTTTCTGGCGGAGCGAACGGCCGGTTTCGGGAGCTTGACCGCGCTGTCTCAGTCGCAGGTCGAGATCGTGCGGTCGGCGCAACCCGCGATCCGGCGATATGCCCTCGCCGTGCATGGGGAAGGCGTCGCCTTGTCATCGGCTTTTCGGGCGGGGCAGGGGGCGATCCCGTCGCTGGATGCGTGGCTGGGAAAACTCGCCGACTACATCGAAGTCGCGGAACCCTCGACGACCGCGACGGCCGGGAACGGCAGCCTGGCGGCCTTCGTCCAGGAGCTTCTTAAGGCTCGTGCAAACGGAGATCGGGTATTGATCGCCGATCTCCTGGAATACGAAATTCTTCCCCGGCTCAAAGAGTAGAAAGGGTCTTCAATGAAGTTGGGTGGGCCACGGGACTCGGGTATCGGCATGAAGCCGGCACTTCCGCGCTTCCCGGAGCGACCCTTCCGGACGGCTCCGGGCGGAACCCTTCTGGAATTCCCGTGGCCAGGCTCGCGGGCGAGCCTGGTGCCGTGGTCAGTTCCAGCTTTCCTTCCCGGACCAGTCTCGGTGGGTCCCCGCTCCTTCCAGTCACGTCGGCGCCAGCCCCATGCCGCTCCGGTCGTGGCCCACATGAAAGCCGGAAAAGCCGCAGAACTTACCTGTCCGTTGTTGTTCGTTGGTGCACAGATGGACAGCCCGTTCCCGATTCGTGATGGCGCTCAAGTCCCCCTCCGGCCGGCCGATAAGGGATGCAACCGTCTCAAAGGGATGAGCGGCAAACACGCTTCTGCACGGACGCAAGAGGCGATCATCACAATCCTGTTCGTGAGGGCAAGGAGGAACGGTCCATGGCATTAATCGTCAACAACAACCCCGCATCCATCGCGGCTCAACGGAACTTGGGGGTCAATACAGGAAGCTTGACCCGCTCCGTCGAGCGCTTGTCGTCCGGTCTGCGGATCACCCGCGCCGCGGACGACGCCGCCGGTCTCGGTTTGTCCGAGACGTTGCGCGCGCAGATCCGCAGCATCAATCAAGCCGTCCGGAACTCATCCGACGGCATCAGCTTGACGCAGATCGCCGACGGCGCGGCCCAGACCATCGGGAATCTGCTCACCCGTCTCCGGGAATTGGCGTCGCAGTCCTCCAGCGGGACGGTCGGCGCGACGGAACGATCCTACATCGACCAGGAGTTCCTCGCCCTGCGATCGGAAATCGATCGTATCGCGCAGGTCACTGAGTTCAACGGCCAGGCGTTGACGAGCGGCAGCACGATCAGCTTCACCATGCAGGTGGGGTTCAGGAGCGGCACAGGCAACACCCTGACGATGGACTTGAACCAATTGACGATCTCGAGTCTCGGGATCAGCAGCGTCAACGTGTCCACGTCGGCCAACGCGCAGAGCGCGTTGAGCAACATCGACAGCGCAATCAGCGCCGTCGCCACGGCCCGAGCCGAATACGGGTCGTTGCAGAACCGGTTCGAAGCGACCATCGCGAGCCTCGAGATCTCCAGCGAGAATCTCACGGCCGCGGAATCGCGGATCCGCGACGCCGACATCGCCTATGAGACGTCGCAATTCACCAAGAACCAGGTCCTGGTGCAGACCGGTATCGCCGTGCTCGCGCAGGCGAATACGCTGCCGCAACAGGCGCTGGCCTTGCTGCAGTAAGTCCGTACCCGAAGTCGCGCCTTCTCCTCCGAGAAGGCGCGGCGCCGGTAGGTCAATAAGGGGGCTGCCATGATTCACAAGGTAACACCCAAGGCGGATCTCTTGACCTCGCCCATTCGTGGGAGTGAACCGGCTGAGGCGCCGGCGAAAAAGCCGAGCGCAGCAAGGAAGCACACTGAGCCCGAAACCACTCCATCGCAACCGATCGACCGGGCGACCATCGATCAGGCGGTGGCAACGGTCAGTGAAGTCTTGAAAACGACCGACCCGCGGTTGAAGATCGAAATCGACGACGCAACCGATCGGGTGGTCGTGAAGATCGTGAAGGAAGATTCCGGCGAGGTCATCAGGCAGATTCCGCCCGAGGAACTCCTGGAATTGGAGAAGTATCTTTCCGGACCGAAAGGCGTGCTTCTGGAAGAGCGCGCCTAGCACGAACCTAGGGATGGGACATGCCGACCATTAGTTTCGGTGGACTCGGCAACGGCATCGATTTCGGACAGGTGATCGATCAACTGGTGAAGGCGTCGCGCCTGCCGGTTGATCGGCTCACCGAAAAGAAGTCGACCCTCAGCTCCAAGCAAACCGATTACGCCACCCTCAGCACGAAGGTGATTGCGCTTCAGAGCGCGGCCGACGCGCTTCGTCTGCCCTTTTCGTTCGACCGGACTTCGGCCTCAAGCGGGGATGAAGACGCCCTGACCGTGACGGCGGCGAATACGGCCATCGCCGGAAGCCACACCGTCCGTATCGAGCAACTGGCTCAATCGCACCAAATCACCAACAAGGCGGCCAAAGCCGTGTCGAGCGCGACGACCGCGGTTGTCGGCGCCGGCGGAGGCACATTCAGCTTTTCCGTCGGCTCCGGTTCGGTTCAGACCGTCAATCTGGCCGCGAATGCGACCATCGAAGACCTGAGGAACGCGATCAACGATCTCGGCGCGGGAGCGACGGCCTCGCTCGTAAATACCGGCACGGAGGCAACGCCTGCGTACCGGCTGGTCCTGACGTCGACCAGCAGCGGGGCGGCGCAGACCATCGCGATCACGGCCGACGGGACAACGCTCGATTTCCTCGACGGCAGCGGCACGGGAGGCATCGACACCTTGCAGGCGGCCCAGAACGCGAAGATCCACTTGGGGGATCCGTCGCTCAATCCCGTGACGATCGAGCGCAGCTCGAACACGATCTCCGACGCCATCGGCGATGTGACGCTCACGCTCAAAGCCGCGACCGGCGCGTCGACCGTCACCGTGAATGTCACGCGCGATACGGCGGCCGTGAAAGAGAACATCAAGAAGCTGGCGACCGCCTACAATGAAGTCGTCACCTTCATCAACGAACGAAACACCTACGACCTTACGACCAAGGAAGGCGGGATTTTCTTCAACGAGCCGACCGCGCGCGGCGTGCTCTCGCAGCTACGGACGGCGTTGTCGGCAAGCGTATCCGGCCTGGCCACGCTCACGACGGTCGGAGAAATCGGGTTCAAGAGCGAGCGGGACGGAACGATCACCATCGAGGACGCCAAGCTCGACAGCGCGCTTGCGACCCAATACACCGCCGTCAAGAACCTCTTCGTCAATCAAACGACCAGCACCGGAATCGCCCAACTTCTTTCGAGCGCCGTCGATCGCCTTGACGACGTCGAAACCGGATCCTTGACGCTCCGCAAAGAAGGATTGACGGACCAGATCAACGACCTTACCGACGAGATCGCGAGGAAAGAAGACCTGCTGGCTCAATTCGAAGAGCGGCTGAGACGCCAGTATGCCGCTCTCGACAGCTTGTTACGCCAGGTTCAGAGCCAAAGCGGAGCTTTGCAGGGATTGCAGAGGAACAGTCAGGACAACTAGGGAGCACAAGCGCATGTTGACGCCCTACGCCAAACAGTATCAGCAAACCCAGGTCATGACCTCCTCGAACGTGCAGATCGTCGTTCTCCTGTACGAGGGCGCGATTCGCTCCATCGAACTCGCGCGGCAAGGGATCGAGACGAACAACCTCAAAGACAAGGGGCGGTTTCTCGGGCGCGCCATTTCGATCGTCGGCGAACTCAACAGCGTACTGGATTATGAGCGCGGCGGAGAGATCGCGCGCTCGCTGCACCGCCTGTACGACTACATGCTCGCCGAGTTGCTGCAGGCGAACCTTCGCAACAATCCGCGGCATCTGGAAGGGCCGCTCAGGTGCCTGGTCACGCTGCGGGAAGCCTGGCAGACGGTGGCGCAGCAACAGAACGCCATGGCGGCGGCCGGAAAGTAGCCGGATCGATGAGCCGCGATTGGAAAAACGAAGCGGAACGCGCGATACAGTCGGCGCGAGCAGGCCGATGGGATCTGGTCCGGCGGTATGTCGAAAACCGGCCGGTCCGGGGCAAGGCTCATGACCTCGACGCCGCGACGGCCGAGGCGCTGGTTTCCGCCGACCGGGCGATCGAGTCGATGCTCCTTGTGGCGCGCGCGGCCGTCAAGTCGCTGCTCGACGACGTGTCTTCGACGAGGCGCGCCGCCGGGTTGATCCGCGCAAAACTGCTTGGAGCGACCGGCGTTGCCTCTTCCATCAGCCGGCGCGTCTGATTCACGCGGAACGAGACGATGGTTTCCGTCATGAGCCCCGTTTCATCACAACCGAATGTGGTTCCTTCCGACGACCGGCGCGAATGGCTCCGGATCGACGACCGCCTGTTGCTCGAGTATCGGCCGGCGGACGAGTCGGCGGATGCGCCGCTACCGGACGAGATGCGGGCGACGCCGGAGTCCATCAGCGCCGCCATCGCGAAGCCGACGGCCGATCTGTTGGCCCGGTCCGGTGAAGCGCTCCAGGATTCTCTCCTCGTGCCCTGGTTGAAGAAAATCGACTGGTTGCTCGAGCTGACCTTGAAGACGCTCGCGGTCACGCAACCGCAAGGCGTGTCGATGGCGCAGGTCACCGAAGTGAATCTGAGCGGCGGCGGGGTTTCATTCCGGGCAAAACGGGAATTTCGCGCGGGCCAGGAATTAGCCCTGAAGCTGATTCTTCCGCCGTTCACGCCGGTCCATACATCCGCGCGAATCACGCGCGTAAACCCGTCGAAGAAAGGCGACGCGGGGTTCGACGTGGCCACGCAATTTACGGTCATTGCGCCGGACGATCAGGAAGCCTTGATCCGGCACATTCTCACCACCCAAGCCGAACGGCTGCGGGCGCAGCGAGCCGGCGGCACACGCTGAAACGCCATCCGGCGGCTGCCGCTCCGCCGTCACACACCCCCATCGGCGATGGTCCTAGCGCGCATTATTCATGAACGCTTCTACTGCAACCGCCGATACGCCGCTGCGACAAGGCTGGCCGCGACTTGCGGCGCCCAGCCGGGCGGGCTCGCCCCTCGTGGCCTCAACATACTGTGTCAAGTATGCCTCGGCCTCTCGGGGCTCCGCGCGCCCGTCTCGCCTGGCGTCTTGGCGGTTTCGTCGCGAATCGTCATGAATAATGCGCGCTAGGGTCTCGGCGAGCTCCGAAGAAGCCGGGTTACGCTACCGCAGCCAAGGCCGGACTTTCGGGCACGGGGGAATGGGCGAGGATGCCGGCTAACGCGTCGGCGATTTGCGCCAATGCGACGGCGGCCGGCGACTGCGGCGAGGTTTCGGCAAGGGGCAGGAAATTGCCGACGGAGCGCCCGACGGCTTCGTCATCGGGGATGGCGCCCAGCATCGAAATGTCGCTCCCGATATACTCGACCAGAAGCTTCCGGAGGCCCAGGATGTTCACGCGGGAGCGGCCGGAGAGGCGATTGATGATCAGCAGCGGGTGAAAGGTGCGCAATGCCTGCTGCGCGATGGCCCGGCTGTCTTCGTTGGTTTCACCTGCCGCCTCCAACACTTCGTTCACGCTGCAAAAATCGCGATCAGACAGCGCGTCGGCGATCGCATCCCGGGATAGAAAACAGGACAGGACCCGGCGGATCGCCCCCAGTTTGATGAAGCGGTAGAGGTCCATGATCGAAGTGGGATCGGGCGTTGCGACCGCCAGGTGGTGGTCCGCCATCAGGAAAAAATCCAACGCGTGATAACTCGTGCCCGCGCCGATGTCGGCAACGACGACGTCGGTCTCCATCTCCCTCAAATGCCGGATCAGGCGTTTTTTCTTGGCGTAAGGCATGTTGGCCGTGGCGAGAGTGTCGCCGGTGCCGGGCAGGAGTCGCAGTCTGGGCTCGAACGACACGGGTTGCGCGATCTCCTCGAGCCGATCCGCGCGCCGGTTCAGGAAGTCCGTCAAGGTAGCTTGCGGGTGCAGGAGGCCGAAGAGGAGATGACTGTCGGCTCCGCCGATGTCGAGGTCGGCAAGAACCGTCCGCAGACCTCGCCGAGCCAACAGCAAAGCAAGATTCGCCGCGACGACGCTCTTGCCGACCCCGCCTTTGCCCGACGCGATGGAAATGATGGTCGCCATTGCTGTTCGATCCTGTTCGTTGCCGCCTGATGACATCCCTTTCTCGGTCGGATTGAGGAAAACAT
>JBBILH010000019.1:38477-47482 GCA_037445005.1 Nitrospira sp.
CACGAGATACGTTTCACGCTTCACGTTTTCTGAAGTCTTGAAACTGCGCCGATCTGCTTCTCAAGTTTTCAATCGGGCACACCGATATCGCATTCGCTATGACCAACGCCCTGACAGCAGCAACCGTTCTCCATTCCGACAATGTCGTGCCGGCGGACGGCGAGATTTTAACGGTGATGGATGTGGCCCGCTTTCTGCGCGTCCCCAAATCCACCGTCTACAAGCTCGCCCGGGTCGGCGAACTGCCCGCTTCCAAGATCGGGAAGCATTGGCGATTTCTCCGCCGCGACATTCACGAGTGGATGCACAGCCGATCCCAGCAGGGGTAGATCCGGCGTCGACGGCACCCGAGGCTTGCGGAGCACCGGTCCGTCCGGCGCGGGTCTGCCGTCCGCTTCGGCCGTCTGACCGACGCGTCCGCCGAAGGGAAGATCGTGACCACGAGACGGTTGAGTCGCGCGCTGCGCCGCGCAGTATCGCCCTCACGAGGTAAAGGAGGAAGTCCATGCCGGCAGATCCGAACATGAAAATCCTGATCGTGGACGACATGTCCACCATGCGGAGGATCGTCAAGAACATCCTCAAGCAGCTCGGTTTCTCCAATATGGAGGAAGCCGAGAACGGCCAGGAGGGCCTGCAGAAACTGCGGGCCGACACATACGGCTTTGTGGTGTCGGATTGGAACATGCCGGTGATGACGGGCATCGACATGTTGCGGGCCATTCGCGCCGACGAGAAGCTCAAGCACATTCCGGTGCTCATGGTGACGGCAGAAGCGCAAAAGGAAAATCTCGTCGAAGCCATTCAAGCCGGGGTCAGCAACTACATCGTCAAGCCCTTTACGGCGGAAACGATGCAGGAAAAGCTCAACAAGATATTCAAGTAGGACGGGTGTCCCGGAGAACCTGAGCATGGAGGCATCTGTGGAGAACGGTCACATGAAGCTCTACGCGGAACTGGGCGAGCTCGCCCGCTTCGTCGAGAACGCCATGCGCAAGCTGACGGAAATCGGCACGCCGATGCTCCACAGCAGCGCGCAACTTCCGCAGGCGGCCTCTCATCTTCAGGACCTGAACAAGATGACGGAGGAAGGCACCCACGAGGTCATGCGATTGACCGAGTTGATTCAGGAGAGCCAGGGGTGCCTGCAAAAAGACTTGGCGAAAGCGAAAGACGTGCTTCTGGCGATGGATTGCACCTCGTTGGCGGAACGGCTCAAGCTGGCGACCGACACGCTGGCCGAAAACGACAAACACCTGGTGGAGATCATGACCGCGCTGTCGTTCCAGGATCTGGTCGCCCAGCGGGTCAAAAAGCTCGTCACGATTTTGGACGATGTTCAGCGCAAGCTGATGGAACTGGTCGTGGTGTTCGGAATCGAGCAGCAGAAGCCCGCCTCCGACCAAGCAAGCAAAGCCGACGAAATGCTCAAACAATTGGAGGCTTCAAAGACCGCGTCGATCAAACAGGACTTGGCGGACGAAATCTTGTCGGAGTTCGGATTCAAATAGCCTCGCGGGGCGTTGCGCTGAAAGGACGAACGCGACGTGGACATCGCAACCATTCTCGGCATCGTCATCGCGATCGGCTCGATCGTCGGGGGGCAGCATCTCGAAGGCGGGCATCTCGGCTCCATCATGCAGCTCACCGCCTTCATCATCGTGATGGGGGGGACCATCGGCGCCTGCTGCGTGCAAAATCCGCTGCCCATCGTCATCCGCGCGATCAGCAAGCTCTCCCTGGCCATCGGCAATCCCCACATCGACGCCAAAGGGACGATCAAGCTCATTCTCGACTTGGCCAACGTGTCGCGCAAGCAGGGGCTCCTTGCGCTTGAAGGCAAGCTCAAGGACATCAAGGATCCGTTTTTGGCCAAAGGGGTGCAACTCATCGTCGACGGCACCGATCCCAAAGCCGTGCACGAAATCCTGGAAATCGAAGTCGAGCATCATGAAGAAGAAGGCGTGGCGGGCGCAAAAGTTTGGGAAGCCGCCGGCGGATACGCTCCCACCGTCGGCATTCTCGGCGCGGTGTTGGGCCTGATCCACGTCATGGAAAATCTCGCCGACCCGTCGAAGTTGGGCGGCGGAATCGCCGTCGCGTTCGTGGCCACGGTGTACGGCGTCGGCGCCGCCAACCTGTTTTTCCTCCCGCTGGCCAATAAGATCAAATTCAAGCTCAAGGAAGAGTCGAGCGCCAGGAACATGATGATCATGGGTCTGGTCGGACTGGCCCAAGGCGAAAATCCCCGGCTGCTGCAGGAAAAACTCGAAAGTTTCCTCCCGCATTCCGAGCGGAGCCACGACGACAAGAAGAAGTAACCGGCAGGCATGCTAAAGAATCGGCCGCCGGCGACCGATATCGCAGACGATCCAAAACGGAGACGGATCGATGAATGCCGATTCGAGACAATGCGCCCCGTGCGGCGACCTGACGATCTTCGAGGCCGCGACATTCAAAGACTCGCTGACGAAGCTCTTCGCCAACGACGGTCTGGTGTGTCTTGATCTCGGGGAGGTCAAGCGGGTCGATACGGCGGCCATCCAACTGATGTGGGCGGCGAGAAAATCCGGACGCCTCCTGGTCACCCGCATCCCGGACGAATTGACGACGAAGCTGACGCAACTCGGTTTCACCGAACCGTTGAGCGAATAACCATAATGGAAGATCCATGTCGTGCGTGGAAGGCGTTCGGCTCGTGTCTGTCTCCCCTGATTCCGGTGCTGATCCGGCAGATGCAGGCCGTGACCGAGCAGACCGAGGCGGCGGCGCTCAATTTGATGGCAAAACTCAACGGCATCGCACAGCGGGCGGCGGAGCAGGCCGAACGCGCGGCGCCGAAGCGGGCGGAAGAACTGGGACAGGACATCGGACAGATCGTGATGGCGTTGCAGTTTCAAGACATTACCAGACAGAAGCTCGAGCACGTCGGCCACGCGCTGACGCAAGTGCAGGGCCACGTCATGCACCTGCTCGAAGGAAAGCCGGACGCCGATATCGACGACAGTTTGGCGCTGCTCAAGGAGCTGGAACATTCGTACACGATGGAGGCGGAGCGGCGGGTTCATGCGGAGGTCAATGGAGGGGCGGCGGGGCCCGCGAGGGCGACGCCGTCACCGGGAGAGGAAGATTCGGTGACGTTGTTCTAGTCCGGCGGGAGTTTCGGGTGTCAAGTTTCGAGTTTCTAGTTCCAAGTTGCGAGTTTTCAGAGGCTTCTACGTTAACTCGAAACTCGCAACTCGAAACTCACAACAGGCAACACCGGGACCGGACAGACAGTTGGAGGAAGAGATGAGCAAGACAGCGCTCGTCGTTGACGATTCTCCCACCATGCGGCAAATGGTGGCGTTTACGCTCACCAACGCCGGATTCAAAGTGGTGGAGGCCGAGCACGGCAAGGACGCCGTGAACAAAGTGGCCGACGGCAAGAAATTGGACATCGTCGTCACCGATCTGAACATGCCGGAGATGGACGGGATTACGCTGATCAAGGAATTGCGGAAGATGGCGGCCTTCAAGTTCACGCCCATTCTCATGTTGACCACGGAGTCAGCGGAGGACAAGAAGAAAGCCGGCAAGGAAGCCGGCGCCACCGGATGGATCGTCAAGCCGTTCAATCCGGAGCTGATGCTGAAGATCATCGCGAAGGTGCTGCCGGCGTGAAGCGTGAAGCGTCAAAAGAGCGTGAAGCGTCGCTCGTGAAGCGTGAAGCGCCGGTATCCGGGGAGAACGACGCTTCATGAACGACGCTTGAAGTTGTCTTGGCGTTTCACGCTTCACGTTTCACGCTTCACGAGGTGTTATGAGCAACGATTTTGCGCAATTTCAGGACGCGTTCTTCGAAGAGGCCGCCGAACATCTGGCGATCGTCGAAGAGGGCCTGCTGGCGCTGGAGCAACATCCCGAGGATCTGGACCTGTTGAACAAGATCTTCCGCTCCGCCCACTCCATCAAGGGCACCAGCGGTATGTTCGGATTCAACGCGGTCGCGCAGTTCACCCATAAGATGGAGACGTTGCTCGATCTGCTCCGTAACGGACAAAAGAAAGTCACGCCGCCGATCGCCGACCTTCTATTGAAATCCACCGACTGTCTCAAGACGTTGATCGATGCCGCCAAGAGCGGGTCGTCCGTCGATGAGGACACGGTCCAACGGCTCACGGGCGAACTGGCCTCCGCCAGCGATCTGAAGGTTGAGGCTAAGGCCAAGGCTGAGGCTAAGGCTAAGGTTGAGGGTGGCCCTTCAGAATCTTGCTCAACCTCAGCCTCGACCTCAACCTATCTTATTACGTGGACTCCTCCTCCGTATCTGTTTCAACGCGGGCTCGATCCGTTGCAGACCTTCAAAGAGCTGGCGGGACTCGGCACTCTTACCCGGGTTGCCGTCGACGCGTCCAAACTGCCGGACCTCGCCGCGATGGATCCGGAGATCTGTTATCTGTCCTGGACGATGCAATTGGAAACCGTGAAGGAGCGCAAGGTTGTCGAGGCCGTGTTCGAGTTCGTCAAAGACGACAGCACGCTTGTCATCGAAAAACGTGAAGCGTTAAGCGTGAAGCGTGAAGCGTCCGAATCCGGAAACGAGATACGCTTCACGAGCGACGAACGACGCGCCGGAGGCGAAGAGGCGAAGCCGCTGGGCGAGATTCTCGTCGAGACGGGCGCGGTCTCGCGCGAAGCGCTGGACAAGGCGCTCTCCCAACAGAAGAAAGTCGGGGAGATTCTGGTCGAACAACAGGTGGTGACACCGCAGCAGGTCGAGCAGGCGCTGCAGAAACAGAAGCAACAGGAATCGGCGGCACAGGCCAAGAAGGCCGACACGACCTCCATCCGCGTGGATACCGCCAAAATCGACAAGCTCATCAATCTGGTCGGCGAGTTGGTCATTACTCAATCGATGTTGAGCGACCTCGGCTCGCGGTTCGAAATCCGCCAACTGCCGGTGCTGTTGGAGCGGGTGGCGCAGCTCGAGCGCAACACCAGGGAAATTCAAGAACGCGTAATGGGCATCCGCATGTTGCCGATCGGCACGGCTTTTGCCAGGTTTCCCCGGCTGGTCCGCGATCTGTCGAGCAAGGCGGGCAAGAAGATCCAGCTCGTGCTGTCCGGCGAAGAGACGGAACTGGACAAGACGGTGATCGAATCCATTGGCGACCCGTTGACGCACCTGGTCAGAAACTCCGCCGACCATGGGTTGGAGGGTCCGGAAGAGCGGCTCGACAACAACAAGCAGGAAACCGGCACGATCAGGCTCAATGCGTTCCATGAAGGCGGCAGCATCTGCATCACCGTCGAAGACGACGGACGGG
Source organism: Nitrospira sp. (assembly GCA_037445005.1). Lineage (GTDB taxonomy): Bacteria > Nitrospirota > Nitrospiria > Nitrospirales > Nitrospiraceae > Nitrospira_C. Next base: position 43,787 of record JBBILH010000019.1, read on the forward strand.
GACTGAATCGGGAAAAGATTCTGGCCAAGGCGATCAAGCAGGGACTTGTCTCTGAGAGCGAAAAACTGACCGATGATCAGATCTGGCCGCTCATCTTCAAGCCGGGATTCTCGACGGCGGAGAAGGTGACGGACGTGTCCGGTCGCGGCGTCGGCATGGACGTCGTGAAACGGAACATCGAAGGTTTGGGCGGCACCGTCAGCATCAAGACGAAACAGGGCCACGGGACGACGTTTACGTTGAAGCTGCCCCTTACCCTGGCGATCATCGACGGCATGACGGTGCGGGTCGGCAAAGAGACCTACATTGTTCCGCTCCTCTCGATACTGGAATCGCTCCAGCCGAAAGCGGAGCTGATCAAGACCGTGGTGGGGAAGGGGGAGCTCATCAACGTGCGGGGCACGTACATTCCGATGGTGCGCCTGTACGACGTGTTTGCCAACGAGCCGGATTTCACCGACCCCAAGGAAGCGATCCTGTTGATTCTCGAAGCCGAAGGCGAGCGCGTCGCCGTCATGGTCGATGAAATTCTGGGCCAGCAACAGGTCGTCATCAAGAGCATGGAGCAGAACTTCCGCAAAGTCGAAGGCGTGGCCGGCGCCACGATCCTGGGCGACGGCACGGTCGGTTTCATCGTGGACGTCCGCGGCCTGCTCGAAATTGCGCGACGTGACAATCCCGTCGCCGCCTGATCCCCCGGTCCGCTTTCCCACACTTACACCTTCCCGAAAGAGAACTCTGGGACCGCTCGGCTGTCCGGGCCGGCGAACGCCTTTCTGCATCGTCCTTCATCCGCGTGGATCCATCCTGCTCAAGTATCCGTCCGCCGTTCCGATATGTCCCTAGTGATAGAGACATATAGGAACGGACGGTAGAAGAGTGTCCCGGGCCTGGCCAGGAACCCCGGATATACGACGACTCTGAGAAAGGAGCCCTCTATGGCAACCGTGGCGGCAGACAATGCGACGAAAGAGTTCAATCAGCAGGCGGCCCTCAGCGCCGACGGCAATCAGTTTCTCACGTTCAGCTTGGGCGAGGAACTCTACGGCGTGGACATTCTCCGGGTGCAGGAGATCAAGGGCTATACCGCCGTGACGAAGATCCCGAACACGCCGCCCCACATTAAAGGGGTATTGAACCTGCGCGGCACGATCGTGCCGATCGTGGAACTGCGCACCCGCTTCGGCCTGCCCACGATCGACTATACGATGTTTACCGTGATCGTGGTCGTCGTCGTGCAGGACAAGGTGATGGGCCTCGTCGTGGATGCGGTGTCGGACGTGTTGGAGATTGCCAAGAAGGACATTCAACCGGCGCCGGAGTTCGGCAACAAGGTGGACGTGACGTTTTTGAACGGCATCGGCAAGTCGGGCGAGAAGCTCGTGTCGCTGTTGGACATCGACCGGCTGTTACTCGACCCCGCGCTCAAAGAGACGATGGCGCCGGCGGCGTAACTCACGCTGCGCAAGATGCCGCTGCCGCGACGGTGGATGCATGTGGGTGAGGCGTCGTTCGTGAAGCGCCGGAAGACAACGTGAAGCGTCGTTCGTGAAGCGTGAAGCGTGAAGCGTGGGAAGAAGACGTGAAACGTGAAGCGCTGAAGAAGCGGGACGCGTCCGAATCCGGACGCTTCACGTGCGACGCTTCACGTTGAGAGGAACCTGAAACCTGGAACCAGGGAGGGGGGGCATATGCTTCAGATGCGGCAGGGGATGTCACGAGTCGGTGTGTCGGGAAAGTTGACGGGGCTGTTCGCCCTCTTTGCCGCCATCCCAATGCTGATTGTCGGCTGGATCGCGTGGAAGGCGGCGGACCACACTGTCGAGCAGATCGGGCAGCAGTTCGAATATGCGGCCGTCAACATGGCCGATACGATCGACCGCAACCTCTTCGAGCGCTACGGCGATGTGCAGGCCTTCGGGCTGAACAGCGCGGTCAGCCAAACGAACTCCTGGTATGTGGCGGAGGAAGAGAAAAGCCCGATCGTGCAGGTGATGAACCAGTATGTGGACACCTACGACATCTATTTCCTGAGCCTGCTCGTCGATCTCAAAGGGCGTTTGATCGCGGTGAACACGAAGGATGCCGACGGCAAGCCGATCAATGTCAAGTCGCTGTATGCGAATGATTACAGTCAGACCCCCTGGTTTCAAGCGCTGAAGGCCAAAACCTTCACGACCAAGATGCCGTTTACGGCGCCGGGCAACGAGGTCTCGACCGGGACGTTCGTCGAAGACGTGCATCTCGACAAGGATGTCAAAGCGGCGTATCCCGGCAAGGACGGGCTGGTCCTCGGATTCTCCGCGCCGGTCTACCGGGACGGGCAGGTGATCGCCTATTGGAGCAATCGGGCCAAATTCTCGCTGGTGGAAGACATCGTGAAAGCCGGGGTGGCGGATCTGAAAGCGGCGTCCGGGGCCGACGTGGAACTCACCGTGCTGGACAGCGTGGGCCGCGTGATCGTGGACTACGACCCGGCGGGGCAGGGCACGGACAAGGTGGTGCGGGATTTCGACGTCCTGATGAAACTCAACCTGGCGGAGAAGGGCCTGTCGGTGGCGCAGAAGGCGGTCAATGGGAAACGGGGCTACGAGAATACGCTCCATGCACGGAAGCAGATCCTGCAATCGAGCGGCTACGCCCACCTCAAAGGCGCCATGGGATTTCCCGGCATGAACTGGTCCATTCTGGTCCGGGTACCGCTTGATCAAGCCGCCGCGTCGTCGCGCGGGATCCAACGTCAAGTGCTCTTCACCGCCGCCGCCTGCCTGCTGCTGATTCTGCCGGCCGGGTTCTTCGTCGGGCGCAAAATGGTCGTCCAGTTGAAAAAGCTCGTGGCCACGATCCAGCGCCTCAGCGCAGGCGACCTCTCGGCCCGCGCGACGGTCGTCTCGCGGGACGAGATCGGGCAGCTGGCCGAATCGTTCAATGAGATGGGCGCCTCATTGGAACAGGGGAGCGCGAAGCAACAGGAGTTGGTCGGCGCGTTGAACGCCGCAAACGCCAATCTCATTCTCTGCGATCGCAGCCTCGCCATTACATATCTCAACGAAGGGGCTCGCGCGTCGATCCGCGAGATCCTCGGAGAGATCCGCAAAACCATGCCGGCCTTCGATCCGGATACTCTTATGGGCAGCAAGCTTGATGCGTATTGCCCGGACCCGGCGGCCGCGCGCCGCCTCCTCGATGATCCGTCCAAGCTGCCTCATCGCATGGATGTGACAATCGGAGCAGTCATTCTGGATCTGACCGTGAAGCCGCTGTTCGGCGCCAAAGGCGATCACGTCGGGAGCGCGCTCGAATGGGTCAATGTAACCGAAGCAAGAGCGAACGAGAAGACCGTGGTTCGCATGCAGGCCGCGTTGGAGCATGCGGGCACGAATTTCATGATCGCGGACGAGCGGGAAGAGATCATCTTCATCAACCGGACCGCCGCGAACTATCTGAAACGGTTGGAAGCGGAATTGCGACAGTACATCCCCGGCTTCGAGGCGGACAAAGTCGTGGGAGGGTCCATTCATCGCTACCACAAGGATCCTCAAGCCATCAAGAATATCCTGGCCGGTCTCAAGCCGGGCGACGTGCGGCGCGGCGAGATCACGCCGGGGCCGTTTGTCTTCGAGCATCAAACTCGCGCCGTGTTCAACTCCAAGGGAGACAAACTCGCCTATGTCGTCGAATGGCGCGACGTAACCC
>JBBILH010000020.1:0-7461 GCA_037445005.1 Nitrospira sp.
CGTCGGCGGCGTGGCCGTCATCAACGTCGGCGCCGCGACCGAGACCGAAATGAAGGAAAAGAAGGCCCGCGTCGAAGACGCGCTGCACGCCACCAAGGCGGCGGTCGAAGAAGGCATCGTGCCGGGCGGCGGCACGGCCTACCTGCGTTGCATCGATGCGCTCGGCTTATTGAAGCTGGCGCCCGAACAGCAGGTCGGCGTGAACATCATCCGCCGGTCGCTTGAAGAGCCGATCCGTCAGATCGTCACGAACGCCGGCGGCGAAGGCTCCGTCGTGGTGGAGAAGGTCCGCGCGGACAAGAACAGCGCCTTCGGTTTCAACGCGGCGACGGAAGAGTACGTGGACATGATCAAGGCCGGCATCATCGACCCGACCAAGGTCTCGCGTTGCGCTCTGCAGAACGCGGCCTCGGTGGCGGGCTTGATGCTCACCACTGAAGTCATGATCACCGAGATTCCGGAAGAGAAGAAGGAACCGGCCGGAGGTCATGGCCACAGCCACGGTATGGAAGGGATGTACTAAGAAGAGTAAGAGCGTATGGCGTATGGCGTATAGCCTATCGCTCGGAATCGGAAACGGAGGGCCCGGCGGGCAACCGCCGGGCCTTTCGTGTTTTTGGGCCTTTCCCTCCTCTAAGCCCGCGTCCTTCTAGCCAATTTCCTGAATTCGGTTTGAATGACCGCCCTAGGTGCCTATACTGGGAACAACGAGACTCCGTATGGTCGCCTCGCGGCAACAGGAATCAATAGACCGATGGAAACACTTCGCGCCGATCCTGATCGGTGTGGCGACGCTGGGTATTTTCGTCGCAGACCTCTATGTCCCGTTAGGATTCGCCCCTTGGCTCCCCTACTTCATCCTCGCGTTTGGCGTCTCACGCCTGAATCAGCCCCGACTGCTCCTTCTTAGTACGATCTTCTGGTCCGTGGCGATCATGGGGGAACCAGGGCTTCGCCTCCATGACGGCGACGATTTGACCATCGGCGTTTTCAATCGCTCGGTCGGGACGATTACCCTGTGGATCCTGACAGGCCTGTTGTATCGCGACTTGAGGATGCGGCTGGCCAGACAAAACAGCGAGTCCAGACTCCAGGCCATCGTTGAAGGAGCGCTGGATGCCGTCGTGGCCATGGATCACCAAGGCGTAGTGGTCGAATGGAATCCGCAGGCGGAAGCAATCTTCGGGCATAGCCGACGGGAAGCCTTGGGCCGCCGGCTCGCCGATCTAATCATCCCTCCGCAATACCGCGACGCCCACGCAAAGGGGCTTCAGCGCTACCTATCGTCGGGAGAAGAACACATTCTCCGGAGGCGGACCGAAGTCACGGCGCTGCGAAAGAGCGGAGAGGAATTCCCCGTTGAACTGACCGTGTTGCCGATCCGCGTCGGGTCGGATGTCGTCTTTTCATCCTTTATTAGGGACATCTCCGACCGGCGCGCCGCCGCAAACAAGATTCATCAGTCGACGGCGTTTATCGAATCCATGTTCGAGCACCTCCCCAACATGGTGTTCGTAAAGGACGCGACCGATCTTCGATTCGTGAGCATCAACAGAGCCGGCGTCGAACTGCTCGGCCATGAAAAGACCGAGTTGATCGGCAGAAATGATTACGACTTCTTCCCGAAAGAGGAGGCCGACTTCTTCACCGCGAAGGACAGGGAGACGCTCCGCGACGGCCGCTTGACCGACATTCCCGAAGAACCGGTTCATACCAAACAGAAAGGAACCAGAATCCTCCACACCAAGAAGATCCCGATCTACGATCAGACCGGCGCCGCGCAATATCTCTTGGGTATCTCCGAGGACATTACCGAGCGCAAAGAAGCCGAAGAGACGCTGATTAGGGCCCGCACCCTGGCCGAGGAAGCCAATACGGCGAAAAGCGAATTCCTCGCCAACATGAGTCATGAGATGCGCACTCCCTTGACGGCGATCGTCGGCATCTCGGATTACCTCCTGCGGACGGATCTCGCCCAGGAGCAACGGGAACTCGTGCGCCGCTGCATGAAGGCCAGCGACGGCCTGCTGCGCCAGATCGAAGATCTTCTGCTCGCGGCAAAAACGGAGTCGGGAACGCTGCAGCTTATCACCGAGTCGTTTCTCCTTCAGGAAATCGTCATGGAGGCGACGGACCTCTTGCGAACCGAGGTCGAGGAGAAAGGATTGGAGCTGGTCGTGAAACTTTCCCCGGCTCTCCCCGTCCAGGTCGAGGGGGACTCCCACCGGTTGCAGCAGGTGCTCTTAAACCTGATTCGCAATGCCCTCAAATTTACCGAGAGAGGAACGATTTCGGTCAACGTGGATCCCTCATCTGATTCGCGCCGAACACATCTCGTCCAATTTTCCGTGACGGATTCCGGCATCGGCATCGACCCCGAACAATGCAGAACGATCTTTGACCGATTTACACAAGCCAACTCCCGCTCGAATCGCCAATACGGCGGCGTCGGCCTCGGCCTCTCCATCTCCAAACGGCTGGTCGAATTGATGGGCGGCCGCATCTGGGTCGAAAGCTCGAAAGGCAAGGGAAGCCGCTTCTCGTTCACCATCCCGCTTCAACACTCAGACGAAAAGGCCGATCCGGATTCGACTCTCACTCAGGCCACCGCACCGGCGACCGCGCCTGCACCCCCCGGGGTAGAGAGCGGGTTATCCATCTTGCTCGCGGAGGACTCTATAGAATCTCAAGAGATCATGAAGCTGTATTTGAAGGGCACCCCGCATCGCGTCGTTTGCGCCTCCAACGGCGCCCGTGTCGTCGACCTGTTCAAAGAGCGACGGTACGATCTCGTTTTTATGGATCTGCATATGCCCGAGATGGACGGCCTCTCGGCCACCCGTCTGATACGTGAGTGGGAGTCGGTCGAGGGTCTCGCCCGCACGCCGATCATCGCGCTCACGGCCAACGGCATGCTCGACGCCCAGCGGGAGAGTCTGGAAGCAGGCTGCGACGACTACTTGACGAAGCCGATCAAAATGGAGCAACTCCTTCGCGCCATACATCAATACGCTGCACCGGAAGCTTCGCCGAAGCCGGACCGCCGCTCCCCCGATTCCTCACAAGATCAGAACGCGCTGGACAGCACCATGGAGATGCTGAAGCCGAAGTTTCTCCAAAAGCGCGAGCAAGACGTTGCGGCCTTGGAAACGGCCCTTCGCGTCGGAAATTTCGACCGGATCAGAACCATCGGGCACCGCATCAAAGGGCTGGCCGGCTCGTACGGGTTTGACCAGATCGGACGGATCGGCGGCGCGCTTGAACAGGCTGCGCTCGCCAAGGATGTCCAGACCATCGCCCGACAGATCGCCGAACTCGCGCAGGCCCTGGCCAGGGTCCAGCAGCGGATCGACACAACATCAAAGAAGAGCCATCGCGCCGCATGAGAAAGTACGAGAAGGAGAAGGCATCATGAGCATTCTTATCGTCGATGATTTTGAAGAACAGCGGGAGCTGCTCGCTGCCACGCTCCAGCAAGCAGGCTACCGTTCGCTTGAATTCGCGGCCTCGGCCGCAGACGCGCTCAAACGGCTCAAAGCCGGAGAGCAGGCGTCGTCCGGCAACCGGGTCGACATCGTCCTCATGGATCTGCTCATGCCCGATATGGACGGACTCGAAGCCTGCCGCAAGATTCGAGAGGACGAGCGCTACGAGCACTTGCCGGTCATCGTCGTCACCGCCAAGACCGATCCCAACAATATCAAGGCCGCGTACAACGCCGGCGCGACGGATTACATCCGGAAGCCGGTCATCCCGGCCGAGTTGGTCGCCCGAGTATCGATGGCAATGAGCATGAAGGAAGAACTCGACAACCGCGTCGAACGGGAACGCGACTTGTCCGAGCAGACACGCGTCTTGGGACAGAAGGCCAAGGAACTGGATGCCTTGAAGGGCTCGCTCTGCGTCTGCCCCAAGTGCAAAAGAGTCAAGACCGCCGCCGGCCTCTGGCAGAGGATCGAGGACTACTTGGAAGAAAAGATGAGGATGAAAGTGACATCGGGTGCCTGCAATCGCTGCGGGAGCGAACAGACATCAGGGACCGTACACGCGCGATTTTAGGAAACTGCAGCCGTTCCGATCGGCGGCTGTCTCCGTCCTTGCCTGAGAATCGGCCGTGTGTTCCCCGGCGAATGACTTCGTATCCACGACGGGCAGGCACCGGCGGCGCGGAGGCGGTCCCTATCCTCTCATCGCCGCTTTGAACCAAGCCGAACCCTTCGTCTCATAGAAAAACGAGCGGAAGGCCGTGTGTACCACCGACGTGTGCATCGCATGGTCGGCAAGAAACTTCTTGACGGCCGCCGTCCGGTCGCCGCCCTCGTATCCGCCGCGAATCGCGCAGCGCTCCAACTCCTCCTGCTCATCGGGCAACGAATGGGTTTGCAGCTCATGCACCATCTGTAGCTTATGTTCGGCGTCGCGGAGAAAAAGGTAGGCGGCGGTCAGCGCGTCCCGGTCCGCCGCGGAGATGATGTTTTTTGCGGCGAACCGTTTCAATGAGCCGAGTGTGCTCCGATCCAGCAGACCCGGCGCCTTCCGTCCCGCCAGGACCTGAATGGTCTGCACCAGGAACTCGATCTCTCTGATCCCGCCGGTGCCCAGCTTCACGTTGCGGCGTTCATGACCGCGATCGGCCATCTTGCCGTCGATCATCTCCTTCACCGCACGCACGTCCTGCACGATCGCCAAGGCCGTCTCCCGCTCCAGTTTGCCGGCGCCGAAGACGAACGGCTTGACCATCTTCAAGAACGCCTTTCCCACATCCATCGACCCGGCCACCGGCCAGGCCTTCAACAGCGCCAGCCGTTCCCACACGACACCTCTGGTGGAATAGTACTTGTGATAATCGTCCAGCGAGCGGGCCAGCTGTCCCACCGACCCCTCCGCCCGCAGGCGCAGGTCGACACGGAACACGTAGCCCTCCCTGGTCTGTTCGACCAGGGCCTTCGTCAGTTCGCGCGAGAGGATCTCGAAATATTCCTCGTTGGAGATGCCGACGACCGCGGGCATGCCGTCGGACTTTCCGCGCGGCGCGCGCGTTTCCCCTTCGTGCGAGTCGTACACGTAAATCAGATCCACGTCCGAGCTGTAATTCAGTTCATGCCCGCCCAGCTTGCCCATCCCCATCACGGCAAACCCGGTCTCCACCCATTTCCCCTGCCGGTTCTTGTGCATCGGAACGCCGTAGACGCGGCGCAACTCCGCATCGACGACTTCGTAGGCCGCATGGATCAAGAGACCGGCAAGATCAGACAAAGAGGCCGTCGTCTCCGGCACATCCGCCAGGCGCAGCAGATCGCGCACGCCGATCCGCAGCATCTCCCGCCGGCGATAGCGGCGCAGCACTTCCAGCTTCAGCTCTTTGACCGTGAGGCGGGCCAACTGCTTGCGCAGCGACTGTTCGATCCCCGAGCGGGTCGGGGGCTTCGACAGCACATCCTGCTCCGCCAGCCAGTAGACCAGCATCGGGTCCCGGATGATCGTGAACGCCAGAGAATCGCTGTTGCCGAAGATGGTGCAGAGCAGATCCAGCATGCGCGGCGAGCTGCGCAGGTAGTCGAGAAAGGACGAGCGCGTGACGTTCGAGAGCATCCGTTCCCAGTGATTCAAGGCCTGGTCCGGGTCGGCCGTGCGGGCGATCGAGTCAAGAAGGATCGGAAGGATCTCGGCCAGTTGGCGGCGTTCGTGCGGTTCGCCCGCCATCGCCTGGAGATTGCGGTCCGATTGCTCGACGTCGCGCAGGCCGTACGCCGAGAGAATGGTCCCGGTCCGCACGGGATCCGGTTCCGTCGCGAGGAGAACCGGCGCGGGATCAGGCCTGGCCGAGGGAAACAGGGCCGCAACTTGATCCAACTTCTTCGACGGTCGTTCCTTCCGGCTGGTCATGGCGCGGCATTATACTGAGAGCCTCCCCTACGCACAATGAACCCGTTCCGGTATACTGCCGGCCATGTCGATCGGTGAACCGAATCGCGGCGAGCTTCTCACGTCACTCCAACCGCGTTGCTCCGACGTTCCACCCGACATCCTGGAAGACTTCGTCAGCCGGATGGACCAGGAATACTTCCGGTGGGTCGAACCGGCGACCATTGCCCGGCATGTGCGCTTGGCCGCGCAACTGACGCCCGATCATCTCTGCGAGTTGGCCGTTTCGGAACGGCGCGGCGATCAGTTCGATCTCACGATCGTCGCCTACGATTACTTCGCCGAATTCGCCACTATTTGCGGCCTCTTGTCGGCCTTCGGCCTGAATATCGAAGAAGGCCGGATCTACACTTTTGCCGAGGCTGCGACACAGCAGCCCGCCAAGGCGTCCTATGACAGCGGACCGCGCCAGCGACCGAAAGGACGCCCCGGACTCTCGCGCAAGAAGATCGTCGATATCTTTCGCGTGCAGCCGGTGCGCGGCGCCTCGTTCGGAACCGACGATCAGAGGCGCCTGGCCAACGAGCTGCGCGCCGTCATCGGCCTGCTCGACACCGACCAATTTGAGGAGGCCCGGCATGCCGTAAACCGACACTTGGTCGAACAACTCGGCAAGCGGCGCGGCAGCTTCAGCGGCCTCCTCCATCCGGTCCAGATCACCTTCGACAACAGCCAGTCGCCGACGGATACGCTGATGATCATCAGATCGGACGACACGCCGGCCTTTCTCTACGCCTTCGCCAACGCTCTGGCCATGCGCAACATCTACATCGCCAAGGCCCAGATCGACATGGAGAGCGGCAAACTGCACGATCGGTTCTACGTCAGGAACCGCTACGGCCAGAAACTGACCGACCCGGCCGATCAGCAGCAGTTACGCCTCACCGCCGTCCTCATCAAGCAGTTCACCCATGCGCTCACCTGGGCGCCGGACCCGACCAAGGCCCTCGAAGCGTTCGATCAGTTCCTCGACCTGATCGTGCAGGGGACCAAAGGCAAGGCGCAGCAAGAAGTCTTGGCCTTCTTAAACGACAAGAAAACTTTTCCGTTGCTGGCCCGACTGCTCGGCGCCAGCGACTTTCTGTGGGAGGACTTCCTCAGACGCCAACACGACAACCTCGTTCCGCTCTTGAAGGACTATCGGAACGAACCATTGATCAAACCCGTCGCCGCGCTCAAGAAGCAGTTGGACAAGGCGGTCGACAAGGCCAAAACGGACGAGGGAAAGAAAGCGGCGCTCAATCAATTCAAAGACCGCGAACTCTTCCGAATCGACATGAAGCATATCGTCGAGCCCGGCTCCAGTCTGGCGGATTTCTCACTCGCGCTGACCCAACTGGCCGAGGTGATCGTTCAGCGGAGCTTGATCGACTGCCAAGCCAAGCTGGAAAAAATCTATGGCGCTCCGCGGATGGCCAACAAAAAGCCCTGCCCCTTTGCGATCCTGGGCATCGGCAAGTTCGGCGGGCGTGAGCTCGGCTACGCCTCGGACATCGAGCTGCTGTTCGTATATGGCGGTGCGGGCCGCACCGGCGG
>JBBILH010000020.1:7471-46799 GCA_037445005.1 Nitrospira sp.
AGGAGAAAATCGAGAACAGCGAATATTTCGAGCGACTCACGCAGGAGTTGCTCCAGTGGATCGAGGCCAAACAGGAAGGCATCTTCCATCTCGACGTGCGCCTGCGCCCCCACGGAGGCAAGGGTTTCCTGGCCAATCCGCTCGATGAAATCACGAGCTACTATAGCGACAAAGGGCTGGCCGCGCCGTTCGAGCGACAATCACTGATCAAGCTCCGCTTCGTCGCAGGCGACGCCGCGCTCGGCAAACAGGTCGAGACCCACCGGGACAAATTTGTCTACGGCGGTGAGCCATGGGACCTGACGGTCGCATTGGACTTGCGACGACAACAGCTTAAGCAACTGGTGGAACCGGGCACGATCAACGTGAAGCTCAGCCCCGGCGGCCTGGTCGATATCGAATATGCCATTCAATACCTGCAGCTCTTGCACGGACACAAGCTGGCGGTGCTGCGGACGCCGAACGCAATGCAGGCGCTCGCCGCACTGGTCGAAAACGGGATCGTGACCAGAATGGACGGTGACCATCTCCGGAAGGCCTATCTCTTCATCCGCATGCTGATCGACGGACTCCGCATGGTCCGCGGCAACGCCAAAGACCTCGTGCTCCCCCCACCCAACTCCGAAGAATTCATCTTCCTCTCCCGCCGCGTCGGCTACACCACCGACGACTGGCAAGCCGGTGCCAGGCACTTACAGACGGATATTGATCAGCATATGAGGCACACGAAAGAGTTTTTCGAGAGAACGTTCGGGGCGTTGTGAATCAACACTCACTGTAGTGCGACCACTCAGTTGTCCCAGCTGTAGACCTGCCACTGGAATCCCATAGTCTAGTCCTGTTGCAATGAGCCGAATATCTGCCTCAATCGGCTCATATCTTGATAGATCGTGAGCCGAATAAGTGTATAATCGGCCCATGCCCTATAACTGGCAACAAGAAGACTGGCCCGACTTCCGCTACGACCTATCCGGCATTGAAGATGTCCTTTTTGCGTTTGCCGAGAGAACCGGTCGAGCCGGTGGACTCCTCACAGGTCTGACGGCAGAGGCCCAGATCGAAGCGACCATGGAGATCATGGCGATGGAGGCGATGAAGACCTCCGCGATCGAAGGGGAACTGTTGAGCAGAAAAGATGTCATGTCGTCGATCCGGAACAATCTCGGTCTTGAAGGCGGTCATGCGGCGGGAGACAAACGAGCGGCCGGTGCCGCCGCCCTGATGATCGACGTCCGGAACAGTTTTGCGGCACCGCTGTCCGAGGACACGCTGTTCGACTGGCACCGGTTGATTATGCAGGGACACAGGAATGTTGCAGCCGGTCGCTGGCGGACCCATACCGAACCGATGCAAGTCGTGTCCGGACCGGTGGGACATGAACGCGTGCATTTCGAGGCTCCGCCATCCTCGGCAGTTTCCGGAGAGATGGCTCGGTTCATTCAATGGTTCAACGACACAGCCTCTGGCGGGAAACACGAAATTCGGAAGGCACCGGTACGCTCGGCCGTCGCCCATCTCTATTTTGAGTCGATCCATCCGTTCGAAAACGGCAACGGCCGTATCGGGCGAGCATTGTCCGAAAAGGCCCTCTCGCAGGGGCTCGGGCGGCCCGCCTTGCTGAGTTTGTCCAGGGCCATCGAAGCGAAACGGAAGGAGTACTACGACGCGTTGAAGGAAGGGCAGCAGTCGAACGAGATCACGCCCTGGATCACCTGGTTTATCCGGATCATCTTGGAGGCGCAGATCCAAGCCGAGGAACAGATCGATTTCACGCTCAAGAAAACCAGACTGTTCGACCGATTTCGGGATCGGCTCAACGAACGGCAGCTGAAAATTCTCCGACGGATGCTCGAAGAAGGCCCGGCTGGGTTCGAAGGCGGCATGAGCGCCAAGAAATACATGACGATCACGGGAGCATCGAAGGCCACGGCCACACGAGATTTGCAAGACCTGACCGATAAGGGAGTGTTTGCTCCAGCCGGAGGCGGCCGGAGCACGCATTACAAGATCAACGTATAGAGGCATTCACCGCGCTACCGCAAAAGATTTGGTGCTGCTATCGGCTGATTCAGATGAATTTATTTTCCTCGCCCGCCGCGTCGGTTACACAACGGACGACTGGCAGGCGGGGGCGAGGCATTTGAGTTCGGATATTGAAGAGAATATGAGGAAGGTGCGGGAGTTTTTTGAGAGGACGTTTGGGAAGTTATAGACGTGTGGAGAGACGGAGCCCTACCTGCTCAGGCGCTACGGCTCGACCGCACTACGCCTCCGGTTGCTCGGCCCTGTAAACTCGGTCCGTTACCGCTCTAGCCAACGGACCTCAGACATACAGGGCCGTCGCCATGCGACCGCAACCGTTCGGCAAGTGTGGTACCCTCGCCTCCGCGCATATCGCAGGTACAGCATCCGTCTCTCACCTGCCTTGAGGCAAGGACGGTATCAGCAAGCTTGGGTAGGGGCATCTTATTTCATGCGCCACCTCGCAAGTCGCAGGCGAGCCCCACCCTCCTCAATCAACCGAGGAGTGAGAAGAGATCAGCAAGCTATGCCGGCGACCGTGACGAGCCGCTTCATGTGCATGTCGAGCGAGAGGATAAGGTCGCGAAGTTTTGGCTTGCTCCGGTGAGGTTGCAAGAAAGCGGGGGATTCTCTCGAACCGAATTGAATCGGATTCGGCAACTCGTTCAGCGTTATCAGGAGCAACTACGAGAGGCTTGGCATGATTACTTTGGCGATTGAGACGACCACTCCCACAGCGGAATCGGTCACGGTCACGGACGACACCTTGACCGTCGACCTGAGCGATGGACGCAGCCTCTCCGTACCGCTCGACTGGTTTCCGCGTCTCGTCCATGCAACGCAGGCCGAACGGAAATCCTGGCGTTTAATCGGACGAGGACGCGGCATCCATTGGGATCTGCTCGATGAAGACATCGGCATCGACGGCCTCTTGGCAGGCAAGCCGTCGGGAGAAAGCCAGGCTTCCTTTCAGAAATGGCTCGCCACCAGACGAACCACCCGTACCAGACAAGCGACACCCCGCAGATCCCGACGCCGCTAAGGAGTTGGGGGAAGTTGTGAGGTGTGGGAGGATGCGGGCTCGCCGCTCCACGACGGTTGAACGCGCATGGCGCAGCACCCCTCGGCGATGTAAACTCGGTCCGTTACGACTGTCGTCAACGGACCATCGAACATGCATGGCCGTCGCTGACGCGACCAGGGTCCCGCGCTATGCCAACCGTCAATGTCGCTAGCGAACCCGCATCCTCACCAACCGCCTGGGGGAGAGGCTCAAGCAAGCGTGGTGCAAGGTCAAGAACCGCCCCCAAGTCTGTGACTCGATGGTCTGGGCGTGACGTACGATGCGCGCGGCGCCGTCCAAGTGGACGACAACTTCATGACCAACCTCCACGGTGTCTTTGCCGTCGGCGACACCAAGCGCGGCGCCTCGCTCATCGTGTGGGCTATCGCCGAAGGGCGCAAGATGGCCGCAGGGATCGATAAGTATCTCCATTCTGGAAATTCTGCGAAGCAATCAGTGAAGTAAAGGCGCGGGTCCTGTCACGGCGAACAGCCCCACCGTGCTCACTCCACCCATCCCCCAGTGGGTCCCTTACGTTCCGCGCAGTGGGGCACCCCGTTCACCGTGCCACCCGCGGTCAATTCCAGCTTCCCTTCTCGGCTGAATCTCGGCTGGTCCCCGCTTCTCCGGAAAAGTCGCTCTAAACCTTGGCACGCCCTCTTGAAGTCTTAATCGGTTCCTGACACCATCTACTCCTCATGATTTTCTATAAGCCCACCTTCCGATGAGAGGGGAATGCATATAATTGTGGTCGGACGCCGGAACCCTTGCGTAGGAGCCTTTGATTGCGTTTTTAGGGATGCCTGGGAGAAGTTTGGCGTCGTGGAAAGCGTCGTAGCTATTGTTGCTGCGATTGTAGTCTTGGGTTTAGTCTGGCTATGCAATTCCAAAAAGGATTTTAAGGCCAGGATTAAAGCTGAGATATTGGCGTTCACGGGCATGATTTTGTCGGTAGCAACCGTAATGACCGTCTACTCACCCATCAAGCAATACGATCATCTTAAAGGTTTCTATACCGATTGGTTAAGGAAGGAAGAACAGGCGCGCTTTGCCCTGGAAAGGGAAATGCAGAAGTACAGCAATTTCCGTCCGAAGATTGAGGAAATTGACAAGAAGTTAATAGTGGTTCAGGAAGCAGTTAAGGAAGTGCAGAAAAAGCAGGACGAGCTTTACAGCGAAGTCATTAAGATCAGACTAAGGTAAGCAAGTGGGCCGAATCACATGATAGAGGAATGAGGGAGATATGAGAGCCGTGCCGTTCCCGCCGCCTTGTCCCGGTCCTTTCGACTGTGTCGTAAGAGATTTGGCTGACGTAGTGTGCTCGGCTGCAGGTATTATTGGTGTATTGACTGCGATCCTCTTATGGTTCGCCTGCTGGCGATTCAAATTAGGGCGCGTGTGGACCGTCGTCGCAACCTTATTGGCCGTTCTGGTCGGAATGGCATCCTATTCCGCAATTCAACAGTATGACAATCTCAAAGAACAATACGAAGATTTAAGGGCCAGTGAGGAGCAGCGCCAGGAGGAGATTAGGAGGGAGGAGTTCCAACGAATGACCGTTAACGGTGGCCTCCTCCAATTGGAATACAAGATCACGGCGTTGCAGGAATCCGTTCAAAGAGTTCAGGATCGAAATAACGAGATTTCGCGGCGTCTGCCGAAGCCCAGAAAGAATTTTCCCAACCCCAAATGAAAGACACAGGTCCAAGAAAAAGTAATGGGAGTGACGTTGGTCCCCTTCCGAGACAACTCTTAACCAGAGCAGAGGACTTCTTCGGCGTTCCGTTCTTCCTGACGTTGGCTGACGAACTCACTCGGCGTCAGGTGGCCGAGTGAGCTGTGCGGGCGGCGTGTATTGTAGTCGAGCCGCCAGGCTTCGAGGATCGCTTGAGCGTCGGCCAGCGACACGAACTGGTGCACGTTCAAGCACTCGTCGCGGAGCCGCCCGTTAACGACTCAATAAAGGCATTTTCCACAGGTTTGCCCGGCCGAATAAAGTCGAGCTGGACGC
The DNA here is from genome assembly GCA_037445005.1 of Nitrospira sp. Taxonomy (GTDB): domain Bacteria; phylum Nitrospirota; class Nitrospiria; order Nitrospirales; family Nitrospiraceae; genus Nitrospira_C. The sequence continues at coordinate 12,568 of JBBILH010000020.1, forward strand.
TCCGCCGATAGGCCCAATCCTCCAGTGCCCGCGATTGGAATTCCGAGGATGAAACAAAGGGGTCGGGAGTCATTTCTGATCGGCCAACTTCGCGGCGCGCGGCGCGGTTGGGTCTTTGCCTTGTGCCTACCGGTTAGCCGTGACGGCGAGGCGGAACCCCAAAGCCTGCAATAGGGCATCGAGGCTTCTGAGTTCAGGATTGCCCCGTTCGGAAAGCATCTTGTAGAGGTTTTCACGGTTCAGCTTCGCTTTGTCTGCCAGTTGAGCGACTCCGCCTTGAGCTTCGGCAACATTTCGCAGAGCCAGCAGGAACAGTTCAGGATCGTCTTCCTCTAACGCCGCGTTTAAATACTCTTCAGCCTCATTGGCGTCGCGCAGGCTCTCAATCAAATCTGGCTGATAGGCTTTGCTCTTTTTCATGGCCGCCTCCTGTATTCACTCCAATATCGCTTCGCTGTTTCAATATCCTTGACCTGCGTGCTTTTATCGCCACCGCAGAGCAACAGCACAATCGTTGCACCGTCTTGACCGAAGTACACGCGATAGCCTGGACCATAGTCGATCCGCAGCTCCATGGCAGTCCCCAAAATTACCCAGGCCCACCCGATCCAGCCGCACTCGAACTTTGGCACGAGCTTTCACGTCGCGGAGTGACGCCAGCCATTCAGTGAACGGCTCCCGCCCGTCTTCAGTTACATAGATACGAAGCGCTTTCGGAGTCGCTTCCACAGCCTCAATTGTAGCTTATAAGCTACTTCATGGCAAGAGGTCCGGGAGTCACTGCGACAGCCCCGCTTCTGCGTGCGGCGGCCTCCGCCTAACCTGGTTGACGGCACGATATTCCCCGATATACCATGATGACCAGAATTGTGGTCATAGCGAATCAGAGGGACAGCCGTGGCGAAAACGCTGCCGTTATCAGAGGTCAAAACCCGGTTACCGGAGTTGGTGGCCGGCGTTGAGGAGCGCGAGGAGGAGGTCGTCGTAACCAAGAACGGCCGGCCGGCTGCCGTGCTCGTCAATGTTCAGGAGTATGCCCGCATCAAAGAGACACTGGATGTCCTGAGCGACCCCGACCTCATGCATCAGATCGCGGAGAGTCGGGCGTTCTACAAGACCGGCAAAAAAGGACTTTCGTTCGAGGACGTGTTCGGTGAACCTGTTGCTCCCACAAAGAAGCGCCGGACTGCGTGACCCTGTTTCGCCCCGTTATTCCGCCTAATGTTGCTGAGGTTATCCGATCGCTTCATCCAGATCTGAAACGTGCCATCAAGTCGGCGATTCGCGCAATTGCTGCCGATCCTGAATGTGGCGAAGCGTTACTTCGCGAACTCAAAGGACTGTGGAAATATCGTGTCCGTCGCTTTCGAATCGTCTACGCCATCGATCGCAAGTCACACACAATCCGCCTCATGGCCGTCGGCCATCGACGCTCGATCTATGAAGAGCTGTCAGCCCAGATAAACAGATAACCCGGCGCCCGGCGGCGCTTCTTCCTCTATACGCTGTCCCTCACCTGTGCAGCAAGCTGGTCGCCCATAGCGATCAGCGCGAGTTCCCAACAATCCGATCAAATGACATCGCTCCATCATCGCATGGCGGTCTTTTTCAGTTGCGCCCAGTTTTCATCCGCCGCGCCGATTCGTCCCGGGATGATACTGAAGAGCCATGACGTGAGTCCGCTGTTGTGAAAGTACAGTTTCCCATCAATGATAGACCACGATTCCGGGGAACCTTCCGCGACTTCGTTGAGACTCATCGCAAGGGCACAATGCCCTCCGTATTGGGGCACAAACGCCTCCGGCGCAGCTTGAAACCGATCGAGGTGCCGCTGATCGGCAAAGACCCAGGTAACTCCTAAAGATTCTACTCGATATGCCTCCTCCCCTCTTCGGGGCTTTCCGTCGAAATAAGACACGGGATCATAGCCATCCAGGGCCACGCCTCCGTGGGCCATGATCGAAGGGGTTCTGGCCTGCGGCTCACCAGGTGCCTGGCTGCAAGCCCCAAAAGCCAGCAGTACGGCGACAAGACCTATCGTTGGGAGTTTCATCTTCCTTCTCCTTTCCAAGAAACAACCGGTACCAATTGTTGGCTTACTGCACTTGACAACTGAGTTGTCACTATAGATAATGACAACTCAGTTGTCAACTTGGGAAGGAGGGTCCATGGGGCGCAGCGCTCCGTCGAAGTTGTACGAAGTTATCTGGCATACCCGGCGCCTGTTCCAACGGCTCCGTGCCACCAGCGATGAGTTGCTGCACGGAACCGGCATCAACGCCAGCCATCGGGCCATGCTGGAGTTTCTTTATCAGGCGGAGCCGCAGACCGTTCCTCAGATCGCTCGGGAAAAGTCCGTGAGCCGCCAGCACATCCAAATCGTGGCGACCGAGCTGCTGGATCAGGGCCTGATAGAGGCTCTGAAGAATCCCGCCCATAAGCGCTCTCCCCTGATGCAATTGACCGCGAAAGGGCGGTCGCTCTTCGGGTCGATTCGAAAGACCGAAGCCGCCCTGCTCGCATCTATGGAGAAGCAATTCTCGCGGCAGGATCTGACGACCGCCGCTCGGCTCCTTAAGGAGCTCGATGACTACCTACAATCAGGTGAATGGAGACGTAGCAAGACCGATTAACAACCAGGAGGACGGTTATGCGCCACACCAAGCACTACGGTCATCTACTCATCATGACCGCGACATCAGTATTCGCGCTCGCGCTCTTGCTTCTCTGGGGATGGAACAGCTCCATGCCGATTCTCTTTGGACTGCCGAGGATGCAATTCCTCTCCGCGCTGGGACTCATGATTCTGCTTGGAATCGTCTCCTTCACCATTGACCGCCCCTGGCGACACCTGAAACAGCGCGACTAGGGACATGCGCGGGGACGGATCGGCAAAGCAGGCTTCTTCATCACGAATCCTCCGCCCTGTTGCTTCAGGGCTTGCGATGCCGCCGTCGCTGGAGCCGTCGTTAACGATCACCCTTCCAGCTTGCCACTTTGATCTCGTCCGAATTACCATGCCCTTGTCGTGTAACGTTTGCCTACACCAGCGCTGAGGATATTCGTATGGAGGCGAGCTTTTGGCACAACCGATGGCAGACTAATCAGACGGGATGGCACGAGCCTGCGGCGAACCCGCAATTACTCAAGCATTTCCCCACCCTGGCACCGGCGAACGGCGGCCGCGTGTTCGTGCCGCTCTGCGGCAAGTCGCTGGACGTCGGCTGGTTGCTCTCTCGAGGCTGTTCGGTCGCCGGGGTCGAATTGAACGAACTGGCCGTGACACAGCTCTTTGCCGGACTGAGCATGGAACCGACTATCTCGGATTCCGGCACGGTTAAGAGGTACCGCGGAAAACAGATCGACATTTTTGTCGGCAACATCTTCGATCTCTCTCGTGAGCGACTCGGCCCAATCGACGCCGTCTACGACCGGGCGGCGTTAGTCGCCCTTCCGGCTGAAATGCGCGCCGACTATACGGCGCACCTCACGGCTATCACCGACAAGGCGCCCCAACTGCTCATCTGTTATGAGTACGACCAGGCCGCCATGGACGGCCCTCCGTTTTCGGTGAGCGGCGCGGAAATCCATCGGCACTATGCGGCGAGCCATCGGCTTACACTCTTGGAGAGTCGGGACATACCTGGCGGGCTCAAGGGCAAATGCCCCGCAAGAGAAAGTACGTGGGTCTTGAAGACACGAACGGAGACGTGAGAATGGCTCTAGCCCGCATCATTCATGACGGTTCGTCGCGATGTCGCGGAGCCGTCTGGGAGGAAGGCGTACTCGTGCGCTATGTCGACCGGCTGAGCGGCGAGCCCGCCGGCCGCAGGCTTGTCGCAGCAGCGAATCGGCGATTGCAGTAGAAGCGCTCATGAAAAATGCGGGCTAGGGACCTGAGGGCACATGATCGTTGAGGTCGAATCGAACGACAACTGCAAGGCCGATGTCTTTGCGCGTTTCAAAGACGCCGGCCCGGCTCGTCCCGTGGCTCAAGTTCGTCTCTATGACCGGAACCCTTCCGGAGAATGGTGCTGGGTTACAGGATGGAGCGATGATGCGGCCACCCCGGCCTGCCAGGCCTACGCCCAGCCGGTGGAGGACTCGGGATCCGGCCTTGCTTATGTCGTCTATGGCGGCCTTTACGGATTGCGCTTCAAGCCCCTGAGGAGCAACGAACCCTGGAGCCTCGCCAGTTCGGACCAGTGGGGAGAACCCTATCTCTCGCTGTCGAGTGCAATAGACCTCCGGTACGCCGTGTAGCTTACATGACCCATACCCCGCATGCTCCATGACGTTCCGCCGAGAAATTGCGGAGTCGCCCAAGGAAACCTGACTCAGCGGTTGACCGATTGGGCTTGTTTCTCTTCCAGTTCGGCCCAGCGGGCGTAGAGGCGTTCAACTTCAGCCTGAGCGTGGTGGAGGGCGGCATAGCGCATCTGGAGATCACCGGCGGAGCTGGCAATGGCCGGATCGTTGGCCGCGGTACGACAGGCGGCCAGGTCCTCCTCGGCCTTGAGAATCGTGGCTTCCATCTGCTCCCATTCTTTGCGTTCCTTGTACGACAGGCCCTTTCGTTTGGGTGGCCCCGCTGCCGCCGGATTCTCATTGAAAATCTGGGATCTCTTTCCTTCCATCTTTACTCTCGCCTGCGCCGCTTCCCACTGGGCATAGTCGGCAAACCAGGCTGCATCGCCGGCGCCGTCAAGCGCCAGCAATTTAGTTGACACACGATCCAACAGCCGGCGGTCATGCGTCACCAGGACCAACGCCCCGGTAAATTCCAAGAGGCTGTCTTCAAGGACGTCAAGCGTCGGGATATCCAGGTCGTTCGTCGGCTCATCAAGGATCAGCAGGTCGGCCGGTTGGAGCATGAGCCTGGCGACCAACAGGCGGGCCTGCTCGCCCCCTGAAAGGCGCGAGACCGGCAGGTCTAACTGCTCAGGCCGGAATAGAAACCGCTTGGCCCAGGAGATCAGATGGACGGAACGATCCTGATAGACGACGGCATCGCTGCCGGTCGGCGCGAGCGATTGTCTCAATGTGGCCTGCTGGTCCAGCGATTCGCGATGTTGCTCAAACGTGACGATGCGCAACCGGTCGGCGCGGGTGAGCGTGCCCTCATCGGGCGGTAATGTCCCGGCCAGCACTTTCAATAGGGTGGTCTTCCCGCTGCCGTTGGGCCCAAGGAGCCCGACGCGCTCACCAGGGCCCAGCAGCAGATCAAGATTCGAGACGATCGCCCGCCCCCCCAGCGACTTCCCCAATCCCTTGGCGACGAGCAATTGTTTGGATTTTCTCCCCGACGCCGTCAAGTCGATGCCGGCGGCGTTCTGCATCTGCCGAGATGCAAGATCTTGCAACTCGTCGATCATCCGGCCGGCGGCGTCGATGCGCGCCTTGGACTTGGTCGTCCTAGCCTTCGGCCCGCGGCGCAGCCATTCCACTTCACGCCGCACTCGATTGGCGAGCGAGGCCTGATAGTCCGCCCTCGCCTGCAACATTGCGTCACGCTGTTCGAGAAAGTCGCTATACCGTCCTTTCGCCTGAAACAGCCCGCCGGGGTAACTCCGGCTCAAATCCCAAATGCGGGACGCCACCGACTCCAAGAACCGGCGGTCGTGACTGACGACCAAGAACGCATGAGGCTCTTCCTTCAGTAATCCTTCCAGCCAGAGAATGCCTTCGACGTCCAGGTGGTTGGTCGGCTCGTCCATGAGAACCACGTCCGGTTCAAGCATCAGCGCTCTAGCGATGGCCAGCCGTTTTCTCCAACCACCCGATAGCTGAGACACAGATTGATTTACCCGGGAAAACCCGCCGAGGCTGAGAGCCTTGGCGATACGGCCGCCTTGATCGTGCGGATCGAAGCCGCCTTCGAGCAACGCTTGCACCAGTGCATCCTCGACGGTGTGGTAAGGATTCAGCAGGGGATCCTGCGGGACGTAGCCGACGCGCGCATCACGCCGAACAGAACGAGTCCCGCCGTCAGGCTTTTCGACGCCGGCAAGAATCTTCAGCAACGTCGATTTTCCGGATCCGTTGGCCCCGATAAGGCCGATGTGGTCCCCTTCATTGATCCCGAGCGACAAGTCCTCGAAGAGGGGCTTGATTCCGTAGCTCTTCGAAATTGATTCGCAGCTCAGCAGCATAGAGGGTGGCATCGCATGCAGTGTAGCCGATCCCGGGAACTGAAATACAACGATTCCTCTGGCCTTCGCCCGTCACTGCCCGATGTCTGTCCCGGAGGGTTTCTGAGAGCGCGGCGGGGGGCTAGACTAAAGGGACAGGCATTCGCGCGAGAAACGGAACTAGTTATTCCACTTGATAATCCTAACGACGTTGGAGAAGTCATCGGACCAAATCCCGACGGAAGAGGAGCGTTCAAGAGGCGTCCACCGCGGGTCCGAAGCCAGCGGGCCGAACGCCTCCTTTTCTCTCGCGAGCAACACGATATCGGCCGCAAATTTGTACACGGAGTCGTCCGACACCCCGAACTGTTTCAATCCGACAAGGTGCAGGGCCTCGGCCAGATTCCCAAGAACCGGCTCCAGGCCGAGATAGCGGTTGGAAATGTGGGCCACCAGCAGGCCTCCGGGAGCCAACTTGCGAAGGTACATCAGTAAAGCCTCTTTGGTCAGCAGATGCACCGGAATCGCATCCGAGGTGAAGGCATCCAGAATGATCATGTCGTAGGACGCGTCGGCAGCTTCCTCCATCTTCAAGCGCGCGTCCCCGTGGACGACCTTCAGATCGACGCCGCGCCCCTGGCTATCCCGGTAATACGAGAACCAGCCGGGGTTCAATGCGATCGCCGTCACCTCAGGATCAATTTCATAATAGGTGACCTGCTGCCCCGCCTCACAGTAGTTCGCCAGAGCCGCAATGCCCAACCCCGTCACGGCAATCCGTTTTTTTGCGTTCGGACCGCTGAACGCGGCGAACACCTGCCCGTACGATCCGTCAGGATGAAAGTAACTCAGCGACTGTCGGCGCATCTCCGGCTTCATGTTCTGCATGCCGTGATTGACCGTGCCGTGTTTGAGTCTGTGGAGATCGCCTTCCGCCAGCACCTTGAGGACGCCGAAAAATGTCCGCGATTGATGCAGCGTCGAGTCGGCAAACGCCCCGCCTATCAAATGCGCGCTGATCAACACGGCCCCCATCGCCGCGCCGAATGTCAGGGGCCTTCCGGAGCCCCAGTAACACAACGCGAGCGGCAGGCCGGCCAACGCCGCATCAAAAACAAACGGCAACGAATGGGACGACAAACTAATCCAGCCCGTCAGCAATGTCACCCCGACGACGACCACGATCCAGCGCACGTCGTGCAACACCCCACCGGTACCGGCGATCGCCTCGCGCACCCGGCTTGCCCAGCGCAACGGACCCCACAATTCGAGTTGCGGAAGGAGCAGGGCTCCCCCGACCATGGCAATTTCGTATTCCACGATGTCCTGAAACGCCACCGGTGCGATCAGCGCGTTGAACAGGCCCCCCAGCGCGCCGCCGACCGACATGAGGAGATAAAAGAGGGTGAGCCCTTCGGCCGGAGGCCTGGTGCGAGCCAGCTCTCCATGGCAGACCATCGCAACGACACCCAGGCCCAGCAGGGGCAAAAACAACCGGAACTCTTTCGGCAGCAGCGGCGCGGCCGGCATCGAGTCGAACACCATCACCAACAACAAAATCGGGAGCGCCATCACCATAATGCGATGATTCGCCGCCGACCACTTGCCGAATACGATGATGAAGCTCAGCAGATACAACGCCAGCGGAATGACCCACAGCAAGGGAATGGCCGCCACGTTGAGCGTGAGGTAAGTGGTGGATCCGAGGAGCATGCTCGATGGGACACAGGCCAGCGCCACCCACCGTAACATCTCCTTCGGCGACACCGTTTCTCCTGGGGGACCGGCTAGGCTACCGGTGACCGGTTTCGCCCCTTCACGAATTACGTTCCGATTGCGGCGAAGTACACAGGCGCAACCGGCGATGAGGACCACCAACCCCCCATACCCGATGCTCCACAGCGACGTCTGAACGAGCCATGCCTGCCCCCTGAGCGGCAACCAGGGCTCGATGACCAGCGGGTATCCCAAGAGCGCGACCATGCTGCCGGCGTTGCTTGCCGCATACAGAAAATACGGGTCCCGCGACGAAGGGTGAGTCGTCCAGGAAAACCACCGCTGAAGCAGCGGCGCAGTCGTGGATAAGGCGAAAAACGGAAGACCGATGGCCACGGTCAGAAGGACAAGAACCCAGACTATCGGGTTTGATTGATCCGGCGGAACCCATCCCTTTGGAAGACCGATGGGCAACAGCAGCAGTGGCGTCGCCAGGACGGTCAAATGCACCGGCACTTGCCATCCCGTCCGGACCTTGCAATTGAGCACATGCACGTAGCCGTAACCGGCCAGAAGCACGGTCTGATAGAAGAGCATACAGGTGTTCCAGACGGCGGGGGTCCCTCCCAGCATGGGGAGAATCATCTTCGCCATCATCGGTTGGACAAGAAACAACAGAAATGCGCTCAGAAAAATCGTCGCGGACCAGAGCAATGCCATGCGAATCGTCGCTCCCCTGCCGACGCCGGCTTATCAGGACGGCCACTGCTTCTACCAGACCTCCCGACCAGGACACAATCGGATCTTTTTCAGCACATTCCGGCACGATGCCGTGTAATCGCGCAGGGCTATTCGGTGAAGGCCCGAAGCAGATCGGAGATAGAGAGGACGCCGATGATGGTGCGGTCGGCGGTGACGGGGAGATGGCGGACACCCGTCTTTTTCATGAGGGTCATGGCTTCCGACAATTCCAGACAGGAGCGCGGCTTGGTCAAATTCGTCCAGGGACGACGGACTCCACCGCCGGGAGAGGAAGGACTTGAACTAGCCGGTTGCGCGGTGAACCGCTCGATGTACCGGTCGAGGATGTCGCTTCGCTGCGAGCAGGCGGCAGGCACAAGAGCCGATCAGGCAGCGCTTGGTACTCCATTATCTGTTCTTGAATCCTGTTTCTTCGCCCCGGCACCTCGCACACGGTGCATTTTCTCCCTCGTGTGGTATGGAACCAGCCCTTCCAAGACCAAAGGCAAGCGATCGCAGGGAACGTCTTCCATGATTTTGAGCGCCGGCTTGGGATCCGGACCGGAACGGCCGCCGACATAAATATCGACAGCCTCTATTACCTTGCCGCCGACCTTCGTCTTCTTACCGAGCAATCCGATGTCGGCCACCAGGTGATTGCCGCAGCTTGCCGGGCATCCGGACCAATGCATGGTGATCGGTTTGAGCGAGCTGCCAAGCCTAGATTCCAGCGCCCTGGCGGTCGCCACCGCTTGCCCCTTGGTTTCAATGACCGCCATATTGCAATAGTCGCTGCCGACGCAACTCACCAGTCCCTTGTAGAGCGGAGAAGGATTGTAGGCAAACTGCTTTACCAACGGTTCTTGATCGAGGTCTCCGATTTTCCGATCGGACACGTTCGGGATGATCAGCGCCTGCGCCGGAGAGATGCGAACCTCTCCCGTTCCGTATTTTTCGGCCATGCCCGCAATTTTCGCCAGGTCGTTATGCTGAATACGCCCTACCAAGACCTTCAACCCCACATAATTCATGCCGGGCTGCTTCTGCCGATAAATGCCGACATGGCTCTTCTCGATCGATTTGCGCGCATCGACGCCGGCCGATGACAAGGTCTTGCCGACTCGAGATTCCACCTCCTTGCGGAATCGGTCTTCGCCCCACTCCTCCAGCAGGAACGCCAGCCTGGCCTGGGTGCGATTTTCTCTTGCCCCATGATCCCGAAAGATATGAATGATCGCGCGACACACGTTCAAGGCTTCGCCTTCGGTCACGAAGATGTCGAGCGGCGTCGCGATTCGATAGCCTCCTGAACCGAGCTTGCCCCCGGCCAACACGTTGTACCCTAGGCGCTTGGCATGGCCGTCGTCGTGGCAGGCCGGCACAAGGGCCAAATCTTGGGTCTCCATGTGCACACAGTTGTCCGGGCATCCGGTGACCGCCACATTGAACTTCCTCGGTAAGTTCGTATAGTCGCGGTTGCCGAGGATCTCCTCGGTGATCGCTCGAACGATCGGCGTCGCATCCGACACTTCGTCGGGATTCAAGCCCGCGACCGGGCAGGTCATGACGCCTCGCACGTTGTCCATACCGGTTTGGAGAGCCGTCAACCCCACCTCGTCCATTTTCGCGAACACCGCCGGCACGTCGTCGATCCGAATCTGCCGGAGCTGTATTTGCTGCCGGGTCGTGAGATCCAGGACTCCGTTGCCGTAGGTTCCGGCGATGTCGGCCAGCGCCCGCAGCTGATACGTGCCGGTCTTGCCGCCCGGTATCCGAACGCGGATCATGAAGAAACCAGGCGTGGGGTTCCGTAGAAACAGGCCGTGCCACTTGAGTCGCTGGATATCGGCCTCCGGAATTGATTCCCAGCCGCTCACGGCATACCGGGCGATCATCTCCCGCACAGCCAATCCGTCGCATTCAAGCTTCAGCGCCTCAATCTTGTTCATATTCTCCTCTCCAGCGTCACTCGATAATCCGACCGTTCCTTCTTCAACACGACCACTCCGGCTCGATTCAGATAATCGACGACGGCAAACACCGTCGCCCAATCCAACCCCGTCAATCGGGGCAATTCCTCGAGCGAGCATTCTCCTCGCGCGCGCAATTGCTGTAATATCAGCTCCTCGTTCCGCATTTCGGCATCACCGATGATCGCGACCAAGAATCCTCCTTCGCCTTGCGTAAGAAGGCTCGTCACGCCTCCTGGGGCGGAGCGACGCATTGCACTTCCCGCTCTTGCCGTCCGGCAGGAACAGGCGAATTGACGAACCAGTACAGTCCACCGACGAAGAGCCCACCGCCGAGCATGTTTCCTAGAACAACATAGAGCTGGTTATACCAGTACCCTCCCCAGGTAATCGTAGGTCCATGAGGCAGGAACAACGCCATACCGAGGAACGATTGGTTGGCCACGCTGTGCTCAAAGCCGATGGCGATGAAAGCGAACAAACACCAAAAGATCAACATGATTTTTGCGGCATCATTCGCCGTCCGGCCCGCGGTCCATACGGCCAGACACACCAGCCAATTGCACAAGAGCCCGCGCAGGAACAGTTCCCATGCCGGAAGCGACATCTTCATGGCGGCCACGCTTCCGATCAGCTCGGCCTGCGTCCCCTTGGAGAAGACGCCAGATTGGACGACCAACCAGGCAAGCACCAGGGAACCTACGAGATTGCCGACCCATGACCACCAATTGATCTTGGCGACTTCCGCCCATGTCAGACGGCCTGATAGACCGCCGATGACGCCGGTCATATTATTTCCGGTAAACAGCTCTGAACCCGCAAAGATCACGAGGGTCAATGCAATGCCGAAGGAGGCGCCCATCACCAACTTGACCAGAGGTGACCCGGCAGAGGCCAACGGCCCTCCGAGGCTGAATATCAGCGCGATCCCGAATCCCACATAGGCGCCGGCCAGCGCCGAGAGCACCAGATAGCGAAACAGGGAGGTTTCGACCGACGAGACCTTTTGCCTCGCCGACGTTGCAATACGTTCGTGATCATTCGTGTGCATCGATTGCTCCTTGCTCAGCGGCGTTAAAAACACAACGGCGTCCCTCTCCCTATCGGAGAGCGGACGCCGTTGTCCGCTTCGCTCTCTTCTGGCCTCTGCTCCGCAGGGACTCCATTGTCCCCGCACCGGCCGCGCTCTCGCGAGCACGACTAGAACGTCTTATACTCCAGCCATTTGCCGTTCAGCGTGATCTTGCAGCGCGCTTCGCCCTGGCTGCCCGTCACCTTTTCCATGTCCAACGTGAAATCGATCGCGCTCATGATGCCGTCGCCGAACATCTCGTTGGCCTGCTCCCGCATCGAATCCCCGTAGACACCGATGATTTCCAACAAGCGATACTTGAACGGGTCCGTGGTATTGGGGGAATCCGTGCGAACCGGAAAGCGGCTCAACGAGGCCGTCAGTTCGGCATCCAACCCCAGCATGTCGCCGACTTTTCTAGCCTCCTCCGGCGAGAGCTTGTGATTCCCCTGCAGTGCCGCCGCCACAAACGTGGGATTCTTGCCGACCACCTTCGCAACTTCGGCTATCGTAACCTTCTTTGCCACGCGCTTGTCTTTGATCGCCTTTCGCACTTCGTCTTTTGTCATACGCCCTCCTCGATGGTTATGGACGGTCTTTCCTTGCGGTCTGCTCGACTTTGGCCTCCTTCAGGAGAACGTCACAAGCGCCGGTTCGTTGTCGCCCTGCTCTTCTCCTGATCCCCCTCCGCCCTTTCCGACATGCGAGGCATGGCGGACTAAGAAATGGATCACGTGATTCCTTATCTTGTAATAGTGGGGATGTTCGATGATGTCCTCCCGCGATCGCGGACGCGGAATGGTGACTTCGATGATCTCGCCGACGCGCGCTGATGGTCCGTTAGTCATCAAAAGGATGCGATCGGATAAAAGAATCGCCTCATCCACGTCGTGCGTGACCATGAACACCGTGTTGCGTGAGGCATTCCACATTTGAATGAGTTCTTCTTGGATGACGCCCCTGGTTAATGCGTCGATCTGGGCGAAGGGCTCATCCAGCAACAATACTTTAGGCTCAATTGAAAAGGCCCGCGCCAGGCCGACTCTTTGCTTCATGCCTCCGGAGAGCGCCGTCGGCCGTTTCGTCTCCGCACCCTTGAGTCCGACTAAGGCGATATACTTGTTCACGTGGGCCGCGACCTGAGCCGGCGTCCAATCCGGATACGCCGACCTGACGGCGAGGGCGATGTTTTCGAACACCGTCATCCAGGGCATCAGCGAGAAGTTCTGAAAGACCACCATCCGGTCGAGGCCGGGCCCCACCACTTCTTTCCCCTCCAGAATGACGCCCCCTGCCGACGCCGTCTCCAACCCGGCGATGATATTCAGCAGCGTGCTCTTTCCGCAGCCGGAATGGCCGATCACCGTAACGAACTCGCCCTGATTGATCTTGATCGTGACGTCACGAAAGATGCAAACGTCGCCTTCTCCCGTATGGCTCGGGAAAAACTTGCTCGCATGGTCGATTTGCAAATAGGACATGGTTTACTCCTGATAGGTGACGAGCGCCGCCAGTTTGTTGAAGCCCGAGTCCAAAAGTACGCCCACGCAGCCGACGACGAGAATGGCAAAGATAACTCCGGAGATATCCAGATTGTTCCATTCGATCCAACTCAAGTATCCGACTCCCAATTCGCCCAGCAACATCTCGGCCGGCACTACCGCCACCAGAGCGCTGCCGAAGGAAATCCTCAGCCCGTTGATGATGGTCGGCGCCGCTCCAGGAAGAATGACCTTGTACAGCCGTTTCCACCAAGACAGTTGGAGAATCGCCGCCACGTGCAAATAGTCCTTCCGAAGCGAGTTCACGCCGAACGCTGTCGTCGCCAATGTGGGCCAGAGCGCCGCCATGAACACCACCAGAATGGCCGTCCACTTGGGATCTTTGACCGTGTACAGGAGCAGCGGCATCCAAGCGAGCGGTGAAATCGGCTTCAGGATCTGGATGAAGGGATTCACCGCCTTGAAGAGGACTTTGTTAAGGCCTAAGAACACGCCTAACACAACGGCCACGACGGACGCCGCGAGGAATCCGGCTCCGAACCGTGACACGGTGTACAGGACCAGATAGGCAATCCCATGATCATTGGTCCCCTTCTTGATCAGTGCTTCGCCGAGTTCTTCCCTGGCTTTTGCGAGGACCGCCAGCGGCCCAGGGACTCCCTTGACCTTTTCTTTCTCAGGATTCCAGGCGTAGGTGCCGTCCGCAGCGCGGACGATATCCCCGTTGAACTCCATCAGCGTCAGTTGCTCCTCGGTCAAGCCCTTGGGATCGAACGCGCTCCTGAGGGTGGCCAAATGCCAGCCCAAAAGAAACACCGCCACCAAGAACATCGTGATCAGCCACGGATTACCCTTCGCTTGACCCGTCATCGGCCTCACCTTCTTCTGTTTAGATTCCCCTAGCATTCCGGCCTTCGCCATGATGCCGGCTGCTTGTTCCGGCACCAATACCTCTAATGCCATGTCCACCTCCCTGCTTGTCGTCCAGCAGGCTCATCACGCCATGCTGTGAATGGGAAACCCTTTGACGTACGCTTCCGGCGCCGCCGGATCGAACTCCTTGCCCATGATGACGTGTTTCGTCGTCGTTGCCTGGTGCGTGGGATAGCCCAATTCCTTAGCGATCCGATCGCAGTCCGCCGCCCGATAGACCTGCTCGGCGACGGACTTGTAGTTCACGTCTCCTTTCAGGTGGCCCCACCGTTTCATTTGCGTCATGATCCAAATGGCCATCGAATGCCAAGGATACGGATCAAAGTCGATACGGCTCGGTTCCTTCTTGATGGCGCCAAGCCCGTCGGCATAGGTTCCCGTCAATACCTGTTCAAGCACCGTCATGGGTTGATTCAGATAATTCGTGGGCGCGATCGCCGCGGCAATCTCCTTCCGATGCTCCGGCTTTGAGGCATAGTGCGTGGCATCCACAATGGCCCGGAACAGCGCATTGAACGTGTTCGGATACTTCGTCGCAAACTCTTGCGAGACGGTGAAGGCGCAACAGGGATGCCGGTCCCATATGTCCTTCGAGAGCTTGAAGATAAAGCCTACATTTTCGTAGACCGCCCGCTGATTGAAGGGATCGGGCGCGAGATAACCGTCCACGTTTCCGGCCTTGAGATTCGCCACCATCTCGGGCGGCGGGACCACCCGAATCTGCACATCCTTGTCCGGGTGCACTCCCCCTTCCGCCAGGTAGTACCGGAGAAGATAGTTGTGCATGGAATAATCAAACGGCACGCAAAAACGGAATCCCTTCATGTCAGACGCTGTTCTCACGTTCTTGTGCTTGATGTGCAAGGTAATGGCTTGACCATTGATGTTTTCGACGGCCGGCATATAGAAGGGCTTGGGAAGCGATCCGGCTCCCATCGTGATCGCCAAGGGCATCGGCGTCAGCATATGCGCCGCGTCCACATCGCCGTTGATCGCCCAGTCGCGGATCATCGCCCAACCGGCTGCCCGTTTCACCGACGCGTTCAACCCGTATTTCTTGTAGAAACCAAGCGGTTCAGCCATGATGATCGGCGTCGCGCACGTAATTGGAATAAATCCGATAGTCAAATCCTTCTTTTCCGGTTTTCCCCCGTCATCCGCCGCAAGCGCACTCAGCCGGTTGAGCGGAAAAACCTCGGCGATCAATGCCATCAACGCCACGCCGCCAAGTTGGGCCAACAAGCGCCGCCTTGCCGGATCAGCCGCACCCAACACCGCACCGGCCACCGCTCGCTCGATGCCCGCTTTGAATCGGTGATGGTCGGAGTCCAATGCTTGGCACGGCTCCTCCCGCTTCCCCGCTGAGATCGCTTCTTCTCTGGGATTCATTTTGTCTCCTCCTCTTTACCCAACCCACGATTAGCAGCGCGCAACAGCCGATGCCGTCCGAAAAACACAAAAGGCGCCCCTCTCTCGACTGAGAGAAGGACGCCCTTGTCCCGACTGCGACGGATCTTCAGCGATCCGTCTAGATTTACCAGTAACCCGGCCTACCGTTGAGACCGACGAAACGTTCCGGAATGAAAAAGGCGCCCGCCATCCTTGTTCAGAATGACGGACGCCCTTGTCCGTTGCCTTAATATCGGAATGGACGCAAGGCGCCGTTGCCTCGCTCCCTTATGTGGGCTCTTGTACCACAGCCTACTTTGAGCCGTCAACCCTTACTTTTGATGCGATCATGTATTGCTACACGTCGTAATACAGGAAGAATTCATAGGGATGCGGCCGGAGACGCATCGGGTCGACTTCCTTGCTTCGTTTGTAGCCGATCCAGGCCTCGATCAAGTCCTCCGTAAAGACTCCGCCTTTCAACAAGAACTTATGATCATTTTCAAGGTTTTTCAGGGCCTCATCCAGGCTGCCCGGCATTGTCCGGATCTTTGCAGCTTCCTTGGCCTCCAGATCATAAAGGTCCTTTTCAGCCGGCTCTCCCGGGTTGATTTTGTTCTCGATGCCGTCCAAGCCCGCCATCAGCATGGCGGAGAATGCCAGATAGGGGTTAGCACCAGGATCGGGGAAACGCACTTCGATACGCTTGGCCTTTGGACTCGGCGAATACATGGGGATTCGGATTCCGGCGGATCGATTTCGGCTGGAATAGGCCAACAAGACCGGCGCTTCGAAGCCCGGTGTCAACCGCTTGTAGGAGTTCGTCGTCGGGTTGGTAATAGCGGCCAGCGCAGGCGCATGCTTTAGAATTCCGCCGATATAGTGCAGGCAGAGCTGAGAGACGCCGGCATAGTCCTTCCCGGCGAACAGCGGCTTCCCGTCTTTCCAGATGCTCTGATGCGTGTGCATGCCTGATCCGTTGTCGCCGAAAATCGGCTTCGGCATGAACGTGACGGTCTTGCCGTGGCGGCGGGCAACATTCTTGACGATATACTTGTACATCATCATCTTATCTGCGGTCCGCAGCAGCGAATCGAACCGGATGTCGATTTCTGCCTGGCCGGCGGTCGCCACCTCGTGGTGGTGCTTCTCAACGGCGATGCCGACCTTCTCCATCTCAAGAATCATCTCGCTGCGAATATCTTGTTGTGTATCGGTGGGTGGAACTGGAAAGTACCCTTCCTTGTGGCGGATCTTGCCCCCTAGATTGACGCCTTCCTGCCCCATGTTCCAGACGCCTTCGTCGGAATCGATGTGGTAGTACCCGCTGTGGCTGGTCTGATCGTAGCGGGCATGGTCGAAAATAAAAAACTCGGCTTCGGGCCCCCAATAGGAGATGTCGCCGATCTTCGTGCTCTGCAGATACTTTTCCGCTTTTTGCGCCACGAACCGCGGATCGCGCTCATAGGTTTCCCTTGAGATCGGGTCGACCACGTTGCCGATCAAACTCAGTGTCGGGACCGCGCAAAACGGATCGAGACAAGCCGTCGCGGGATCGGGCACAAGCAGCATATCGCTGTTGTTGATGGCCTTCCATCCCCGGATAGACGAGCCGTCCAGGCCCGAGCCGTCCTTGAATAAATCCTCCGTCAATTCGTTCGCCGGAATCGTAAAGTGTTGCCACGTTCCGATCAGGTCGACGAATTTCAGGTCCACGACCTGGACCTTGTTCTTCTTCGCAAACTCTAACACCTCGCGAGCATTCATCCCACTCCTCCTTTCAATGCACCTCTGATGAAACCGCCTATGCGGCCGATCCTAGGCCGCCCTCGCCTCAAGAAAAGTCTCGATAGCCGATTCAATACTGGCCCGCAACTGCTCCACGCGTCCGTGATCTTGCAGCTTGCTTCCGCGATGATCGGTCACATAGAACACATCAGCCACCTGGTCCAATCTGGTGGAAATCCTCGCCGCATGAATGGAATAGCCCAGTTGGAAGATCGTATTGGTAATCACGTACAACAGTCCCTGCCGGTCATCTGCGAACACATCAATGATCGTGAAACCGTCCGATGTTTCGTTGTCGATACGCACTTCGGTCGCTTCACGGGCTTTGGGCCATGGCCTGGCCGTTTTTAGGCGCGCGCCGCGCCGCAGCATTTCATCGACGTGCTCCCAGCCCTTGAGCACTGATGCCACGCGATCGCCCACCATCCGGCGGCGGTCGACCGGCGGCTCTCCCTGATAATCGGGATCCGTCACTTGGAAGGTATCGACAACGATACCGTCAGGCCGGGTAAGAATTTGGGCGTCTAGAATCTGCAACCCGCTGGCCGCCATGACGCCGGCGATTTTTGAAAAGATCCCGGGCGTCAAGTTGTTGTGCGTAATGACCGAATATTCGCACGTTCCCAGTTCGGAATTGAAGTCCGCCTCGACAATGACCTCCCCTGTATGAAGGCGACTGACCGCGGCAAGATGGGAGGCAATGCGCGCCGGCGGCGTACCGTAGACGTATCGCTCGGGGAACTGTTTAAGTTGCGCCTCAACCCAGCCTTTGTCCATTCCTTGCACCCCGGCCAAACCCGCCTGGCCCTCAACTTCTTGGACCACCTGAGCCCAACGTTCCGGCGCTGCCGGAGCTTGCCCATCGCCGGAAACTTCCCGCATCGTACAATTGTACAACTCAATCAACAGCGACTCTTTCCATTTGGTCAATACGCCAGGACCAACCGCCGCTATGTCTGCCGCCGTCAAGGCGAGGAGTTTCTTGAGCACCTCGGGCGTACCAACTTCCCGGGCAAAAGGACGCACAACCTTGTCGTCGTTTGGATCGCGACGGAATGCCGTGTGGGCCATGATGAGGTGCCGATGGACGAGGAACAAGAGGGTTCTGCTGTCCTGTTCATCTAAACCCAGTCGAACGCCGACCTCTTCTGCGAGCCGTTTTCCCACGTCGCTGTGGTCTTCCTCGTGTCCCTTGCCCAAATCATGCATCAGGACGGCGAGATGCAGTATGTCTTTGCGCTTGATGCTGCGATAGACGTCCCCCAGCACACCGGAATTCTGCTGCAACGCTTCGACCTGTCCGACCGCAAGTAAACTATGCTCGTCCACCGTGTATTTATGATATTGATTGAACTGCATGAGCCCGCGCACGGTGCCCATTGCCGGCACCAGCTTCTCGAGCAGATGCGCCCGATGCATGGCTTCGAGTGCGGACGACGTTCCGGGCCCCGTCATGATTTTCAGGAAAATCCGGCTGACCTCCGGCGTTTGATAGGTTTCCGTCGCCACATGGTCCACGTGGCGGTGAATGTCCTCTAGTAACGGCGGCGCAATCGTCAAGCTCTGGGCGCGCGCCAGATCGAAGAGACGCAGCAGCAGCGCCGGGCTCTCCAACACCTTTGTTCTGCACTCCTCCGCTACCGTGAGCAGTCCGCCACGAACGACGAAATGCTCATCGACACGCGGTGCCGGCAACAATCCCGTCAACCTCCGCCACAACGGCACACTCCGGCAGCGTTCAATGAACCGCGTACAGCGTTCGTGGAGCCCCATCGTATGGCGGTAATACTGCTGCATGAACTGCTCGACGGCCAAGAGATTGGGCAGGTCCTTGAACCCAAACCGCTCGGCGAGCCGGACCTGCTCGTCGAACGAGAGAATCTCCTGCGCCATCCCTGCGTGAACGTGAAGCAACGCCCGCACACGCCAGAGAAACTCCCGCGCCTCGGTCAATGCGACCGAATCGGCCCGCGACAGAATTCCCCGGTCGGACAATTCACGGATAGTCGGTGCCAGGTACCGAACCAGGCCGGCCCACTGCAGCAGATGGAGATCTCGAAGCCCGCCTTTGCTTTTCTTGACGTTCGGCTCAAGCAGATAGACGGTCTCACCGAACTTCTCGTATTCCCGCCGACGTTCTTCGAGCTTGAGATCCAAAAAGCGGTCGATCCCCTTCGTTACGATCTTACGCATATATCGGCTATGGAAGGACTCAAACAATTCCGGGCTGCCGGCCAAAAAACGCGATTCCATCATCGACGTCTTTACCGTAGCGTCGGTTTCCGCCAGAGCAAGACAGTCGGTAATGTTGCGCACGCTGTGCCCGACCTGGAACCCGCAATCCCAGAGCGGGTGCAGCACGGCGCGCACAAACGATTTCGCGGCTTCCTCCGCTCCTGGACGAAACAAAAACATGAGATCGATGTCGGAATGGGGAGCCAGTTCCCGTCGACCATAGCCCCCCAACGCCATCACGCAACATTGGCGCAATCCGGCATGAGCCAAGGCCTCGCCGCCATGCCTCACAGCTTCGCGATACCGCCCGACAATGAGACCGTCCACCAACTCCGTCATGGCGGCAAGGGTTTCCGCTCCCGACGCGCCGCCCATGACCCGCTCACCGATGACACGGCGTTGCTCGGCAAGAAATAAACCGAGACTAGAGAGACCGCTCTCCTGCATGGATGGACCAGCCTCCTCGGGCTTGGCGCTCATTGTCACAACGCGGTGTCTCCAGTTTCACCGGTCCTGATCCGGACGGCTGAACTCAGATCGCGTACGAAGATCTTGCCGTCTCCGATACTGCCGGTCTTGGCTGCGCGCGTAATCGTTTCAAGGACACGCGGCACCTGGGCATCCGTCACCGCCACTTCAATTTTCACCTTCGGCACGAATTCGATGGTGTATTCCTGCCCGCGGTAGGTTTCCTTGTGTCCTTTCTGCCGACCGAATCCTTTTACTTCAGTCACCGTCATCCCCTGCACACCGATTTCTAACAACGCATCTTTTACTTCATCCAATTTGAAGGGCTTTACGATCGCTTCGATCATTTTCATGCTCGCGCCTCCTTATGAGTACGCACGCTCGTTGTGTTGACTCAAATCCAATCCGGTCATTTCTTCTTCAGTTGACACCCTCAATCCAACTGTCGCATCTACAAGCCTAAGGAGACCATAGGACACAACAATTGAAAACAGGGCCGTCACGGCGGCCGTGACGCATTGCACCCACAGCTGCCCCGGATTGCCGTAGAGCAACCCGTCTGCGCCTGCTGCATTAATCGTCTTTGAGGCAAAGAGCCCAACCGAGAGAATCCCTAGGATTCCTCCGACTCCGTGCACTCCGACGACGTCAAGCGCGTCATCATAGCCAAACTTCCCTTTAACAACAATGCCGAAGTAGCAGGCAATTCCCGCGGCAACTCCGATCAGAATCGCAGCCCCGACTCCGATATATCCCGAGGCCGGAGTCACTGTCGCCAATCCAGCCACTGCGCCGGTGGCTGCGCCTAAGACCGTCGGTTTCCCGCGATGTTGCCATTCAACGATGATCCAGACGATGGTGGCCGTCACCGCCGCTGTATGAGTCGCCACAAATGCCCCCACCGCGTTGGCATTGGCCCCCAGAGCGCTCCCGGCGTTGAATCCGAACCAGCCGAACCACAGCAGCCCTGCTCCGAGCACGGTCATCGGCAGGTTGTGCGGGGCCATGTAATCGGTTCCGAAGCCTTTTCTGGCCCCTACCACGTAGGCACAGACCAGCGCTGCCGCTCCCGAACTGATATGCACGACAGCTCCACCGGCGAAATCCAACGCTCCAAACTTCGCCAGCCATCCCCCGCCCCAAATCCAATGGGCAAGGGGACAGTAGACCACCACAGCCCATAGGCCGGAAAACATCAAAACAGCGCTGAACTTCATCCGTTCCGCAAATGCTCCGGTAAAGAGGGCCGGAGTAATCGCGGCAAACATCAACTGAAATACCATGAACGCCTGGTGAGGAATCGTGGGCCCGTACACCGCATGCGGTGTATACCCAACCCCTGACAGCATGATCCAGTCGAGGTTTCCCACTATTCCCCCCACATCGGGACCGAACGCAAGACTGTATCCGAACACCACCCAAATGAGACTCACCAATGCCAGGATGGCCACACTTTGGACGATCGTTCCAAGCACATTCTTGCCTCGAACCAGCCCGCCATAAAAAAGGGCGAGGCCAGGCATCGTCATCGCTAGAACCAAGGCTGAGGACGTCAAGACCCATGCCGTATCGCCTGTATCGATCTTAGCTCCGGCTTCTTGCGCCCATACGGGCGAGAGCCAAAGCAGACCGAAAACCAGATACCCAAGCCCCGCCAGCCAGCGCGGGCCGAGCATCCAACCGATAAGTTGTACGACACGCATAGAGGTCCCTCCTATCCTTGGTTAGGAATAGGCCCTCTCCTCATGCTGACTGAGATCCAGGCCCATTCGTTCCTGCTCCTCACTGACGCGAATACCCATGAATCCATCGACCAATTTTAAGATCACAAAGGTTCCCCCAAACGCGAAGGCCACCGAAACTAGCACCGCGACGGCTTGAATGCCAAGCTGTGCCGAATTGCCGAAAAACAGTCCGTCAGCGCCTGCGGCATTAATGGCTTTCGAGGCAAAGAGCCCCGTTGCCAGCGCGCCCCAGATGCCTCCGACTCCGTGGATACCGACCACGTCTAGCGCATCATCATACCCGCCCTTGGCCTTGAACAGCACGGCCAAGTAGCAGAACAGACCCGCACCAACGCCGATAACGATCGACGGCAGCGGGCCGACGAACCCGGACGCCGGAGTAATGGCGACCAATCCTGCCACAGCACCGCTGGCGGCGCCAAGTACCGTGGGCTTCCCCCGGTACATCCATTCGAAAGCCATCCATGCCAGCGCCGCTGCGGCCGTGGCGGTATTCGTCACGACAAACGCACTCGTCGCCAGGGCGCCGGATGCGACGGCGCTGCCGGCATTGAAGCCGAACCATCCGAACCACAACAGCGAGGCTCCCAACACAGTCATGGGCAGGTTGTGAGGGGCCATGTGCTCTTTCCCGTAACCCAATCGCTTCCCTAACACGATTGCACAAGCCAACGCCGACGCCCCGGAGCTGATATGGACGACCGTTCCGCCGGCAAAATCCAAGGCTCCGAGGTTGCGGACCCATCCGCCGACCGCCCAGACCCAGTGCGCCAATGGGTCGTAAATCAACGTAGCCCACAGCAAGGTGAATACCAAGAAGCTGCTGAACTTCATCCGTTCGGCAAAAGCACCGGTAATCAACGCCGGTGTGATGACCGCAAACATCATCTGAAAGATCATGAACGCTTGATGCGGAATCGTCGCCGCATAGTCGGCATTAGGATCGAGTCCTACCCCGCTGAGGCCCAACCATTCCAACCCGCCGATGACATGGCCCTTATCAGGCCCGAAGGCGAGAGAGTATCCCCACAGCACCCATTGCACGCTGATCAGGCACAGGATGATGAAACTCTGCATGATCGTACCCAGCGAATTCTTCGACCGAACCATTCCGGCGTAGAACAACGCCAAGCCCGGCGCCGTCATCGCGAGAACCAAGGCCGTAGAGATCAACACCCATGCCGTGTCCCCGGTATCGATCTTCGGCGCGGCAGGAGCAGCCGACGCCGCTTCAGGTGCTGCGGATACAGGCGTTGCCGGAGCCGGCGCGGGGGTCTCTTGCGCTCCCACGACCGCTCCGAATGCCAAAACGGCCAGGCAAGCCAAGACCGGCAGGATCTTGCTGCATAGTGGCTTTTTCATGATTCGCTCCTCTCCTACCTTGTTCAGAATAAGTAGACGACTTGGAACGACAATGTTTCTTGATTGTTCGACGGATCGTTGCCGTTCAAGAATATGTTCCTGTTCGACTTGTCATATCGAAACTCCGCCCGCGTGATGAGATTGGGGATCGGCTTATATTGCACGGTGTACGTTGTTTCCCACAGCGTTTGAGCTCCCGTGTTGGAGCCGCCCGGGAAGACCCCTGCCGCGCAAGTATTCCAGCCCCCGGGAACGCCGGTAATCGCCCCGACCGTCCCCGCTACGCTGCCGGTACAGACTCGCGCTCCACCAGCATCTTCGAAAATCTCGCCGCGCAACCGCATGCTCCATTGATCGCTGAAATCATGAATCAGGTAGGCGCCCAACCCGTTCCAGCGGGCATTTCTGGACTTGCTGGTCGCACTGGCATTACCTTCGTTGGCGTAATACGGCTCCAAAATCACCGTGTCTTTTTCCGTCACCTTGGCCGTAATGATAGAGCCGACCACCGTCCGCTTAGCGCTGGCGTCAAATCCCGTCCCTGCTGTGACGATGCCCGCCTGGGTATTCGATTGCTCAGGGCCGTAGGAACCATAGAAGTTGACCCCAAACCGTTCGTGAGGCGTCAGCGCGACCAACCACTCGAACGACTTCCCCTTATTGTTGTCATCGACGTTGTCCCAGCCGTTGATGAGGCCGATCGACGCGGTCACGATCGGATTGAACGTATAGGTGAACCGGATGCCGGTCGTCGTGAAGGCCTGTCCCAGACCGAACATGAAAGTCCGGGAGAAGTTGGGGTTCTCCCAGCTCTGGATCACTTCGTAACCTATAAGGGTGTTGATCTTTCCTGCTTGAACCTTGAGACCATTACCGACCGGCAGGATGTACTCGGCGTACAGTTCTTGGAAATCCATCTCATCGCTGGCCACGCCCGGCTGATAATTGGTTCTGGCCCGCGTCACTCGCGAGTCGACACCGAAGTTGAGTCTGGCGCGAAATCCGGCACGATCTAAGAGGCTTCCTCCCGCGTCCGCCGGACGCTCCAACATCACCTGCACCAGATGCGGCATGAATGCGCTGGCATTCGTGTCGAAAATGTGGCCTTGATTGAGATTTGTGCTCGGATTGTTGAAATTGTGGGTATAGGCCACATCCACGGCACCGGAGGCCTTGAACCCTAAGGTCTTCCAAATCGACGGCGCATCGGCCTTCTTTTCGAGTGCCTCAACCCGTTCCTGCAGACTTCCACCACCACCCGCCGGCGCCGCATCGGGCCCTTGAGCCCACACGGAGTAACTCCCCATCAACACTGTGAACGCACAATATCCGATACCCATGACCATACGAACTGACATATGTTCTGTCCTCCTTCGCGCAACTGAAGATGTACTGGACTTGATTGGATTGTTTCGCTCGCCTCGACGACGCCGTCGCCACGCACCCCATTGTGCGGTCGTGAGATCAAGATCCACCCGAATTTATTGCTCTGGGTCGGTCCCCCTATGGCAAAAAAAAACGCCCTCTGGCCTCATGAGGCCGGAGGACGCCGTTGTCCATGCCATGCTGAACTACACGAATGGGAAACGCCGTTGTTTCCCTAGCTCGACGGGCTTCCTTCTAGCATGACGGAAGAAACACTGTCAACGCCAAATTACAGGGGAATGTGTCGGTTTTTCTGCGGCTTATCAATAGCTTTGCCCACTCACACAATCGACCTCGGACGGGTCGGTGCCGATTGGCTCATGCCTGACGACGGCCGGTCGCCTGTGCTAGACTGCCCTCCCACAATGGCTCCCACTCAATACCGTCCGGAAAGCTGGTACGGATACCTGCTGCTCGCGGCTCTGTTTTGTTCCGCCTGTAGCGCTACGGTACAAACCGGCAAAGTCATCGTTGAGAATTCGCGTGGAATCGTCTTTCTTCGATCGATCTCTGACCGCTCGGTTCGGGCGAGCCACCCGATCACCCTGGACCCGGCCCTGATCGCCCGTGTTTTGAGCGGTCTTTATGTGCAGGAGCGTCAAAGAGGCCTTCAGGAGATGTTGGCAGGATCGCCGACACCTATCCCGGCATTTTCGGAAGACCAAGTCCAGTTCCTGGCGCCACAGATCGCCGCCGCGCTCACAGCAGCGACAATGGGAGAAGCTGTGGCATTTCGCGTCACACACTCCCGACCAGGCGCCACACGCTTGGAGAGCGCCGTCACAGAAACCACCGCCGGATCTCTCTACGCCCATGGCCTGTCTCTCTATGTGACCCTCTCGCAATATCGCTATGCGCCGGTCCAAGCGAATGCGGACGGTGCCGCCCGTAGACAACTGCCTGATGCGACAGGTCTCTCCAATCGCACCTTGCACTTCACGCCGAGTGCGGCCCAGCGGCCTGAGGGATACTACCCGCCCACAAGCGACGCAGGGACCGACCGAGTAGTGGCGATCGACTACCAGATGTTGCAACCAGGAGTGAGAATAGGCGCTGCGACAGAACCGGCTGCGTCTCAAATTGAGCAAATCTCTTCGCCCGCGCAAGAGCCTCATCCTGCAAACAGGTCGTCCGATACCGCTTCCCGGACAGCAGAGACTCTGGCACAGCGTGACGCGGAGATTCACACGCTCAAAGACCTCATCGTCAGGAAGGATTTGGAGCTGGAATCGCTCAAGAAGGAACTGCAATCCGTTCGGCAACGACTCGCCGCACCGGCAGACGTGGAAGCCAACCGAAAGCGGAAACTCCCTACACCCTCTAAGCCACCTCCTGGCGTTCCATAAGCGCCTCGCAGCGGGTCAGCAATTGCGGTATCCGTTCGTGATCGGCATACGGCGATCTTTTCCCAGTCCGCGATGAGTAATCTTGATTCCGACCGGAGCCTGCCGGCGCTTATATTCGCTTCGATCCACCATCCCGATCACCTTGGCTACCACGGCGCGCTCGAAGCCCATGGCGACGATCTCATCGAGCGAACGATCCTCTTCGACGTAGGCTTTGAGGATCGGATCGAGCAGCGGATAGGGCGGCAGGCTGTCTTCGTCCTTTTGATTGGGTCGCAATTCAGCCGTCGGCGGCCGGTCGAGAATCCGCTTGGGAATGACACCGGTCTGGCCTTGCCGGTTCCGCAAGCGGGCCAAGTCATAGACCAGCGTCTTGGGCACGTCTTTGATGACGGCAAACCCGCCCGCCATATCTCCGTACAGCGTGGCATAGCCGACGCTCATCTCGCTCTTGTTGCCCGTCGTCAGGACCAGATGGCCGAACTTGTTCGAAAAGGCCATAAGGATGTTGCCTCGGATACGGGCCTGGAGATTTTCTTCCGTCGTATCCACCGGCTTGCCTTGAAACGACGACGCCAGCGATGCGAGATAACTCTTGAACGTCGCCGTAATCGAAACGGTCCGGCACTCGATTCCCAGCCGGCGCGATAGTTCGGCCACGTCTTCAACGCTCTCCCGAGACGTGTACGGGGACGGCATGAAAATACCCGACACGTTGTCGGCACCCAGTGCATCGACGGCGATCGCCGCAGTCAGCGCCGAATCCACTCCGCCGCTGAGCCCGATGACCACTTTCTTGAATTCGTTCTTCCGCACATAGTCGCGCACGCCGAGCACAAGCGCCCGATATACTTCGTCGCACTCGCCGAGCGGAGCTACCAACGTCGGGACAATTCGAGACC
Organism: Nitrospira sp.; assembly: GCA_037445005.1. GTDB lineage: Bacteria > Nitrospirota > Nitrospiria > Nitrospirales > Nitrospiraceae > Nitrospira_C. Next base: position 39,293 of record JBBILH010000020.1, read on the forward strand.
ATGTGCTTACTGCGGAAGATTTTACAGCGATGCGCTCCACCGCAGCGGCCAGCTTCCCGCCAAGTCCTTTTTTGCGTCCGTGAGCCAGACGCCCGCGTGCCACGGCTTCGACGTTGAGGTCCGCCACCAACAGGTCTTCTTCGAACGCCTTCCCTCTGGCGATCACGTCGCCGTTCTGATCCACAATCACGCTGTTGCCGTCGAAGATCAACTCGTCCTGCCCGCCGACGGTATTCGTGTAGGTGACGATCACGCCGTTCTCGCGCGCTCTCGTCGCCAGCATCTGCTCGCGGAACCGGCTTTTGCCGATATGAAATGGCGACGCGTTGATATTGACGATCACTTCCGCTCCTGCCGCCGCTTGCGCGCGTGTGGGGCCGTCTGGCAGCCAGATATCTTCGCAGATATTCACGCCGAGCGTGACGCCGCGCAGCATGATCAGCGGTAACGTCCGACCCGGATGAAAATACCGCCCTTCGTCGAACACGCCGTAGTTCGGCAGAAGCCATTTGCAATAAGTCGCCAAGAACTGTTTCTCGCCTAACACGGCCGCCGCGTTGTACAACACGTGTCGGTCCGCGGCAACTATGCTCGATGCAGGAATTCTCCTCTGGTTATGACTCTGGAGCCCCTGCTCCACATAGCCGACCACGGCCACGATACCCCGGCAATCCTTGGCGACCTCGTCGATCGCCTTTCGATTGTCACCAATAAAACGTGGTTTAAGTAGAAGATCCTCTGGTGGATAGCCTGTTACAACCAGCTCAGGAAACGCCACAACGTCCGCTTTTGCCCGACGGGCTTCTTTGATCCAAGCCTTCACCAACCGGATATTCCCGCAAATGTCACCTACTCGCGGGTTTACCTGGGCCATTGCTATCCGAAGTGTTCGCACCAATCGTTCCCCTATCGCGTCGATTTCAAAAAGGTACTCTCAGCGTTCCCGCGATGATACGGGAGGTCAGAGGACCTGGTTGCCCAGACGGATTCTGCACGACCACGGGAACTTCAATTGTCCTTCGACCGCAGGGAAGTCATAACAACAAGCATTCTAATCCGTCAATCTGGCAACTTTGGCTTTGCGGACTCATCCGGATAGGTAGAGAATTTACACTCATCATCATGATGACAGCGGGATCTAATTCTACGTCTTTAGATAAACCTCAACGCCCTGTCTGATGTCTGCGACATCCCTGGGCCATCCTCAAAAACATGATGCCTAGCGGTATCGACGGACCGTCCCCCTTACTCCAAAGGGGAATTACCGGACACCTTTTTGAGCCTCTCCAACTCGCGAGGGCGAGCCAACCAGCTGTAGTGTAACACGGGATCACAGTTGGCAACATTTCAGGAATTCGCACAAAACTCATTTCCGTCAAGTACGAATCGAAAGTCATCAAACCAGTTCCCTTGTTCTCTCCCACCGACGTCGCCGCGCTAGCACCGGCCGTCGCCGATGCCTTACGACGGCAGACCTCGGTCATTTTGTAGAGTTTCGCTTAGAACCGGAGCAGCAGACAACAGCGGGGTCCCTATACATCGAAGGGCCAGTAATGCGATTTATCTTAATTCATTTTCGTTCTGCTGCGTATCGCCGCGAAGAAAACCTACCCATCTATGCCTTGTCCTTTGTGCCGGAATCTCCCAAAGTCTCGGAAGCCGGAGCACCTCTTTTGATGGAGTGCGAGACAAGTACAGCCCCACGTTTAGCCGTCGAGTTCAGCCGACTTATTACCGACCAGCCTCGCGAGGAGACGCACCTGTCTATTCAAACGACACCAGCCGCCCCAGCCCAAAGCCTCACAACGTTGATGACATGAAAGCTACAATGGACCGGTAGGCACAGGAACTGGATTCCATGAAGGCGGAGTTGGAAACGCTAAAGAAACCGCTTGGTGACTCGGAGCTGCAAAATACCAGTGCGCGCCCGCGAAACCTTCTACCCCAGTTATGCATCACAAGCTTCTATTTCGTTGCTTCAATCCGATGAATATCGCGAGAGGCGGCCAACACTTCTTTTGCGTCGAATAGGTCCGGTGCGCCCACCGGCTTCGATCCCTTATACATCGTAACCGTCATCGACGTCCGCCGCGAGAGCGCCAGCACGTCGGCCCGCTGTGCCAGATGGAAGAAATCATAGCCTTCGCGCAGCGTCAATTCCGCACAACGCCAACGCAGGTAGGCGTCCAATTGCTCCTGCGAGGTGAAAGAACTGACTCGATACTCCACTCGGTAGACGTTGGATTTTAGTTGCTCGACCTCGTCCCGATCGGCCTCGCCCAAGGGTGTATAATAGGTCGTTGCGCAACCTGCCGCCATAACCAGCATGAAACCGGCGAGCAACGGCAGCATGTGGACAAGACCCTTCCTCCGCGGACCAATCGACCGGTCAGTATGATCTAGGCCATTGATTTTGAAGAAAATGACCTCTCCATGGCTATATTAGGTGCGGTGCCGGCTCGCGCGCTCGTCAAGCTCCCCGGCTAGAAGCACGGCTTCAGCAATTTCCCGCATCGACTTCCTCAGATCCATGCTCTGCCGCTGAAGAAGTTTGAACGCCTCCTCCTCTGTCAACTTCTTGGAACGCATGAGATAGCCTTTTGCACGTTCCAGCAGCTTGCGGACGGCCAACGCTTCTTGCATCTCGAACGACTTCTCCAACAATGTCGTGTGTTCGATTGCAATCGCAGCCTGGTTGGCGATGGCCTGGAGCAGCTTTACTTCCTCGCCAGAAAAGTGATGAGGCACTGAAGTGTAGCTATTGATGACACCGACGGCTTTCTCCCTGACCATCATCGGAACCGAGAGGAGGGAACAGAGTCCTTCCTTCTTGGCCATATCGGGATACATATAGTCACGTTCAGCGGTCACGTCTGCGACGATGATAGGGCGACGCTCCTGGACCGCCCTTCCACTGATGCTTTGCCCGATCTTGAGATTCGGCTTCCGCCGATACTGCTCGCTCAAGCTCTGTGTAGCTTCGATACGAAGCTCGCCGGTCGATTCGTCCAGCAGCATGATCGAACAGATCTTGGAATTCATCATCTGCGCGGTCATGGTAACCAGAAGTTGGAGCACGTCCTCAATCAGTCTGCTGGAGGCTACGGTTTCCGAGACTTGAGACAGAGTCTCGACCTGAAGAGCTTTTCGGCGCATCTGATCGTATAATCTGGCATTCTCGATCGCTCCCCCGACCTGGTTAGCGATTGTGGACAAGAGAGCCAGTTCGTCGGGACGGTACCTTTTCGGGCGCTTGTGCTGCACGTTGATGACGCCGACAACTTCCTTCTTGGCCATGATAGGAACGGACACAAATGCCTGATGGCGGTCCTCTGGAAGATTGTGGAAGAACTTGAACCGAGGATCGTCGCTCGCATTGCTGGGAATCACTACTCGCGTTCGTTCCCTCGCGACCCAACCGGTGATGCCCTCGCCCATACCGATCGTGATGCGTCCGATCAATTTCGGATGAGGGTTCTTGGACGCGCGGAGGATTAGTTCGTCGCGCCCGTCAGAGAGCAAATACAGCAGACAGGCATCCGCTTTGGTCACTTCAACCACAACATCGACGATGTGCCTAAGGACTGATTCGAGATCGAGCGTGTTGCTGATGGAATCGGTAATACGGTGGAGCACGTCCACTTCCCGGATCTTCTCACGGAGCGACTGCTCGAGCTGCGATACGGACTGGGGCCGAACGCCCATCACTCACCTACTCTGTTGATCGTTTTCTCAGAATCAATGAGGCCCATAGGCCGCTCGCTCTGAGTATCAATGCGATCTCGCCGGTTGCTTTCCGAACCAGGTCAAAAAGTCTCGTCGATCTAATGGGCGAATTACCACTTCGCCGATCCGAACCGGCCAAATTCCCATGACCTGCCCCGCAACGACTTTTTTGTCCTGTTGCATCGCCGCCCACAGGGATCGAAAACGAGTTCTGGGGAGCCGATCCGGCAAACCCGCTCTTACCACTAAACTGCGTATCCGCTCAGGAACCGCTCGATCACACAAACCCAAGTGCGCCGCCAGACTTGCCTCCTGCACCAATCCTATACCGACGGCTTCCCCGTGAATCAGCCGCTTGTAACCCCCGATGACCTCCAGGGCGTGTCCGATGGTATGCCCGAAGTTAAGAATTCTGCGGCGGTCCGACTCACGTTCATCGCTCGCGACCACATCCGCCTTGATCTTACAGGACCGGGAGACCACATGCATAACGGCCGGTTCCTCTTGGCTCAATAAGTCATCGATGTGGGCGTCGAGAAATTCGAAGAAGCTCTCGTCGGCAATTACGCCGTACTTGATGACTTCCGCTAATCCGGCGATCCATTCACGTTGCGGCAGTGTGCGAAGCGTGTGAGGATCGATGAACACCGCGCGCGGCTGATGAAAGGCACCGATGAGATTCTTGCCAAGAGGATGATCAACGCCTGTTTTCCCGCCGACGCTTGAATCGACCTGAGCCACGAGCGTCGTGGGAACTTGAACAAACGGGATTCCGCGTTGGTAGATCGCCGCGGCAAAACCGGTGAGATCGCCCACGACCCCGCCCCCTAAAGCCAGCAAGACCGACTGACGTTCAAACCGGAATTTAGCCAGCTTGTCAAGTATCACTTCGACGGTTCGTAGTGTTTTCGTCTGTTCTCCTGGAGGCAAAATGATGGGGAAAACGAAGAATCCCGCCCGTTTGAGAGATAGTGTGACGGGCCTGAGAAACCTGCGAGCTACGTTTCGATCGGTAACGATCCCCACCTTGTTCGTACCTGCAAGCCGTCGCAAGCGAGTTCCGATCCCATCTAGCGAACCTGGTTCGATGAGAATGTCGTAGCTCCGCACTCCCAACTTGACAGGCACCACATGTTCAATCGGCACACCCATTCGATCGCACTCTCTGCAAATAGCTGTGGATAAGGGTAGGGCGGATAGTATCACAAAGGTCTGAAAACATGAACAATGTCGGCGACAGACATTGGCGACTGCCTCCCGGGCCATTTAGGTACAGGGGGCAGTCCAGGTTTGTGGTGGAGTAGATCGGAGCGATGAGCTCCCGTGGCGCTAGAGCAGCCAGGTTACGTCCCGGGCGCTCTAGCCACGAACGATCGAGAATGCGGAAGGGCTTAAGGAAGGAACGAGCACAAACGGCAACGGTCAGGGTTGCGAAGACGGCCTACAGCGTCTTGACGATAGTCGGCGTCATGAAAATTAAGAGCTCCTGCTTCGCCACTGTCTCAGACTTCTGCTTAAAAAGCCATCCGAGTACGGGCACACGCGACAAATACGGTATTCCTGCCACATTGTTGTTCTGCGTGTCGATGAAAACGCCCCCAATTACCATGGTTTCGCCGTCTCGAATGATGACTTGCGTGTTCGCTTCGCGTCGATCGATGCTAGGACCGGCCGGGTTGCTTCGCGCACCCACGGCATTTCTGGTGGCACGCACACGCATCAGGATCTGTTTCCCCACCTCTTTAGGATCTCGCGAAGTGATCTGAGGGGTGACGTTCAATTCCAAGTTCGCATCGACAAATGTCGTCTGAGTCCCCTGGAGCGAGGTGGTTTGGAACGGGATGGATTCCCCTTGTGAAATCTTCGCTTCGCGCTTATCAAGCGTCGTGACTTTCGGAGCTGCAATGACCTTACTCAACCCCAACAACTCGCCTGCAGAGAGCCTGACGTCGAGAAGTGCACCGTCCGTTCTCCCGAACGTAAAGCCGACACCGGGAGTGGCCACCAAACCGCCTACGGTAGCCGGTAGATTCACGAGAAAGTCAGAAGTCTGATTCCCGAACGCTCCGACGGTTCCGGATTTGAAGTTCGCTACACCGAACGACGGCCCAAGTTGGTTCACATTCTGCACACCCCATTGAACGCCCAGGGAGCGCGAGTAAGTCGTGTCCGCTTGGACGATGCGCGCTTCGATCTGAACCTGCGGAACCTGCAAATCCAATCCGTCGATGAGTTGTTTCAGAACCTCCATCTTTGATTCAGTGTCCCTCACGATCAGCGCATTGGTGCCTTGACTGATCTGCATAGTCCCCCTGGCACTCAGATTCTGGCGCAGGGATGTCATCAACTCGGTGGCCTGCAGATTCCGAATGTAGAACACTCGGTCAACCAGCGGTTCCGCCTTTGTCTTGGCGTCCTTCGCACGAGCCTCATCATCCTCCTGTTTGGCGATATTCGACAGCGAGTCGATCCAGAGAATATTCCCCTGCTTGATTTTCCCTAGACCGTTCATCTTCAAAATCATGTCAAGAGCTTGGTCCCATGGCACACTGACCAACTTCATGGTCACCTTGCTCTTAACGCCCTCGCCCACAACGATATTGAAGCCGCTGACTTCTGCGATGAGACGAAGAACATTGCTGATATCAGCCTGTTGAAAATCCAGTGAAATCCGGCGTCCAACGTAGTGCGTTTCTCCGAGAACGAGGTCTTCTTTCGGAGCGTGCTTCTCTCCCCCTTCGGATTCACCCATCATCTGCACCGGGCGCACCTGAAAACCGACGGGGAACCGATTGGACTGATGTACGGTTTTCTGCACCGACGGCCGAACTCTCATCGACCTAGGAAAGCCTGACACCGACTCGCCGGTTAAGACCGGCTCAATAGATTCATCACGTCGTTCGCCTGCCTCTGCCGTCCCAGCAGACTGCGGATCGGCCTTCAGGTGGACTACTATCGAACCGGGAGACGTTTCAATGAGATGCGTCGACCTAGCTCCCAGGTCGAACACGACACGCACCTTGTCCACATGGTACCCTAAGCGGATCTTTTTCAAGATCTGATGATTCACCTTCACAACAGGCTTCCGGACGGCCGAGGCGACTCTCGGCACATCTAAGACAAGCCGGTTCTCTTCCACAAGAGCTACTTCTGGGAAGAGTGTCCCATCTCCGGTGATCGTAACTTTGATCGCGGCAGCTTCTTGCTGAACTTCGACCCCCGTCAAAGTCTTTGCCGCCTGCCCTTCAATCGCAGGAATTGCCGCGAATGGGGGAAGAAGGGTTGATGTGGAATCAGATTCCGCGCTCCCTTGACCAATCATGGCCCCAATGGAGGGGGACGCAAGCAGGAAGCTCAAAGCTCCAGCGGTCACGGTGAGTCGGGATGGAGTATGGGGCTTGATCACATTAGGTTTCATTCTGAGGCCTCTTTGGGATGGAGAAGCTTGACATATTCTCGTTCCTGCTTTCTGCCGTAGACATCTGTGAATCGTTCTTGAACAACAATGCCTTTTTCCGTAATGGCACTGACTACACCGTTATTCGGTCCAATCCTGGTGCCCTTACGCACTGAATATCCATTCCCATCCGGCATTTGAACCATCGCCGTATATCCGTATGCCCCCCAAATGACCGCAATAAGATTCATGTCCGTCAAGCCAACACGTTGCAGCGGTGGGAGGGTGAGATCCACCTGACCCGGAGACAATTGCTGACCCACGCGGGACGGGGCGCGGGCCTGATCGGCCTGGCCGGGGCGGCGGTCTACCTGGGGCGGAAGG
>JBBILH010000021.1:0-45023 GCA_037445005.1 Nitrospira sp.
AGATTTGGGCATGTCTCCGGTGGCAAATTCCTATATCAAGCCTGAACAGCTGAGTCGGATGGAGCCGTTTTACCCACTGCACGTCTATGTGTGCGCAAAATGCTGGCTGGTCCAACTTGAAGAGTTCTCAAGTCCGCACGATATCTTTTCGGATTATGCCTACTTCTCCTCCTTCTCGGATTCGTGGCTGGCCCATGCCAAGGCGTACGTTGATATGATTTCCGCCCGCTTTAATCTCGGGCGACATTCTAAGGTTGTAGAGATCGCAAGCAACGACGGATACCTCCTGCAGAACTTCGTGGCGAGGGGGGTGCCTGTTCTGGGTGTGGAGCCCGCCGCGAATGTCGCTGAAGCCGCGATTAAAAAAGGTGTCAATACGAAAGTCGCTTTCTTCGGAGAAAAGACCGCGCTCGGCTTGCTGGGCGACGGCTGGGCGGCTGATCTGATTATCGGGAATAACGTGCTGGCTCATGTCCCGGACTTGAACGATTTCGTCAAAGGGCTCAAGGTCCTTTTGGGACCGAAGGGCCTGATCACCATGGAGTTTCCTCATCTTCTCCGGCTGATGGAAGAAAATCAGTTCGACACAATTTACCACGAGCACTTCTCGTACTTCTCGTTCTTGGCAGTGGAGCAGGTCTTTGCCCGTCACGGGATGAAGTTGTTCGATGTGGAAGAGGTGCCGACGCACGGAGGGTCGCTCCGAATCTATGCGGCACACCAGGACGATGTCTCGAAGACGATCGGTCCGCGCGCCAAAGAGTTGAAGTCGCGGGAACAGGCCGCGGGATTCGGGAGACTGGACCGGTATCTGTCTTTCGGATCAGTGGTAGAAGCCACAAAAAGAAAGCTCCTCTCGTTCCTAATAACCGCGAAGCAAGAGGGGAAGCACGTCGTGGGATACGGGGCGCCGGCGAAGGGAAATACGCTGCTCAATTATTGCGGGGTCCGGACGGATCTGATGGACTACACCGTGGACCGAAGTCCGCATAAGCAGGGCCACTTTCTTCCGGGGGTTCACATCCCGATTTATTCACCGGAGCGGATCAGGCAAACGCATCCTGACTACCTGCTCATTCTCCCTTGGAACATCCGAGCCGAGGTCATGGAGCAGATGGCGTTCGTCCGCGAATGGGGATGCCGATTTGTCGTGCCGATTCCTGAAGTAAAAGTCTTCCAGTGATGATTTTCAAAGAGACTCCGCTCAAAGGGGCGTTCGTAATCGAGCCTCAACGAAAAGAGGATGAGCGAGGTTTCTTTGCTCGAACCTGGTGTGCGGAAGAGTTCGAGTCACATGCGCTGAGCGCAAGGCTCGCGCAATGCAGCATTTCCTATAACCGGCGCAAGGGAACGCTCAGGGGGATGCATTACCAGGTCGCGCCCCACGAGGAGGCAAAGTTGGTTCGCTGTACCAAGGGGGCGATATTCGACGTCATCATTGATCTACGGGCCGGTTCGCCCACGTATCTGAAACATTTCAACGTAGAATTAACCGAGAGCAACCGCGCCATGTTGTACGTTCCGGAAGGAATGGCACACGGTTTTCAAACGCTCGAGGACGGTACGGAGGTCTTTTACCAGATTTCTCAGCCTTTCCATCCGGAAAGCGCCAGGGGAGTACGGTGGGACGACCCTGCCTTCGCCATCCAATGGCCCCCAGCCGACCGGATCATTTCAGACCGGGATCGTTCATTCGCCTTTTTCCCCCTATGAAATCCAGAAGCACGGGACCGAAAAGACGTTCTCCCTTAAGCGGACCAAAGGTGGTCAGGGGAGTGGGGTCCGAGATGCACGACTTCATTGCGGATCTGTATCCCCTCTGTCGGAGTATTACGGGGGAAGGAGTCCGAGAGACACTCAGACGCTTACAGAAGCGGATTCCCATCGTAATGCATGAGGTGCCTAGCGGCACGAAGGTATTTGATTGGACGGTTCCCCCCGAATGGAACATTCGGGATGCCTACATCATGAATCTTCGGGGAGAACGCGTAGTCGACTTTCACCGGTCGAACCTGCACGTAGTGAGTTACAGCCAGCCGGTCAAGCGAAGGGTCAAGCTTGCTGAACTCAAAGAGCATCTTCATACCCTTCCGGATAGACCTTCGTGGATTCCGTATCGAACCTCTTACTATAAGGAAAGTTGGGGGTTCTGTCTTAGCCACAAGCAGATGAAGAGGCTTAGGGATGCGGAATACGATGTCCATATCGATGCCACACTGGCTCAAGGACATCTGACATACGGAGAGTATTTCCTTCCGGGAGACTCAGAGGATGAAGTGCTTTTTTCCACCCACGTTTGTCATCCTTCTCTCTGCAACGACAACCTTTCCGGCATCGCCGTGGCGACATTCCTCGCGGATTGGCTGAAGACTCAGCCCCGCCGCTATAGCTACCGTTTCTTGTTCGTGCCGGGAACCATCGGGTCCATCGTCTGGTTGAGCCGGAACCAATCGAGAGCCGTCCACATCAAACACGGTCTGGTACTAACCGGAGTGGGGGACGAGGGCCCTTATACGTACAAGCGCAGCCGGCAGGGACAGGCGGAAATTGATCGGATCATGGTTCATGTCCTGACACACTCGGATCGACCCCATAACGTGATCGATTTTGTTCCATACGGGTATGACGAGCGGCAGTACTGCTCGCCGGGATTCAACCTGGCAGTGGGTTGTTTTAGCCGGACGCCGCACAGCCAATATCCCGAATATCACACTTCCGCGGACGACCTGAATTTCGTGAAAGCGCCGTCGCTGGCAGAATCGCTCTCACATTGTCAATCGGCTGTGAAGATACTCGAAGGGAACAGGACGTATCAAAATCTCAATCCCCATTGCGAGCCGCAACTGGGAAAGAGAGGGCTCTATCGAGCGATCGCAGGCCACGCGGGGGAAAAATCGATGGAAATGGCGTTGCTCTGGACCCTCAGTTTCTCGGACGGCCGGCATTCGTTGCTGGATATTGCAGAGCGATCAGGCCTCACGTTCGAACGGTTGCGCCTCGCGAGCGAGGCATTGGTAGGAGTGGGATTACTGAAGGAGAGTCGGAGGCCGGACAACATATAATGGAGGGGGAACAATGAACAACACCATCTATTATGATCCGCCGTGTTCCGACGACCGCCGAAGGGAATTGCTCTTCGACGGGCAGCTGATCGTATGTTCGCCTAGGAGGAGCACCCTTGCGTTCATACAATTCGCGAGGAAGCTGATCGAGGAGGCGTTTGCCCCGCTCAATCCTGAGACCGCTCAGTACGAGCTTTCGGTGGAACAATACGCCGAAATTCTCATCAAGCTGAAACCGGGATTCATTCACCACCCGGAATCCAAGCGTCTCATCAGGGACATGTTCGTCGAGATGGGATGTGATCTGGAAAAAACGTACTTCGACGTTCCCAAAATGCGAAGTTCGACGAGCGACAACTATCTGACCACCGGGATCGCTTATGCCTGGCATCCCCACCGAGACACATGGTATTCGGCTCCTCCGTGCCAAATCAATTGGTGGATTCCCATCTACGACATTCAGGCCGATAACGCGATGGCGTTTCATCCTCAGTACTGGAATCGTCCGGTTAAAAACAGCTCGAAAGGTTACAACTACTACCTCTGGAATCAACAAAATCGAGGTGAGCATGTCGCGAAGTTTCTGAAGGAGGATCCAAGGCCGTTGCCGAAGCCGACCGAGCCGATGGAGCTTGATCCTCAGATTCGGCTCATCGTCCCGGCCGGCGGGATCATTTTCTTCTCCGCAGCGCAAATGCACTCGAGCGTGCCGAACACGTCGGGAAAGACTCGGTTTAGTATCGATTTCCGAGTCGTGCACCTCGACGATGTGCGCGAGAGACGGGGTGCTCCGGTAGTGGATGAAGAATGCACTGGCACGACCATGCGGGACTACTTGCGCGGATCTGATTTCTCCAGGCTGCCTGAGGAGTTGGTCGCCCAATATGATGACGGATCGGGCGCCGTGGGTACGCTGGTATATCAGCATCAGGAAGACGTGAAGCGAAAAAAGTGACCGCTGAAGGTGACACAGTGAACACTAGCTTCCAGTGGTCAGGCCAGAAGGTGCTCGTTACCGGTGCCAACGGGTTCCTAGGGGGGCATTTGTGTCGGCGTCTCTGCGCGGCAGGTAGTATCGTCCACGCAACGTCGAGAGCCTGTCGAGCCGGCGAGCGCGATGGGCCTCAATGGTGGCAAGGAGACGTCGCTGATTATGAAACGGCGCGGAAAATAGTCGCCGCGGTCAAGCCGGATGTCATCTATCATCTGTCCGGCATGGTCAGCGCCAGTCCGAATGTTGATTTGGTCATTCCGACGTTTCACAGCTTGTTGGCCAGCACGATCAACTTCCTGACCTTATCGACCGAATCCGGTTGCCGTCGCATCGTCCTTATTGCTTCGCTCACGGAACCCAAAGCGTCGGCCGAGGAGCCTGTGCCGACTTCCCCGTATGCCGCAGCCAAGTGGGCAAGCAGTGTCTATGGGCGAATGTTCCAGCGGCTCTACGGGACTCCGTGCGTCATGGTTCGCCCTTTCATGGTGTATGGGCCTGGGCAGGATCGTAGGAAGATGGTTCCTTCAGTCATCGATTCCATGCTACGAGGACAGGCACCACAATTGTCCAGCGGTAGATGGCAGGCAGATTGGGTATACGTCGATGATGTCATAGAGGGATTCCTAATGGCGGCGCAAGCGGAGGGTGTGGACGGCCTGACCCTGGATTTCGGTTCAGGGACGCTCACATCGATCCGCGATATGGTATGCAAGCTTGTGAACTTGATGCATGCAACGCTTTCACCGAACTTTGGAGCATTGCCGGATCGTCCATTTGAGCCGGTTCGAACAGCCGAGACCGAGGAAACGTACGCTCGGCTAGGCTGGAGGGCATCTACTCCGCTGGAAGTCGGATTGCAGAAGACCATTGAATGGTATCGAGACGAGATGCATAGCTCCAATCGGGTGGTCGCCTGCAGGTAAGCCTCGCCTGTTTTGAGTCCTGGTAATCATCCTGCCAATCAACAAGGCTGTCGAAGAATGGATAATGGGAATGCTGTAACGAGGCGGTCGTTCGTGAAGGGAGCCCTGTATATCGGTGCAGGCTTGTTCGCTGCTGCAGGGCTTGGCGCGGGCTGGAAGAAGATAAAGCGACTGGCTGTAGAGCAGCGACCTGCCGATCTGTCGGCGAAATTGGAAGGGGACCGCACTCGGACTTCGCCGCAGTGGTTTTCTTCTGCGGAGTTGGCGACGATCGCCGCCTTGACTTCTTTGATCATCCCCTCGGATGGCGAAGGGCCGGGCGCCAAGGAAGTTGGATTACAATGGCGGATCGATGAAATGGTTGCCGGCACTCCTCGAATCCAGGGCGTCTACCGTGAAGGTTTGGTTGGTCTGAATGCGCTCGCTGAGCGGCGTTACCAGCATACCTTTGTCAGTCTCGATCCGGAGCGCCAAGCGGAACTCATGCGCATGATCGAAGAGGCGAAAGCGGCCATGGACGTTGAGGCGACGACGGCCGTTCAGAAGACCAAAAGAAAGCTGAGCTATTGGTATTACTACCGGTGGATGGGGGTGACCGCTCCGGTCGCCGAATTCGTTCCGCGTATCGTGCAGGACGCTAAAATCAAGTTCTACAGCAGCCGGGAAGCATGGGCTTGGCTCGGGTATGAGGGGCCCCCGTTTCCACTCGGATATTTCAGCAAGCCGGACCGATGCCATATCGCACAAGCCTGATCGGTACTCCAGAAGGAACCTATGGCCAATCTTCAACCTGAAAAAGAGCAAGTCGACGTCGTGATCGTCGGCTGTGGGGCCGGAGGTGGGGTACTAGCCAAGGAGCTTGCCGAGGGCGGGCTGAAGGTTGTGGTATTGGAAGGGGGAAAACGATTTAATCCGCAGACCGACTATCAGACTGATAGAGACGATTTCGTGATCAAATGGAACGTGTTTCAACCAGAAGACCCTCGACGCGACCTTTACACATCGGGAGGAAATGAAGAATTCTCTTACTGGAGAGTTAAAGGTGTCGGGGGATCGACCTTAGCCTACCTAGCCGTGACGCCGAGATTTCATGAATCGGATTTTCGAGTTCGGTCCGAAGATGGAGTAGGAGAGGACTGGCCCCTCACCTATCAAGACTTAGAACCGTACTATACACGCGTCGAATATGAGCTTGGGGTATCTGGCCCAAGCGGGCCCGATGCAAATCCTTTTGATCCCCCTCGAAGCAAGCCCTATCCGACGCCGGCCCATGAAATGAACTGCGCGACACGCGTGCTCAAGCGGGGAGCGGCGAAACTGGGATTGCACTTGTCCCAAAGTCCGCTCGCGATTCCGACCCGAAGTTGGGAAGGACGAGCCGCCTGTATGAGGGCCGGTGCTTGTGGAATTGGGTGCAAGATTAAAGCTAAGTCAAGCATCGATGTCACCTACGTTCCCAAGGCCGAAGCCACGGGGCGAGTCCGGATTCTGACGCAGTCCCAGGCTCGGGAAATCACGGTCGGAACGGACGGCAAGGCGCGTAGCGTCATTTTTATTGATTCGGCAGGACAAGAGCGGGAGTTGTTCGGGCGTGCCATCGTAATTGCGGGTAATGCGATAGAGACTCCGCGATTACTGTTGATGAGTACATCGTCGCGCTTTCCACAAGGCCTCGCCAATTCGAACGGGCTCGTCGGTAAATACTTCATGGAGCATCTCGCGGTGGGAATATCGGGAGTATTTTCGGAATGGCTTGAGCCATGGAGGGGGCCCATGGCGGGTGGATGTCTGCAGGATTTCTATGCGACCGACAAGCGGAACGGCTTTGCGCGCGGATGGATGACCGAGGTGAACAACGGCTTCCAGTGGCCTTTGGCGGTGGCGATGGGCGAACGCGGATGGGGACGGGAGCATAAACGGCAGATGAAACGGCTCGTCGGTCACCGGGTGGGGTTGGCAACGGTCGGCGAGCAACTCCCGGACATACGCAATTACGTCGCGCTGGATCCGAAAGAGAAGGATCATCTCGGACTGCCCGTTCCTCGAATCGTGAATGAACCACGGGAGAATGACAGGGCAATGCTGAAGGCGATCAATTCGCATTTGTATGATCTCTTGTCGGCGTCCGGTGCCACTGAGGTCGGGTTACCGGATTACGCTCCGGGCCGATCGCTGCATTACATGGGAACCTGTCGCATGGGGAAAGATCCAAAGACATCCGTCGTAAATCAATGGGGCGCGACTCACGACGTGCCCAATCTCTTCATCGGCGACGGAAGTGTTTTTGTGACCGGCGCCGGCGTGAACCCAACCCTTACGATAGCCGCCGTCGCGACTCGAACGGCGGAAGCGATGGTAGCGGCCTTTAAGCGAGGCGAATTATGAACGCTACCCTGTCCTGGCTAAAAGGACTTGGGGATCATTCCCGAACTGACGCGCAGGCAAGGAGTGAGTCCCAGCATTTGAGTGATCCTGCGAATGCCGCCGGTGCAGATTTTCTTGCGACGCCATTCTGGAATGTACCGTCGGCGCTTGCGCTTGGGCTTGTCGTCGCCGCGCTTACGCTTGGAGCCGCGGGGGCCTTCCCACTTTGGGACGATGCCTGGAATTGGCTGTACTTCAAAGAACGAGGATCGGATTTTGTAACTGCGATTCCAGATCGCCCAGTTATGGCGTATCTTTGGACGGTCCTGGCATCATCCGAAGAGTGGTTTTGGAGAATTAACCTGGCATTCCATGCGGCGACTTGGTTTGCGTTTGGGGTCACGGCGGCTCTGCTCTGGCGTCGTCTCTTTCCGGAAGCCTCCGTTTACGGATGGGTGGTGGCCTGCCTGACGATCGCGCCGTTCGGGTTCAACGTCCAGTTGATGCTGATCAATATCGTCCTCGGCTCGCTCATGAGCATCGTGCTCGCCTACGCCGCTTTTCTAGTCCTTTTGCGCTACATCACGGAAGCTCAGGCTAGCGGGCGTTGGAGATATCTCGCAGCAAGCCAAGTTATGCTAGCTTGTTCGATTTTGTTCACCGAATATGCTCTGTCAGTGCTTGCCGTTATGGTGGTCTTGATGGTCTTTCCTGTCGGAGAATTCGCTGTTCAAAGTGCAAAGACCGAGAGGCGCTACGCCTTACTGTCTTCGGTTTTAATCGGGGGACTGGCGTACGGCGGGTACTATCTGTTGGCTGAATGGAGCATGAATACCCAGGTCATTTATGCGCATCCCCCTATTGCCGGACAGATTAGTTTACGGGGAATCGTGAATGGACTACAGGCGCTCTGGCAGGGCATGATAGGGAACATGGCCTTATCTCTCAGCGACGTTCGCCTGGCCACTAAGTCGGACGTCGGTAGCATACTCTACGGCCTGCTTATCGGGGGACTGTTGGTATTGGGGATTTCTCCGGCTCGAAATTTGACAGGGGCGATCGCTCCGTCCGGCAGAGCGCTGGCGATACTTGGACTTGCCTTCTTAGCGGCGTTGGCTCTTCCGATCTACAGTGGGCGACTTCCATGGAATCCAGACGATGGAATTACTGCGCGATTCGGTCTGGCAAGTTTGCCCCTAATTGCAATTGTTTTAGTCGGCGGATTGCTTCACCTCACGCAGCCGAGGTTGTGGGCGGTTCCTGTAGCGTTCTTGGGGTTGGCCGCGGGACAAGCCGCTTTCAGCGAAAGTTGGCATTTTGCTGAGGAGAAGGCCGAAATGGCACAGCTTGGTCCCGCCCTTCAGCCATACGCGTCTAACGGCGACGGTTTGACCGTGGCGGTGATCTCGACGCCGGCGCGAAAGTTCGGCCCTCCTCGACAGTGGGAATTGACCGCCAGAATCGCCTCGAACTGGCCGGAGCCTATGAGAGAAAAGTTTTGGGCCGTGAGGCACGGAGGAAATCCGCCCCTGACGTCTTACGTAGATGAAGCCGGCCTCATGTTCGGAGCGAGGGACTTGTGCATCACTCCTGAGGAAGTCGATCTTGGCACCAGGTTGGTTAAGCGGAAGGGGAAATTGGACCGGCTGTTGTGGGTGGAGCGACGTTCCGATGGCACAGTGTCTGTCGGCGATTACTGCATCAAGGGCTCCATAGACCGGCGAGGATGAAGCTCATTGACTGAGTTGATCGATGAGTCAGCACGGAGTCTCGAAAACGTTCTGCATCCCCTCGTTGCGGGAGGGCGGAGACCTATCAAGGAAAGCGTGACATGATTCAGTTGCCCGTCATCTCAATGGTTTTCCCCGTCTACAACGAGCAGGGTAACATTCGACCGCTCTATGAACGTGTTAAGTCAGTGTTGGATTCCACTTCATCGGTCTACGAAATGATTTTCGTGGATGACGGCAGCCATGACGCGTCGTTGGCGACGGTGAAGGAGATCGCAGCGGGTGACGCGGCAGTGCGGTTTGTCTCGTTATCCAGAAACTTCGGGCATCAAACCGCGTTGGCGGCAGGATTGGCATTTGCCCAAGGGCAGGCCGTCATATGCATGGATGCTGACCTCCAGCATCCTCCGGAATTGATCCCTGAACTGATTCGCTTATGGCGGGAAGGCTACGACGTTGTCTTCACATCCAAGCAGCGATACGTGACGTTGTCCAGCGGCCGGCGGGCGTTGGTGAAACTCGCATACTGGTTGCTGACCAAGTTCTCCGGGTTGAACCTCTCCTTCGGCCAGTCCGACTTCCGGCTCATGGATAGGCGGGTCGTGAATGTGTTGAACAGTCTCCCGGAACACAGGAAATTCCTGCGTGGGTTGGTCTGTTGGGTCGGGTTCCGTCAAACAGGAATCGAATACGAGGTAGAACAGCGCCATACCGGTCGCTCAAAGTATACTGTTCGATCCTCCTTCGCATTGCTCATCGACGGAATCCTGGCATTTTCCATTACGCCGTTGCGGTGGTCATTGGCGGTAGGGTCGGTCGCCGCTCTCGCCTCGATCGGGTATGGACTGTATGTCGTGATGATCGGGATTCTTAACCTACTCGGCATGGTGGTTCCGCTGCCCCCCGGTTGGGCGACGATCATTTCCCTGGTCGTCTTGCTCGGCGGCATGCAGTTGATCGCCATCGGACTGCTCAGCGAATATGTTGGGCGAATCTACGAGCAAGTTCGCGGACGACCAAACTTCATCGTGAGGGAGCAGTCGGCAGTCCAGCTCTGCGCTGAGCAGAAGTCTGAGTTGGTCGGAGCAGCAAAATCCTAGAGACGTTCCTTGAAGAACCGCCCTCCAAAGAGGCGCCGATTGATACGAAAGAGGCATGCCGGGGGTCCTGAGCGAAGGGTATACTGCCTCCTTGAACAGCGAGGATTGTGTTTTAGGAACGGAAGGAGGTTCTGACTATGATGCGGGCATTGATTACGGGTGGTGCGGGATTTGTCGGCTCTCATCTCGCCGAGGCGTTACTGAATCAGCGGGCGACGGTGACGGTGATCGACGATTTGTCGACCGGGCGCATGAACAACATCAGTCACCTGAAGAAGCACACGGGCTTTTCGTACCACATCGACACGGTCATGAACCGGTCTCTAATGGCGGAACTAATCGACGAAGTGGACGTGGTATTTCACATGGCCGCGGCGGTGGGTGTTCGGCTTATCGTCGAGAGTCCGGTGCGGACGATCGAAACCAACGTCAAAGCCACCGAAATCGTCCTCGAATTGGCCGAGAAAAAAAGCAAGAAAGTCCTTATCCCCTCCACGAGCGAAGTCTATGGGAAGGGAATGGCCATTCCCTTTCGCGAAGACGGCGACCTAACCCTGGGGTCGACGACTAAGGGACGTTGGAGCTATGCCTGCTCGAAGATGCTTGACGAGTTCCTGGGTTTGGCCTACTGGAAGGAGAAGCATGTACCGGTAGTGATCTTCCGGCTCTTCAACACCGTCGGGCCTCGCCAGACCGGTCGATACGGCATGGTTCTCCCGACCTTCGTGAGTCAGGCTCTCAGCGGGAAACCGATTACGGTTTTCGGGGATGGAAAACAATCGCGATGTTTCACTTGGGTCGGCGACGCTGTGCGCGCCATCATCGATCTTTCGAAGCACCCTGACGCGGTCGGCAATGTGTTCAACATCGGCAGCGAGCACGAAGTAACGATTCTGGAATTGGCCAAACTGGTCAAGGAAATTACTCACAGCTCGTCCGAGATCGTCTTTGTGCCGTACGACAAGGCCTATGAAGAAGGATTCGAGGACATGGGTCGTCGTGTTCCTGACTTGACGAAGATTCAGGACATGATCGGCTATAAGCAAACCGTCGATTTGCCGAACATCATCGGGCAGGTTGCAGAGTACTATGGTCGCAACAACAATGCCTGACCGGGATGGTCAGGCGCCTGCCGAGGTTTTCCCCGCCGGGAAAAGGCATGCTGCCTGTTTTTTGAAAGGAGCGACATCATGAGCCAAGCTCCGGTCGTCTCGGTGGTGTTTCCGGTGTTCAATGAATCCGAGAATATCAGGGCGGTCTATGAGCGCGTGAAGGAAACTCTTCTCGCCACCGGCCTCAGTCACGAGATGGTGTTTGTCGACGACGGGAGCAGCGATCCCTCGCTCGACATCATTAAGAGCTTGGCCGAGCGTGATTCGGCGGTCCAATTCGTATCGTTGTCGAGAAATTTCGGCCACCAACCTGCCATTGCCGCGGGCCTTGCCCATGCGCGCGGGGAGGCGGTGATCAGCATGGATGCCGACTTGCAGCATCCTCCTTCACTGATCCCCGAAATGATCCGTCTCTGGCGGAAAGGCTATCAGGTCGTTTATACGACCAAACGATCCTATGCGAACTTGTCGTTCATCCGTCGGCGAGTCTTTCGGCTGGCATATTGGCTTCTCTCGAAGCTTTCAGGTTTGAATCTTTCGTTCGGGCAGTCGGATTTTCGGTTGCTCGACCGGAAGGTAGTCGATGAACTGGCGGCGTTGCCTGAGTACCGCAAGTTCCTTCGAGGGTTGGTCTGTTGGATCGGTTTCAAGCAAACGGGAATCGAGTATGATGTGGTCGCGCGCCATGCCGGTCAGCCGAAGTACACTCTCTCCTCGTTGTTTTCGCTCATGGTCGACGGAATCCTCTCTTTCTCGATCACTCCTCTGCGGTGGTCGTTAGCCGTAGGCGTGGTGGCGGGCAGCTTGTCGTTGCTGTACGGTTTTTGGGTCGTGATTCTGGCGCTGCTGAACTTCGTCGGGATCGAGGCAAGCCTTCCTCCCGGCTGGGCTTCCGTGGTGGCGGCGGTGATGTTCCTTGGGAGTCTCCAGTTGATTGCGATTGGCCTTCTCAGCGAGTATGTCGGCCGTGTCTACGAGCAGGTAAAGGGACGCCCCACCTACGTTGTCGGGGAGCATTCCGTACCCAAACCTCCCGCGTTTTCTGAAAAATGAACAGTCAGCGGTGCCGATCGTCGTCCGGGAAGTCCGCGGCCCACTTTGTGGTAATCAACGCCGACGACTTCGGAATACATCCGAACGTCAACCGTGCAATCGTCTTGGGACATCGTGAAGGAGTCGTCACGAGCGCCTCGATCATGGCTTGTGGGGCGGCGTTCGATGACGCAGTCTCGCAAAGCAGGTCGTGTCCTGGATTGGGAATCGGCGTGCACCTCACTCTTGTAGAGGAACGGCCATTAGCGCCAGCTGGTCAGGTGCCCTCGCTGGTGGACCGCGCCGGTACGATGCCGGGTTCATACATGGATTTTACCCGTGGATGGATTTCGGGACGCATTTGCCCCAAGGACGTGAAGCGGGAACTTGAAACCCAAATAGAGCGGGTACTAAGAGCGGGAATCACTCCTAGTCATTTGGACAGTCACCAGCACGTGCATTGCCTTCCAGGAATATGGAAGACCACGGTAGAGCTCGCGAAGAAGTACGCCATCCCTTATGTGCGACTCCCGTATTTTGACAGCGTTCGTATCGATGCGACACCGGTGCAGTCGGCGGTCCGATGGGGCGTCAATGTCATGGCAGGCATCAGACGGATAAAAGCCGACTCGGACATTAGGCATGCGGACTATGTGCGAGGGTTCGCATTCAGCGGGCGGATGTCACCAGAGAGACTACTGTCTATTCTTCAGACGATCCGCCCGGGGCTCACCGAGATCATGGTTCATCCGGGTATTCCGGATGAAGAACTCACCAGAAAGTATTCACGGTGGAAGGGATTCTCCTGGAAACAGGACATGGATGCCGTGACGGACCCACGCGTCGTGGCGTTCTGCGCGGACGGTGGAATTGCACTGGGGAACTTTTCGTACGCGCAAGGGAGGAACGTCTAGCCGATGGAACAGTCGGTGTACCAGCAATTCTACGAGATCGAGAAGGATCATTGGTGGTTCATCGGCATGCGGACGACGTGCCGCAAGATGCTTGAGGGGGCCGGAGCGTTGCCTAAAGCGCGATCGGTCCGGTCCCTCGACGTGGGGTGCGGCACGGGGCTTTGGACTAAGCAGCTGTCGGGAGAAGTAGGCGCCTGCGGGTTGGACTTTTCCGCGGACGCATTGGCATTCTGTCAACAGAGGGGGTTACATAAGCTGGTGCGAGCGTCCGGAGACTCTCTTCCATTCAAGCCGTCAAGCTACGGTATCATAAGCGCGCTCGGCGTCATTGAGCATCTCGATGATGATCGCAGCCTGTTGGTCGAGCTTGCTCGGGTATGCGAGCCGGGCGGCCATGTCCTGATTTTAACGTCAGCCTATGATTTTCTGTGGAGCCGGCACGACGACATCGTCCACCACAAACGTCGCTACACCAAGGCGGATCTTCAATCGCTAGTCAAGAGCGTCGGCCTGGCCCCTGTCAGAATCAGTTACGTCAATACGCTGCTGTTCGGACCGATTATTCTGTTTCGCTTGGTCCAGAAGTTTCTGGAATGGTGTGGGATGAGAACCGCGTCCGATCATGGCTCGCCGGATCTCTTCATGCCCGCCAAACCGCTCAATCGTGTGCTGGAGCGGTTGCTGGCATTCGAGGCCGGATTGCTTTCGCTCATCGATCTTCCGTTCGGGGTGGGAATTGTCGTTTTGGCCACGAAGCCGCAAAATTAGCCGCCTTCTCGCGATCTGGAACGCCTACAGGTCAAAGAAGCTGGGCGACAGATTGCGCCCGCTTGTTCGCTATTTGATGTGCCCATTCGAGCCACTGATCGATGCCGTTCCGGAACAGGGAACCGTATTGGATGTCGGCTGCGGCGACGGGTTGTTTCTGTCTTTGCTTTACGGAGACGGGAACTCGAATGAGCGCGTGCTTGTCGGAATCGATCCCGCAGAGAACAAGATCATCAACGCAAAACAACTGGGCGTAAGAGCGATCGAATTTCTCTGCGCCGAAATCGGATCGATGAAATCGGATAGTGTCGACTGTATCTCGGTGGTCGAAGTCCTCTATCTGTTACCTATAGATCGTTGGAACAGTTTTCTGCGGCACTGCGTGCGTTGTCTTAAGCCGCACGGCCGATTGGTCATTAAAGAGGTTCATAATCGCCCGAGGTGGAAGCGGCGGATCGCCTATCTACAGGAGTTGTTTTCAATCTACGTCTCGCGAATGACGAAGGGAGATCACCCCCACTTTGAATCGATCGAGACTTACTGCCGGTATATTGAGATGGCCGGGGCCTCGGTTACGAAGGTTCAGCCTGTCGATAGAGGTTATTTTCATGCCCATGTAATGTTCGTGGCGAGTAAGTCCTGACGGTTTTCGTATTTACGAGGATTTGCCGCGACAGCCCGATTTTCGGCTGGACCCACTAGCCTCGGAATTCCTGCTCCCTATGCTGCGACGGCTGATCTGGAAACTTGAAGGGCGCTGGCCTCGATTCTGGATGCGTCTGGCCGGGCTGCCGTTTTGCAGGCGGATTGCGACGAGCATGGCCCTGTGGTGGGCCCCTCCGTATTTTCAGCGCCACTGCCTGGCCGATCTGAACCCGCGCGGGTTTATTTCCACTAAAGCCACGTTGTTCGGTGCAACGATCAGCCTCGGCGCGAACGTGTTTCTCGACGACCGGGTCCTGATCTATCAGGATTGGGACGCAGGAGCAGTGAGTCTGGGGAATCGGGTCCGGTTGCAGGAAGATACACATGTTCTAGTGGGCGCAGGTGGATCGGTTACGATTGGCGATGACACGCACATTCACCGAGGGAGTCAGCTCTCGGCCTACAAGATGCCGATACGAATTGGAAACGGTGTAGAGATTGCCGCTCGCTGCGCGTTTTACTCGTACGACCACGGCATTGAATCCGGCAGGCCGATCGCGGGCCAGGCGCTGACATCAAAAGGGGAGATTCTGATCGAAGACGGCGCTTGGCTGGGGTATGGGGTGATCGTTCTGTCGGGCGTTCGGATCGGCAAGGGGGCGGTGATCGGGGCCGGGTCGGTCGTCACCAAAGATGTGCCGGACGAGGCGATCGCGGCCGGTGTTCCGGCACGCGTAGTGCGCATGCGCGCCGAGGGTTCAAAGCGATGAGGCCTCTGATCCGAAAGCTTGCCATTGGGGCGGTGGTCGTCGGATTCAACCTCGGAACGGCCGAGGCGTTATTTAGAGCGGTCCACTTGCTCTACCCATTGGAGCGTCCGCCGGCACTTGAAGACAATGTGGTGTATGAGTGGATCGAGGGCCGCGACAAGCCCTTGGACGGAGAACACCGATTTTACATTTACAAGCCTGGATCGACCGGATCAACTTACGGGCATCCGGTCCGGGTCAACCGCTATGGATTTCGCGATGACGACTGGGCATCTCGCAAAGGGGAAGATGCGGAGAGCCGGCACAACGGCCCGTTTCGCATTCTCGTGTTGGGAGATTCATTGACGATGGGGCAGGGAGTGGCGGAAGAAGAGCGATTTACCAACGTCTTGAGCGCTCGGATGAAATCTCGATACTCCAGCGTTCCGATAGAAGTCATTAATCTTGGTGTGCAGGGTTTCGAAACCGTGCAAGAGGAAAAAATTCTTTATCGAATGTGGAACGACATTCAACCGGACCTGACGATCGTCGCCTTCTATGTGAACGACACAAATGTAACGTACGAAGGGACCGAGACGAATCGGATTCCTTTGTCGTCTCGAACTCGATCGGTGCTGGAGCGGAGCCTCATGTTTCGGGTTTTGGAGCCCTGGTACGATCCGCTGTATCGTTGGATCGTAGGCCTTCCGACCTATGAGGAAGTACAAATGAGAGCGCGTAATGTCGAATCGCGGGACTGGGTACTGTTTGCACAGGCGGTAAAGAACATCGGCCGCTGGGTGGCTGAACATTCTGGTCGTGCTCCCATGGTCCTGTTTCTGACACATGAGCCGAACAAGCAGGGCGAATTTTATTGGAACGTCCGCCGAACCTTTGAGGGCAGCGGATTCCACTGGGTTGAGCCAAGGGTTGGACGATACGAACCAGTATCCCGTTTCGAATTCCATCCGAATGCCGCGATGCATCGTGCCTACGCCGAAGCACTTTTCGAATCAATACCTGAACCCCGTCGGTCCGACCGTTCTATTGCGAAGGCCCATTCGTGAGAAGACCACTCGTTACCATCGGCATACCGGTTTACAAGCGGCTCGACCTCCTTCCAATGGCTCTGGAGTCCGTCGCGGCACAGGATTATCCGGATATTGAGTTGATCGTCTCCGACAACGGACTTAACGGCGACACGGTACCTCAGATCGTGGCGAAATGTTATCGGCGTCCATATGTGTTCCGGCAGAATAAGGAGATTGTTAATCTTCCGGCACATTACAACCAACTCGTCGAAGGCGCGACCGGGGCGTACTTCATTTGGATGCCGGACGACGATCTGCTCAGTCCCAACTATGTCTCGGAACTAGTACCGATCTTAGAGTGCGAGCCGGATGTATCGGCCGTCGTGGCGCGAAACGAATACATCGATATGGCCGGAAGAACCCTCCGCAGTTCGCCGAAGCAAGCGGAGGACAGAATCACCGGTGAGCAACTCCTCGAGCGGTGGACCTCTCTTGGTTATGAGAGCTTCACGGCCATTCTGGCCAGAACGGCTGAAATCCGTGCCTGCGGCGGTTATCCTGATTTTCCGGGAGGTACCCACTGCGACGATGCGTTGTTGGTCAAGCTGGCTTTAGGCCGGACGATCGCTTTTACCGACCGGTGCACTTATCGTCTGCGGATCGACGAATCCAGCGCCGGCTGGTCCATGAAGTGTCATTCCTTGGCCGAGGATACTAGAAGGTACTTGGCGTTTCTGGATTCGGATCCTACGATAAAAGCGTATGGGCAGCGGCGGCCGGATCGTTGGTCGGCACTGCGGAAAAGTCAGGTGAGAATGACATGGCAAACGTATTACTTTCGTTGGGCGATGCTCTATCGGCAGCGGCTGGCACCCTTGGAATGGGCAAAGGCCGGGTTCGCTCTCCCCTTCCTCCCGGAGTATTACCGGCTTGTTTTTCGCGCCGTTTGGCAGGAATGCAAATCAACGGTGCTCGGCCGCATCAAGGGCATGTTCTCCTGGGCGCTTAAGACCTTCTGAACAGATTCTGACACCCATGAACAAAAGGTTTGACCTACCCCTATGTGCGGCATCGTAGCCATCTCCGGTCAGCAGGAAGCCGAATGGATCAGTGCGATGAACGGCGCTATCGTTCATCGTGGTCCCGATGACGAGGGGATCTACCGGAGTCCTGACCAAAAGGTCTCCCTGGCCATGCGGCGGCTCAGCATTCTCGACCTCGATGGGGGCCATCAGCCGATGAGTGATCCGACTGGAGCGGTATGGATCGTCTTCAACGGGGAAATCTTTAACGCGCCGGAACTGCGGGCGCAGTTGGAGCATCGAGGCCGAGTCTTCAGGACGCACAACTCAGATACCGAGGTCCTGCTTCATCTATACCTCGAAAAAGGTCGGAAGATGCTGGATGACCTCAACGGCATGTTTGCGTTCGTGATTCACGACCAGCGAAACAAGCTGCTTTTTGGGGCGCGCGATCGTACGGGGATCAAGCCGTTGTACTACTGGCATGAAGGCGGGCGACTCGCCCTTGCGTCGGAGCTGAAGGCGATTCTGCAACTCCCGTTCGTGTCCAGAAACCCTGATGCACAGAGCCTGTTCCACTACATGACGTTGCTTTATGTTCCTGACAATGCCTCCATACTACGAGGCGTCAATCGGATACCTCCTGGCCACCGGTTCGTCTATGATCTCGAAAGTCGAACATTGGAACTGGAGCAATACTGGACGCTACCGTTTTCCACGGTGCAGGGCCGTTCGGTCGAGGAGTGGGCTGATGGACTCCGGCATGAATTGCGGGCTGCCGTAAAGCGGTGGACGCTCAGCGACGTTCCGATCGCCTGTTCGCTGTCCGGTGGGCTGGATTCCTCCGCCGTTGTCGGGCTGCTCGCGGAACAGGGGTTCAATCGAATAAAGACATACTCGGTCGGATTTGAAGGCGAGGGCGAAGCATCCTGGGATGAAACGCGGCTGGCGCGTCAGGTGGCGCGTCGGTGGGGCACCGATCACCATGAAATCATGCTCAAGCCGCAAGAGCTGCTGAACGACCTGCTCAAAATGGTGTGGTATCTCGATGAACCGTACGGAGGTGGGCTGCCCTCCTGGTACGTGTACCGAGAAATGGGTAAAGACGTCAAAGTGGCACTAACGGGCACCGGAGGAGATGAGCTTTTCGGAAACTACGGGAAGTATCGGCTGTTCGAGCAGGACCCTTGGCTCGACGCCGCTATCAGGTTCCGTCGGTTCTCCAAAGCGGGTGCGGATATAGCCGGCGGCATTGTATCCTCGGTTCGAGACTTGACTGAGATCTTGCCGTCTTTTTTACCTGTGATCGGAAAGGGCCGGTTGCTGTCAAAGTTACCCCACCTGCTCACCGAACCGTTCGGGCGCCATTACTATGCCAACTATGTCTATTTCTCGGACGAGCATAAGCGGCTGTGCGTGTTTGATCCAAGCTTCGGCCCTGTCCAGGATACCGCACGCTATCTCCAAGACCTGTTCGATTCGAGCGGAGCGCCAAGTCTCCGGGATGGTCTTGCCGCGGTGGACTTTTGCACGCAGCTTGCCGAGGAGTTTCTGTTCATGACGGATCGATTTTCCATGGCCCATAGTTTGGAGGCTAGGGTTCCCCTTCTCGATCATCAACTGATCGAATTCGTCTTTAAAATTCCTCCAGGTACAAGGACAAGGACATCCGATCTTAAATACCTTTTCCGACGGGCCGTAGCAGACCTTCTGCCGGGTGAAATTCAAACGGCTCCAAAACGCGGCTTCGTGATTCCTATCGAGTTATGGTTGAGACGTGATTTGCGTCCGCTCGTGGACAGACTGTTGGCTCCGGATCGCTTGGCCAAACAGGGAATCTTCCGCGGGGATTTCCACGATCGATATGTCCAGCCTCACCTGGACGGAAGGGCCGTAAACACCTGGCAAGTCTGGGCCGCGCTGATGTATCAGCTCTGGCACGAAATGTATGTGGAGCGACAAATGATATCGCCGCCATCATGTTCTTGGAGTGAGCTTTGCTGACAAACGCGAAAGCTGATCAGCATTGGCGTCCGAGAGTCGCAGGAGGATACTATTCTGCGCGGGACTGCATATCGTCACGGTAAGGATGTGTTCAGAAGACTCGGAGTAGGTTCTTCGTGAAAATCATCCACATAAGCACGACGGATATTGACGGCGGCGCGGCCTTAGCCGCCTATCGGCTGCACAAGGGTTTGCAGCGGGCGGGCCATGACTCGGGGATGTTTGTAGAAAGAAAGTGTGGTTGTGATGAGTCGGTGACAGCCTTTGTACCGCCTAATGATTTGGTCGAGAGGATAAAACGTCGATGGCGAAGGTTCGAAATCAACCGTGACTTCAGGAGCCATCGGCAGTCGAGGCCGCCTGGCTACGAGCGCTTCAGCGATGACCGGACCGTCCATGGCGCCGAGATCGTCTCTCAATTGCCTCCTTGTGACGTCGTCAATCTGCACGCCATCGACGAATTCGTCGATTACCAAGGTTTCTTTTCCGCCTTGCCTCGAAGAATGCCGATCGTCTGGCGATTGGCGGATATGAATGCGTTCACGGGCGGTTGCCACTATGATCATGACTGCGGACGGCTGAGTTCCGGATGCGGATCCTGCCCGCAACTTGGGTCCAAGAATCCGGACGACCTTTCTCGACGGGTATGGAAGCGCAAGCAGCAAGCGTTTTCCGTGCTCGAACAGAAGAGACTGCACATCGTCGCTCTCTGCAGGTGGATGGCGGCACTCATCTCTGAAAGCCCGTTGCTCTCCCGTTTTCCGAGCTCGATCATTCCAAACGGCGTAGACCTTGAAGAGTTTGCTCCCCGCGATCAAAAATTTGCGAGAGAGGTGTTGGGGATTCCCCACAACGCGCACGTCGTCATGTTCGTATCCGATGAGGTGACCAACCGGAGAAAGGGTTTTTCTTTGCTGAGCGAGGCCTTGGCCGGTTTGGCTCATGACGCCGATTTGTTCCTGGTTGCGGTGGGAAGAGGGCAGGCGCCGGTCAGCGGCATACCCACGCTTCAGGTAGGCCACGTCGGCGACAATCGGTGGCTGTCCCTGATCTATAGCGCCGCGGATATCTTCGTAATCCCGTCGCTTCAGGACAACTTGCCGAACACTGTACTTGAGGCGATGGCCTGCGGTACCCCAGTCGTCGGCTTTGCGGTGGGCGGGATTTCAGACATGGTGAGGGAGGGAATCACCGGTTGTTTGGTTCCTCCGCATGATGTTGTCTCGCTCCGCCTGACGATCAAGAGCCTGCTGTTTGATCGAACCAAGACCAAGACCATGGGCGACCAGGCCCGTCGCCTGGCTGTCAATGAGTACTCCCGAGAACTTCAAGTGCGTCGTTATGTCGACATCTACAAGGCCCTACTCTAGCTACCGCTTGTGGTTTCTTGGGACTCATCAAAGTCCTACTTATCGTGTCGCTACTGTTTCTCCATGAGTATTGCACGATATTGCTCTCTCTGCCCGCTCCCTTTGTCGCCGCTTGCGCGTACTCCTGTCACAGCTGAGTTCACGCCTCGTGCCCACCTTTGGGTCACCGAGGGTATCCCTTTCGTGGAAGAAGGATCCGTGAGTCAAAGACGGCTAACAAGAAGACGAACCGCCGATTCTTCCGCAGAGGGGCTCTTGGAATTACATGAGCGCTTACCGGCGACTATGTGAGCGGCGGATTTCCCCAGCGCCGTAACGACAATTCGAATGATCCGGATTCTCGTTCGAGTATGGTCAACAATAGAGCTGATACTGTTAGGTGGGAACTTTGGCAAGGGTTGCTCTGTTTCACCTTTGGAGTGCTGGCCGCTACCGCACTATTGCAGGGGTACCATGCCATTCGTGAATGGCAGGTGGAGTCAGATCGACTGTCGAAACGGACTATGGTCCGTCTGGATGGAGGACGGTCGCCAAAGGCCATGGTCGCTCTCGTCATCGGGGAAGCCAATGCCGATAATCTAGGAGAGAGCGCAGCGGCCTCCGCGGATCGAGTCTATAACTTCTACAAGGGCAGGCTCTACAAGGCCGAGGATCCATTGCTCGGTGGCAACGTTGATTCCGTCGAATCGGGCAGCGTGTGGATCAGGCTCGCCAATCTGCTGATTGCGCGAGGAGTCTATCAAGAAGTCGTGATCGTTCAGCTCGCGGTCAGAGAATCGACGCTCGCGCGATGGAGACCAGGAACTGAGCTTCGCCGGGAGTTGATAGAACGGATTCGAGAGGCCCAGGAGGCCGGACTCACCTTCACGCATCTTTTGTGGAGTCAGGGTGAGTCGGACGCCAGGTCATCGACCATCCAGGAGGAATACCAACAAGCCTTTCGAGAATTAGTTGAGAGCATCAGGCAACATGGCGTCATGGCACCGATGTTTGTGGCCATATCAACTTTGTGCTACTCAAACAAAGCAAATCTAGAAATCCAGCAGGCGCAACGGTCGCTTGTCGACCCTGAGTTCCGAGTGCTTGCTGGTCCGAATATCGACGACCTTGGGATGGCCTTCAGATTCGATGGGTGTCACTTTTCAAGCGAAGGATTGGATAAGGCGGCCCATCTTTGGTTTGAAGCACTGAAGCAGCGGGCCGAGGCGGGTGCGATCTGAGGTGCAATCTCCTGGTTGGTTCTCGCGCCCTCGTCCTTTTCGCGGCAGGTTTCTTCTGTACAGTCGCAGGTCTTGAGGGACCCGTTCGATATGATCACTGGATCCGTGAGCACCGCACTCCGGTGATTGTTGCCGGTTCCGAGTTCACGAAGGGGCGCCAGGAAATTGCGGGATCTGCGCTGCACCAATCACATCGCGTTATGGTAGCCCTGGTTTTCGGACAATCCAACGCGAGTAACGTCGGCGAGAGCAGGAAGCGGGCTTCCGAAGGGGTGCTGAACTTCTTCGAAGGAAAATTGTATCGGGCGGAGGACCCGCTCTTGGGAGCCGACGATATACGCGGGAGCGTCTGGACGAGGCTGGGAGATTTACTGGTCGAACAGAAGGTGTACGACCGGGTCGTCGTGATCCCCGTCGCCGTAAGCGGTTCGGTGATTTCCCGATGGCGGCCGGGAGGTGACATCTACCCTATGCTGCTGCGTCGGCTAAGAGACGCCAAGGCGAGCGGGCTGACGATCACGCATCTGTTATGGCATCAGGGAGAAGCGGATGCAAAAAGACACACCTCCAAGAGTGATTATCGGAATTCGTTCCTGGCCATGCTGTCCGGTATCCGGTCGGAGGGAGTGACCGCTCCGATCTACGTGTCCGTAGCTACGCGCTGTGTGAGGCAGCGGCCTGATCCGATCATTCAAAGCGCCCAGCGCGAGCTTGTCGATCCCGAAAAAGGAATACTTGCAGGGCCAGACACTGATACGCTCGGATTTGAGTATCGCTACGACGGATGCCATTTCCTTGACGAAGGTTTAGATGCAGCCGCTCATCTTTGGTTTGAGGCCGTGCTCGGCGCTGCTCGAACGGGTCGCGCCTAGCCCACATTATTCATGAACGCTTCTACTGCAATCGCGGATTCGCCACTGCGACCAGCCGGCATGCGGCTGAACGGCATGCCGGCGGACAGGCTCGCCCCGCGCGGCGTCAACGTACTGTTTCAAGTACGCCTCCGTTGCACGGGACTCCGCGTGTCCGTCTCGCTCGGCGACTGCGCGATTTCGCGACGAACCGTCATGAATAATGCGGGCTAAGCTGGATGGAACATGCATTCAGCCGACGATCAGACGCCGACATCGGGGCGGTCGAACGAGAAGCTCCAGGTTCCCGAACCTGCGACCGAGTGGATACTTCTCGGGGGGCTGTATCTTTTTGAACTATGTCTCTTGGTAATTGCCCTGACTCTATACGTCGTGTCGTCCAAGCCGAGCCTGGCTTCATTCCTCAACAGTCGTCCCGGATATCTCTTCATCTGCAGTGTGGCAGGGTTATTCGGGTCCGGGGGAGTTGTTCTACGCTCTTACGCTCGGAATCGCGCCTCCCGCGCTTTGAGACTGACGGTGGCCATGAACCTGCTTTCAGTGCTCATGGTGCTTGCGGTTGGAGAGATGGTCATCAGGGCCACTTACCAGGAAACTCCCACAGGCGATGTGTGGGGGAAGAAGTATCTATACCCTCGGGAGTGGAGAAAGGTCGTCGACTTTTTTCAGGCACATTTTCGTAGTCAGTTGGGGACGTCTCCCTATCATGTTTTTGACGATGTTTTAGGGTGGACCATCGCTCCGAGCAGAACAGGGAACGCCGGTCTTTATCACAGCAGTGTCGAGGGGATTCGCAGCCCCGATCCAGGGGTGATCTTTAAGGACCGTCGACCGCCTGTCCGCGTGGCGTTGGTGGGCGATTCCTACACGTTTGCCGAAGAGGTGAGTTTCGGCGATTCGTGGGGGCATCAGTTGGAGAAGCTGCTGGGTCGGGACTTTCAAGTCTTGAATTTCGGGGTGATGGGATATGGGGTGGGGCAGGCCTACCTCAGGTATCTTGAAGATGTGCGCGGGTGGAAGCCGGATATCGTCATCTTCGGCTTCATTGATCACGATTTGATCAGAACGATGGGGGTCTATTCGTTTCTGACGTTTTCTCAATCCACCACTCCATTCCCGACACCGCGGTTTGTCATGAAGGAAGAGGAGCTTCAGTTGTTGAATACACCGTTGCCGAGCTTGGAGCAGATTTTCTCGGCCAAGAAGATATCGGATCTCCCCTATATCAATTGGGACCCTTCCTACGTGTGGGAGGAATGGGAGCGCCCGCTTTGGACCATCCCGACTCGATCGTACTTCTTCCGATGGCTTGAAAGCTGGTATCCCTTCGTCTGGAACACTCGAGAGGAAAATTCGTATGAGGAGATGAAACGCATAAACCGCGCCATTTTTCAGTCGTTCAGGCGCAGGGTCGAAGCCGATGGCGGAACTCCGATCATCGCTTACCTGCCGAGTTGGGGCGGCGAGCCTGGCGAATCAAGGAATATGCCCCTTGGTCTTCGGATTCTGAAAGCAGGCGGAATCGAGCACATCGACGTCACAAACTGCCTCTCTGCAATCCCACCTGCAGTCCGGCATCAACCGCGTGGGCATTATTCGCCTTCGGCCAACCTGGCCGTGGCGCGCTGTCTTCGTCCGGTCGTCATCAAGCAGGTGGATTTGATGAAAAAGCGACAGGTGGAACGGCGAAGACCCATGAACAATGTCGGCTGAAACAATCTGCCGGTGGTCGAGAAATCATGCAAATGAGGAGATCGGATTGAAGCTGCTGTTTATCTCCGCCGCGTTCCCCCCCATGAGAGCCGGGGAATCCGAGCACGCCTACCACGAATGCCGCCACCTGGCGTCAACCGGCATGGAGGTGCATCTGTTGACGAGCCGGTCGAACGGGGGTTCGCTCGACGTGCCGTTCCGCGTGCATCCGGTAATGCCGGGATGGTCTTGGCGCCATCTCCCGCGACTAGTCTCCTTTCTGAAGAACTTGAAACCCGATGCCGTTTTGCTGATGTACAGCGGGTGGATCTATGAAGCGCATCCGATGGTCACCTTCATGCCAACGGTGGTAGCCCGTCTGCTTCCCGGAATCCCCTTCGTGACCCAAATGGAAATCGAAGAGGGGGAAAATTGGACGACGGCGCTCGATAGAGTCACGCGCAAGACCGCTCAGTTCCTGGTGGGTCGCGACGGCGTGGATTACCATTTCGGAACTCTGTTGCGGGACAGCACAAGACTCGTGTTCCTGAGCGAGCGGCATCGTGAGGTACACTCGGCGCGTCTTGGGACCGTTCAGAGGAAAAGCGTAGTCATTCCGCCTCCGCCGCTGTTGCCGATGTGCGCCGATCCTCCTGATCAAGCCCGGGCGCGAGGGCGGGCGTTACTGAATGTGCGCGCAGACGAGTTTCTCTTAACCTTCTTCGGATACGCGGACAAGAACAAGGGAATAGAGACTCTGTTTCAAGCCGTTCAACTGCTGGCCAAAGATCGTCCTCGCGTCAGGCTGGCGATGATTGGAGGCGGCCGAGGATCGACGACGCAGACGGCCGATGACCGGGCACGTCGAATTTCACGATATGAAAACGAGATCCTCGCGCTTCCCGATCAACTGGGCATCGCGGATCGCGTAACATGGCTGAACGGCTACGACTCGGACAGCGATGCAGCATCCCTGTATCTCTACTCTTCCGACGCCTGCGTTCTCCCGTTCGATCAGGGAGTGACGATGAGTAGGAGCTCGTTTGCCGCCGCCGTTGCGCACGGAATTCCCGTGATTACAACGAGAGGCGCCACATTGGAAACACCGTTCAGGCACGAAGACAATCTGCTTCTATGTTCTCCAAGAGATTCCGATTCGCTGGCGCAAGCCGTTCGCAGGGTCATGGACGAGCCTGACCTGGATGCGACGTTGAGGAGAGGGGCGCATCGGCTCGCCTCAGAGTGGTTTTCTTGGGATGGAGCGGTTAGGCGCCTGTCGGAGGCGATTGCCCAAGCGCCGAACGGTTGAGCTTTCACAAAAGCCTCATGATGCGAATCGGAATTTTTGATCACCTCTCCAATCGGTTGGGTGGAGGGCAATCGGTGGTCGCCCATTTGGCGGCGGAACTCTCTCGTTTGGGACGAGTAGAACTCATTCACGGTGGGTCCGGGTATACTGTCGAGAGCTTGGGTTCCGCCTTCGGTGTGGATTTGACGAAGGTAACGGAGCGGATCTTTCCAGACGCCCCTCATAGTTTTGCTGTGCCCGGCCCGGAGTCGCTCTTTCGGTTTTTCGTCCATCGGCTGAGGCTGGACCATGCGCTGACGGCTCCCTATGATCTGTTCGTCTATTCCGGACACGGCGTGCCTCCGTTCTCTTTCGCCCGGCGCGGAGTAGTGTATTGCCATTTCCCGTTCGAGTCCGATCCCGGACACATGCTGAGGAACACAAGAGGTTGGGAGCAACGGTCCTGGCTCGGCCGGCGCCTCCGCTCGGCGGTCTATCAGCTCATCTGGAACAGGCGGATGCAAAGGTATCATGCCGTGCTGGGGAACTCGCGCTTTACCGCTGAGTGGATTGGACGAAGGTGGGAAACAACGGCCACGGTGCTGTATCCACCTGTCACGTTGAAAACTCCTAATGTCGACAAGGGAGACGTCATCGTCTCGCTTGGGCGATTCGTGGCTTCTGCGGGGAAAAATCACGATGCCCAACTGCGGATGTTCAAGAACTTCTGTGCCTTCACCGACGGCAAGTGGGCGCTCCAATTGATCGGATTTTGCGCGCCGATCTCCGAGGATAGGGCCTACGTGGAAAAACTGCGTAGACTCGCGCAAGGGTTGCCGGTCGAGTTGGTCGTCAATGCAGATCGGAAGACGGTCGCCCGGCATCTTGCTGGAGCCAAGGTCTTTTGGCATACGACCGGCTTGGGAGAAGAGGCCGACGTGCAACCGGAATGTATGGAGCATTTCGGCATCGCGACAGTGGAAGCAATGGGCGCCGGCTGCATTCCGATCGTGCCCATGTGCGGCGGGCAGCCCGAGATCGTCGAGCACGGCCGGAGCGGATTTCTGTGCCGAACCGCAGACGACTACCTTCGATACACCAAGAGCTTGTTAGAGGATCAAGTCCTGCAAAAGCAGATGAGCGGGGAAGCCGAGAAGCAGGCTCAGAATTTTCGCCTCGGCGCTTTTGAGCGTAACCTGGCTCTGATTTTCGACAAGCTCGTGCAATTGGACGATCCCATAAAGCCGGCATCTCCTGATTCCGGTCGGGCAATGGGCGTTGGAGCTCGAAGTTGAGGAGCTCGGTTTCGGAGAGTGCTATTTTTGAATGAAGCCACCCGCTCAATCCATAGGAGACAACTTGGCGCAGCGGAACAAACATGAAGAAGTAAAGTCCTTGCTCATCAGCCACCGATACTTCCCGCCGCAAAAGGGAGGCATCTCGCACTTCATGGGTGAGGTGGCGTCGGCGCTCGGTCCAAGGCGGGTTTGTTGTTTGACGAGCGTTCCGTCCGACGGAGTTGAAACAAAGATCGAAGCTCAGGGCATCCGCGTCTATCGGAGTCCGGCGGCCTTTTCTGACGTAGCGGCCGTTCAGGTCATGGGACTCGGTATGACGCTTCCTCGAATCATGCTGCGGGACCGTCCGCAGGTCATACAGTTGGCGATGGCCTACGAGGGTTTTCTCGGCCTGTGGACCGAACGATTTCTGAGGCTTCCATTCGTGATCTACGCCCATGGGAACGAAATTCTCGACGCCATGAAAGGGAGCTATGTCAAGCCGAGATTGGCGCTTCAGCGCGCATCGCGAGTGTTTGCCAACAGCCGGTTTACCGCGGACCTGGTTCTGCAGGCCGGAGTTGATTCTGCAAAAATCGTCATCATTCGACCGGGGTGCGATACGGATCGATTTTCCCCGCGAACGCCTAATAAGGCTTTCCGAGAAAAGATTCTCGGAGCACGACGGGACAGCCGCGTGCTGCTGACGGTGGGCCTTGAGCGCCTCAAGGGGCACGACATGGTAATTCGAGCTCTTCCTCGCCTGCTCAAGACCAACTCGGACGTGACGTACCTCATCGCCGGAGCAGGACCGACCGACGACTTGGACGTGCTCGCCCGCGAGTGCGGTGTGAGAGATCACGTCGTCTTTCTTGGCCTGGTGCCGGAAGAAGATCTCCCCGATCTCTATGCGGCCAGCGACATCTTCGTCATGCCCAGCCGCCAGAATCTCGCCGTTCACAGTGTAGAAGGATTCGGGTTGGTGTATCTGGAAGCCAGCGCGAGCGGAAAGCCGGTAATCGGAGGGAGGTCCGGAGGAGTTCCCGACGCTGTGGTCGATGGAACCACGGGTATTCTGGTAGATCCTATGGATCCCGACAACATTGCCGACGCGATTCGTACCCTACTGAACAGCCCGGAATTGTCGAATGAACTGGGGGAGAATGGACGCCGGAGAACAGTCTCTGAGTTTCGATGGGAAACAGTCGGTGCCCGGATCCAGGCCCACTTGAACGAAGTGGTTCAAGCAGATTGTACGTCGGCCCGACGCACGGAAACTTGCGCTGGGTCTTAACGCGCATTATTCATGAACGCTTCTACTGCAACCGCCGATACGCCGCTGCGACAAGGCTGGCCGCGACTTGCGGCGCCCAGCCGGGCGGGCTCGCCCCTCGTGGCCTCAACATACTGTGTCAAGTATGCCTCGGCCTCTCGGGGCTCCGCGCGCCCGTCTCGCCTGGCGTCTTGGCGGTTTCGTCGCGAATCGTCATGAATAATGCGCGTTAAGAAGGCTGATCAGGGAGAGGCATCATCGGATATGGCTCTATCAGTGTCCGACTCAATGTCCCGCATGAAGCTCTACTTCATGATAACAAACGATTCCTCACGGGTCTGGTATGTGAAAAGTTTCTCCCGGTTAAGCGAGCGGGAAATCGACTGAACCGGATTACTGAACGTCACAGTTCATGGTAGGAGTCAGCTAATCATGTGCGGAATCGCAGTCGTTTGCAGCTTGACGGGCAAACCGGTCGAACGAACGATGCTCCAACGAATGACGGACAGTCTCGTCCATCGAGGACCGGACGATAGCGGCCATTACCTCGACGGCTCCGTAGGATTGGGGTTCAGACGTCTGGCCATTCTCGACCTTTCTCCCACCGGGCACCAACCCATGATCAGTGATGATGAGCGGTTCGTGCTGGTTTTTAACGGGGAAATTTACAACTATCTCGAGTTGCGAAAGGAACTTATCAGCGCCGGTTACGGGTTTCGTTCGTCGGGCGACAGCGAGGTCTTGTTAAACGCGTATCGACATTGGGGAATGGACTGCCTTTCGAAGTTGAACGGCATGTGGGCGTTCGTTCTATACGATCGCAGCAGGCGCGTGTTGTGCGGGTCGCGCGACCGGTTCGGAGTAAAGCCTCTGTTTATCCATCGGCGCGGAGATTATGTGCTGTTTGCTTCAGAGATCAAGGCGATCCGCGCATCCGGCGTCTATAGAGGAGGGATCAATTGGACGGTTGCATCTCGCTTCTTGCTTGAGAAGGCTCTCGACGATACGACGGACAGTTTCTATGAGGGAATCGAGTCGATCCCGGCCGGCTCCGCGTTCGAGTTGGGTGTGGACGGTTCGTGGAAGGCGTGGCGTTATTGGGATTTGAACGGGATTCAGTCCGTTGAAGACGTGAATCCTCCGGAGGCCTTTGCGCAACTCTTCGAAGATGCCGTACGTCTGCGCATGCGAAGCGACGTGCCGGTCGGCGTGAGCCTCTCGGGGGGATTAGATTCGACTGCGATTATTTGCGCCGCTGCCAGGCAGCGAGCGGAGAACGGATCGTCAATCGTAGACCCATTGCAGGCGTTCAGCTTCATGCCGAAGGAGTTCGATGAATCGAAGTACATTGCAGACACTCTTGACATGAGTCGCGCGGAGCTTTGTGTATTGGACGCAGGTCCGAGGGAGATGTGGGACAGTCTTCCCCGAGTACTGTGGCATCAAGATGAGCCGGTGCATACCATGACTGCCGTGGTCGGCTATCATCTAATGAATCTGGCCTCGAAGCGCGGGATTCGAGTGGTGTTGAACGGGCAAGGCGCCGACGAAACCATCGGCGGCTATTTCAGTTATTTCGCGGACTACTGGCTTGAGTTGTTGGCTCGGGGGAAATGGCTTCGTGCCGTAGCTGAAATTCATGCTTTTGCTGGAGTCCACGGAGGTACCAAGTGGGAACATGGGAAAGGGACCGTGCTTCGTCTGGTGGCTTCCTTGCTACACCGTGTCCCTCTCTACCGTGCAATTTCAAGGAGGCGATACTCGAGGGCCGTCGGGAGCCACCCGTGGTTTACCCGAGAGTTAACCGAACGTCTACCGATCGAAACGCGCCCAGGGATCAGTTGCAGATTGGATGGGGTCATGAAACAGGCGGTAAGTACCGCCCCGCTCCCGCTGTATCTTCGAATCGAGGATCGGAACTCCATGGCTCATTCGGTTGAAGCGCGGCTTCCTTTCCTAGACTATCGTCTTGTCTTGTTGTTATCCGGGTTGCCGCCTCACTGGAAGCTCAACGGTCCCTGGAACAAATGGGTCTTGCGCGAGGGCATGAAAGGGCGCATTCCTGAGTCGGTGCGAATCAGGCCTGACAAGATGGGATTTCCTACACCAGGGGGAAAATGGTTTGCGCACGATCTATACGAGCCGATGGCGGATATTCTCTCCAGTCGTGCGTTTCGCGAGCGCGGAATCTATAACGTGCAGCAGGTGATATCCGATCTCGCCCGCCACAAAGCCGGAGATATTGACGTGCATAGAGACCTGTTCAACATCGCAGAATTCGAAATCCTCGAGGGTAATACGAAGAGCCGGAGCTTAGAATGAAGCATGAAGTGTATGAGGCCTTCTCGTCGGCGCCGATAACCGATAGAAATTGCACAGGCCGGCGGTGGCTACCACGTCGCATATGAAGATCTTGCTGATATCGAACCTCTATCCCCCCTTATTTCTCGGCGGCTACGAGGTCCGGTGCGCCCAGGTAGCCGAAGCGCTTCGAGCGCGCGGGCACGATGTGCGGGTTCTGACGAGCGTGTATGGTCTCCCTATTAAAATTGGAAGCAGATTCCAGCGGGCAACGGAATTTGTGGCCGGCATCAGGATTGATCGATGGCTCCATAATTATGCATTCGGTCCTCAGCAGCCGTATCGTCCCTGGGTCTTATTCCAGGCTCACCGCGAATTGGAGGATACGAGGAGACTGAATGCCGTCCTCTCTGAATTCAAGCCGGATGTGGTCAATTGCTGGAATCTTAACGGCATCAGCAAACTGTTGTTGCCCGTTGTGGAAGTGGCAAGAATTCCCTTGGTCCATTGGATAGAAGACTCTTGGATGATCGACGATTATGGGACGCACGGAGAGAAGGCGGCTCCATTCTGGTACGCATTATGGGACGGAAACTGGGGGCCTAAACTGATGAGGCCGATCAATCGGCTGGTCGGCACGCTCTGGGAAAGGCGAGCCATTCAGGATGGGTTGCCGACGAGAACGCTGTCTACGCGCCCCACGCTGGTTTCGTTTGTCAGTGAATATCTGCGCACGGTGCATCGAGAAGCCGGGCTGACTTTCGAGGCTTCAAGCGTCCAATTCGGCGGTATCCCGCGTGCCAGGTTTTTCTCACCTGTGGGGAACAGGCCGGCGGTGCGGGGACGGCTGAAGCTATTGTATGCCGGACAGATCACGGCGGATCGAGGCGTGCATATCTTGGTAGAGGCGTTGGGCCGCCTGAAACCGGCGGATCGGAGCGCCATAGATGCGACCATAGTTGGTACTGCGACGGGAGTGCACCAGGACTATTATCGCCAGGTAGTGGCGATGACCGAGGAGCTGGGCCTTGGCAAGATCGTGACCTTTGCGGGCAAGATGGGGCACGACGAAATGGCCCATCTCTATGCGACGCATGACGCCCTGATTTTTACGAGCATGAGGGGCGAGGGTTTGCCTCTCGTCATGGCGGAAGCCATGGTCGCCGGATGCGCCGTTTTGACGACCGGCAGCGGTGGGGCTCAAGAAATTGCAGACTTGGCTCAGCTCCCGTTGTTCCCCAAGGGAGACTCGCAGGCGCTTGCCCTCTTGTTGGAGCGGATGGTCAACCATCCAGAATTTGTGCGCGAGATCGCGCTTCGAGGCCAGGAAGTTGCCCTTCAACATCTGACGTTGGAAGGGATCATCGATCGTTGGGAAAGAACCCTCTTATCATGTTTGCTGCGGGCGGCTTGAGCGGCGTACGATTCCGATAACGGAGATCTCAGGGCGATTAGAACCGATCATGAAAGCACGAGAGGAGACCAAAACCGTCAAGTCCTTGCTGATCAGCGGAGAGTACTTTCCTCCCGCCGTCGGAGGAATTCCGACTTTCATGGCCTCGTTGGTTCAAGCACTGGGGCCTGAGCGAGTGTGTTGTCTGACCGGAGTAAAAACCAAGTGTCACCTTGATTCTAAGAACCGGGGTATAGGAATTTTCCGTCGCCCTAGCGTGTTTTCGCGGTCGAGACTGTTGGAAGGGGGGGCTTGGTTGGCGGCCGTGACCGAGATCATGTTGAAGGAACGGCCGAAGGCCGTACAGTTAGCCACCTTGTATGATGGCCACCTGGGAAGGTGGTTAAAAAAATGGTTCGGCCTACCCTACGTCATCTACGCTCATGGCAACGAGGTCCTGAATGCGTTACAGGCTCAATGGGAAGGACATCGTCGTGCCATTCAGACTGCGGACTGCGTCCTGGCGAACAGCCGGTATACGGCGGATTTGGTGAAACAAAGCGGAGTGCAGGCTGATCGGATCGAAATCGTTTATCCAGGTTGTGATGCAGAGCAGTTCCGTCCGATTCAACTGTCCTCTGAATATCGGCAGGTCGTACTTGGCCGGCATGCGACAAGCAAGGTCATCCTCACAGTCGGCCGCCTTGTCCACCGGAAGGGGCACGATCGGGTGATCCAATCGTTGCCGAGCATCCTGAAGCGTCACCCTGGCACCTGTTATCTCATCGCCGGAGATGGTCCGGCAAAACAAGAACTCGTGGAGTTAAGCCGGCGATTGGATGTTGCCGACAAAGTGATTTTTCTGGATAAGGTGGAGGATGCGGATCTTCCCAAGATCTACAACTTAAGCGACGTGTTCGTGATGCCCAGTCGCGAGGACTTTGCTGCCTCTGATGTAGAAGGATTCGGAATAGTGTTCCTTGAGGCGAATGCATGCGGAAAGCCTGTGGTAGCAGCACGATCAGGCGGCATGGCGGATGCGGTTATCGATGGCGAGACGGGCGTGCTCGTTGCTTCCAATGATGAAATGGCCTTGGCTGACGCCATTGGAGGTCTGATCGGAAACGTGAAGCACGGAAGGTATCTGGGTGAGTTGGGGCGTAACCGAGTCGTCAGGGATTTTGCGTGGGAATCCATCGCCGACCGTGTGGCGGCGATCATTGAAGGCCTCACGATCAGACGTAACCGAGCCGCGTAAGAGCTTCCATACAGCCAACGAGGATATCACACATGAACATTCTAGGAATCTCGGCCTACTATCATGACAGCGCCGCCTGTCTCGTCCGTGACGGTGAGATCATCGCCGCCGCACAGGAGGAGCGATTTACGAGGAAGAAGCATGATCCGGGATTCCCGCACCGGGCGATCGACTATTGTTTAGAAGAGGGAGAGGTTCGCTTCAAAGACGTCGATCGCTTAGTGTTCTATGACAAGCCGTTGGTCAAGTTCGAACGGTTGCTGGAAACCTATCTGGCCTTTGCTCCGACCGGTTTGACATCGTTCCTTGCTGCGATGCCCGTATGGATGAAGGAGAAGTTGCTGCTCAAGAGCCTGCTCAAGGATGAATTTGTGAAGCATAGCGACGGAATGTCGAAGAAGAACCTCCCGCAACTTCTATTTTCCGAACATCACGAGTCCCATGCGGCGTCGGCGTTCTTCCCGTCCCCCTACAAATCGGCAGTCGTGCTCTGCATGGACGGAGTCGGAGAGTGGGCGACCACGTCGGCCTGGAAGGGCGAAGATAACCGGTTGACCCCCTTGTGGGACGTCCCCTTTCCGCACTCTCTGGGATTGCTGTACTCCGCTTTTACCTATTACACGGGGTTCAAAGTGAACTCCGGCGAATACAAGGTCATGGGCTTGGCGCCTTACGGCGAGCCCAAATACGTCAAGGCCATCTATGATCATCTGATCGACATCAAGCCGGACGGCACTTTCCGGATGAACATGGATTATTTTAACTACTGTACCGGATTGACGATGACCGGCAGTAAGTTCGATGCCATATTCGGCGGCCCTCCGAGGAAGCCGGAATCAAAGCTGACCCAGCGCGAAATGGATCTGGCGCGTTCCGTTCAGGAAGTTACAGAAGAGGTCATGTTGCGACTATCCCGTTCATTACACCAGGAAACGGGGATCGAGTACATGTGTCTCGCAGGCGGCGTGGCGCTGAATTGCGTTGGAAACGGCCGGATTCTTCGAGAAGGACCGTATAAAGGGCTATGGATTCAACCGGCTGCCGGGGATGCCGGTGGGGCGTTGGGTGCGGCGCTGAGTGTCTGGCATCAGCTGGAGAACAAGCCGCGGCGGGTCGATGGCAATCGCGACGCCATGCGAGGGTCCTACTTGGGCCCATCGTTTTCGAACGAGGAGATTGAGACATTTCTCAAGTCGAAGAATGCACCCTACATCAGGCTGGAGGACGAGGTATTGTACAAGCAGGTCGCTGACGATCTGGCGCAAGAAAAAGTCGTAGGTTGGTTGCAGGGCCGAATGGAGTTCGGTCCCCGCGCGCTCGGAGGCCGGAGCATTCTCGGCGACGCGCGCAGCGCCAAGATGCAGTCGGTGATGAATCTGAAGATCAAGTACCGCGAGTCCTTCAGGCCGTTCGCGCCGTCGGTGCTCAGGGAACGGGTATCGGACTACTTCGATTTGCACTCGGACAGCCCCTATATGCTGATTGTCGCTCCCGTTCAGGAGAAACGTCGGCGTTCGATGTCCCAGGCGCAGAAAGGTCTTTGGGGAATCGACTTGCTGAACGTGCCGAGATCAGACATTCCAGCCGTGACGCATCTCGACTACTCGGCGAGGGTGCAGACCATCCATGAAGAAACGAATCCCCGATACTACAAGCTGCTTAAAGCGTTTGAAGCCCAGACGGGTTATGCCGTGCTGGTCAACACTTCGTTCAACGTGCGAGGCGAGCCGATCGTCTGTACTCCTGAGGATGCCTATCGCTGTTTCATGCGGACGGAAATGGACGTGTTGGTCCTGGAAAACTGTGTTCTATACAAAGCCGAACAGCCAAGGTTGGAGGGAGATTCTGATTGGAAGAAGGAGTTCGAACTGGATTAAGGATGGAACAAGGCGCCCATCGAGATGACGACCCCATGGAATCGTGTGTGCCGACAGTTGATCAAAGCGAGATTCGCTCGTGCCCTGGGTCTTCTGTTCTTCCTTATGGGCGTGGCGACATACCGATCGTTCGAGCACCGTGACGTTCTGGGAATATGGTCGTATCCTTATGCGGGTATTGTGGCCGTTGTCTCCGGCCTTGTTGTTGCCGCCATCGGTAGTTGTGTGCAGCGTAGTCTCAGGGAAGACATCGCAGCAGTTTCGTTGAGCACGGCTCTCACGGACCTCTCGGTTCTCCAGTGGGGCGCAGGATATTGGGCGAGTACCTTTGAGAACCCGACCAATGGGGGTCGCATAGCCGACCTCAATCTTCTGGGCTCGGCTGTGCCGGTGGCGGTGATCTTGGAATGGTCGGCTCTAATGCAGTTGGTGATCGCAGGCGCGATCGCATTGTGGAGTAATCAAGAGCGCAAGTGGGTGAATGCCGCGATCGTCGGCTGGTCTTTGGTCCTAATCCTGGTGCTAATCGAAGGAGGCGTTCGAGTTGTGCGATGTGTCGCTCCGGTAGTCCAGGGGTTTCCGACCTACTCGAGCGAATTATGGAGCCGGGATTATGTCCGCCTCAATCCAGCGGGGTTTCGGGATGGCGAACATCAAAGCTCTTCCGAGCGTCCCGCCCATCGCCTACTGGTTGTCGGAGATTCGTATGCGTTCGGTTGGGGGATAAGAAGAGTCGAAGATCGATTCAGTGAAGTCTTGGCCGAAAAGTTAAGAGAACGGACGGGAATATTGTGGGAATCCATTAATTATAGTCGCCCTGATACCCACACGCTTGACCACCTTAACTTTCTCCGGTCGGGGTTGTTCTATAAGCCGGATCTGGTCATGCTGCTTTATGTTTTCAACGACGTC
This sequence comes from Nitrospira sp., assembly GCA_037445005.1. GTDB lineage: Bacteria > Nitrospirota > Nitrospiria > Nitrospirales > Nitrospiraceae > Nitrospira_C. The sequence continues at coordinate 36,184 of JBBILH010000021.1, forward strand.
GAGTATTTGAGTTCCGTGACGCCCCGCGAAGGTGTTTCCGAAGGTCCGACACACTGGTGGGAACGCCTGCAGCCGCTGCGAGTGCTGTTTAATAACTCGTTCCTGTTTCAGGAGGTGTATGTACGGGCTCGCTTGGCATCGTACCGATTCGTGAGGGAGAACGACGGCGGCTATGATCCCTATCGAGACGGTTCCCTGATGGAGCGACATTTGGAAGATGTGACCAAGTTCGTATCTCTCGCAGCTGATGCTGGTGCATCGGTGATCGTCATTCCGTTTGATATTGCCATAGCCGTCGATACGCAGCAGCGTTCGCGATATCAGGATTTTGTCGAGCGATTGACGAAAGCGGGCGTGCCGACATTGTCGATCATGGATGCATTCTCAGGTTATGCATACGAGCGCTTGACCGTTAATGTCCTCGATGGGCATCCCAATGAACTGGCTAACCGTCTTGCTGCTGAGGCTGTGGATCAACGATTGGCGAGAGGATTCGACGGTAGGTTGTTGCAAGGATCTGATGGGGCGCCAAACTCAAAAAAAGCTGATTCTTTCGCCAAATCTTAATAGAGTAAATCGGAGAGTATCGAGGCATGATGCAACCGGGACTATTCGGGAAGGAAAGGTAGAGGTCCATGCGGATTCTCATCACGGGCGGGGCTGGGTTTCTGGGGAGCCATCTAAGCGATCTCCTCATCAGCAAGGGGCACGATGTTGTGGCCATGGACAACTTGATTACGGGTCGGGTGGAAAACGTCTCACACTTGATGGGAAACCCGAAATTCAGCTTCATTAAATACAACGTCTGCGACTACATCCACATCGACGGACCTTTGGATGCAATTCTCCACTTTGCCTCCCCGGCCAGTCCTCAGGACTATTTGGAAATGCCGATTGCGACCATGAAGGTCGGCGCGTTGGGGACGCACAAAGTACTGGGGCTGGCGAAAGCCAAGCACGCTCGTTTTCTGCTCGCAAGTACCTCGGAAGTATACGGCGATCCGTTGGTGAATCCCCAACCGGAATCGTATTGGGGAAACGTCAACCCGATCAGCCCACGCGGTGTGTACGACGAGGCCAAACGGTTTGCCGAAGCGATGACAATGGCCTACCACCGGTACCACGGGGTGGACACTCGCATCGTTCGAATCTTCAATACATACGGACCGCGGATGCGACCTAACGATGGGCGGGTCGTGTCGAATTTCGTGGTCCAGGCTCTGCAGGGTAAACCGCTGACGGTGTTCGGAGAAGGCAATCAGACGAGAAGCTTCTGCTACGTTGACGACCTGGTTCGCGGGATCGTCTCCCTGCTGCTCGTGGAATCGGACAAGTCGATTGAGGAGCGCACGAACAGGGCCAGCTTTCTGACCAAGTCAGGCCAAACGCAGCCGGAGACAATGCACGACCCGGTCAATATCGGGAACCCGCGAGAACTGACCGTCATGCAGATTGCCGAGTTGGTACGCAAGCTGACGGGATCCGTAAGCAAAGTCGAACATAAGCCCCTGCCGGCGGATGACCCGAAGGTTCGCCGGCCGGATATTCGCCGAGCGAAGACTCTTCTTGGATGGGAGCCTCAGGTAGAGCTTGAGGACGGGTTGAGAAAAACGATTGAGTATTTTCGACGGGTCGTTTGAATGATCCACAGGAACAGGGGCGGCATAAAGATCGCCTTGAAAGGGTGAACACAATGAAAATCAGCGTCTTTGGACTCGGCTACGTCGGTACGGTCTCGGCGGGTTGTCTCGCTTCAGGGGGGCACACAGTTTGGGGGGTCGATGTCAATGCCGACAAGGTCGCGGCGATCAATTCAGGGTCGGCGCCGATCGTGGAACCGGAGATCGCAGACTTCATCGCCAAGGGTCGCAATGAGAAACGGCTGTTTGCTACGGTATCCTCAGCCGAAGGTATTCGCGAGACGGATGTATCATTCGTCTGCGTCGGAACCCCCAGTCAGGCGAACGGGAGCTTGGATCTCGCTCACTTGAAGCGGGTGTGCGAGGATATCGGGACCGCGTTGCATGACAAGAAGACCAGCCATACGATCGTCTTCCGCAGCACCACGCTGCCCGGCACGACCGAGGATGTCGCGATACCTTTGCTCGAAAAGCATTCGGGAAAGACCGCGGGCAAAGAGTTCTTCGTCTGTTACAACCCGGAGTTTTTGCGTGAGGGGACATCGGTGAAAGACTACTATCATCCTCCCAAGATCGTGATCGGCGAACAGGCCGCGGGGCAAGGGGATGTCGTTGAAAACATATACGCCGGCATCAAAGCTCCGACTGTTCGCACATCGATAAAGGCGGCGGAGATGGTCAAGTACTCGGACAACGCGTTCCATGCTCTTAAAGTGACGTTTGCCAACGAAATCGGAAATATTTGCAAACGGCTTGGAATCGACAGCCATTCCGTTATGGATATCTTCTGTCAGGACACGAAGCTGAACCTGTCAAAGGTGTACCTGAGGCCCGGATTTGCATTCGGTGGGTCCTGTCTGCCTAAAGACCTTCGGGCTCTGTCTTATCAAGCCAAACGAACCGACGTCGATGTCCCCGTATTGAACGCCATCTTGCAAAGTAATGCCTCGCACATCAAAGGCGTGATACAGCGGATCGTGGGGACGGGGAAAAAGCGTGTGGGATTTCTCGGCATGACTTTTAAGCCGGACACCGACGACTTGCGGGAAAGTCCGCTGGTGGAGGTCATTGAAACGTTGCTCGGTAAGGGGTTTCACGTCACAATCTATGACAAGAATGTCGCAATGAGCCGTCTGATCGGAGCGAACAAACGATTCATTGAGGAGCACATTCCTCATCTTTCCTCGTTGCTTGTCGAGCGGGTTGAAGATGTCGTCGAAACGGCGCAAGTGGTCGTCGTAGGTTATGCGTCGGCGGAATTTGTCCCGGCATTGAAGAGCATGCGCGCGAGCCAACTGATCGTCGATCTGGCAAGAATCGAAGGAAGAGAGAGCTTTTCGGCTGCTTACGACGGAATTTGTTGGTGATGGCACTCCATCTTATCGATTCTGGGGAAGGGTTGGTGAATGAAGATTCTTGTCCTGGCTCCGGATATCCCGGCGACCTCTCGCATGCCGGGGTCTCCACGGTTGTTCAACCTCTGCCGTGAGCTCTCACGAGGGCATCAGCTTCTTCTCGCTGCCCACTGTTGCTCTCGGGAACGGCTCCAAGCCTTCGTAGCTGATCCTGCGGCATCATCGGTATTTTCAAAGATCGAAGTGCTGCCCGACGCACCGCCAGTTCTTTGGTGGGGCCAGCAGTGGCACCGGATGCATTTGGCGGCGCATTTTGAAACCCGTTATCGCAATGGCGAATACTACAGGTCTATTCGAGACCGGATCAGCGCACTGTGCCGGGACGCGCAGGTCGATATGATTTACGTGGATCTGCTGGTAATGGCGCAATACGTTGATCCCACTCTCAAGATTCCGGCCTTCGTCGACCTGCATGATTCCATGACCCTTATGGCTCGCCGAATGCTTGATGTCGAACGAAACTGGCGCAGGCGTCTGGCTCTCCATCTCCACATGTTCAGAATCCGAATGCTCGAGGGATCGCTGGGGAAAACGTTCAAGCTCGTTGTAACGAATTCAACGGTGGATGAACAGGTCATTCGGGAGCTATGTGGAACCACGAATACATTGACCATTACTAACGGCGTGGACATGCAGTACTTCGCCCCAGAGGCTGCCCCGGTGAACAACGACAAGGTGGTCTTTACGGGTGTAATGGGATATGCGCCGAACGAAGACGCGGCGATGTATTTTGCCGAGGACATCTTTCCGTTGGTGAAAGGGAAGCGTCCGAAAGCCGAGTTCTGGATCGTGGGGAGCGAACCGTCCGAAAAGGTTAGAGCGCTGGCCAAGATGCCGGGGATACATGTCACAGGCAAAGTGGACGATGTGCGGCCCTATGTGCGCAGTGCCGCAGTATTTGTATCGCCGCTACGGATCGGTTCAGGGGTGAAGAACAAGATTCTAGCGGCCATGGCGATGAAGAAGGCCACCGTGGCGACGACACTGAGCATCGATGGCTTGAACTTGTCAAATAATCGGGAGGTTCTGTTGGCTGACGAGCCGCAGGATTTTGCGGACAAGGTGCTGCACTTGCTGGCGGATCGGGAAACAGCCCTTCAGCTTGGTGCCAACGGGCTGGCCAGAGTGCAGGGGCAGTATTCCTGGGCCGCCATGGGCGAGGCGATGGATTCCGCGATACGCTCCGTTTGGATTTCTCGTAACGGCCGCCCTACGTGAGGAAGATGAACCCCGCAAGCGCATCGACGGTCATCCGATCTGATGGCCCCGTTAGTGTGACGGTATTGGACGATCCACGCGACGGCGTCTTGTGGGATCAATATGTCCTGAGCCGTCCGGCGGCCTCCGGCTATCATAGCCTAGCGTGGCAGCGAGTCATCAGCAAAGTCTTCGAACATCAGACGTATTATCTTCTGGCCAAGAGTTCGGATGGTGATGTCAGGGGGATTCTTCCCTTGGTGTTCACGAAAAGTCCGATGTTCGGCCGGTTTTTGACGTCCGTGGCCTTTGTAAACTACGGAGGTGTCGTAGCTGATGACGAGACGGCGTGCCATGCTCTCCTGCAGGCTGCGATGGAGACCGCCAGATCGGTTGAGGCTTCCCACATCGAACTCAGACAGGAAGAACCGATCGCGACAGAATGGATGGTGCGCTCCCACAAAGTGTCCATGCGTCTGCCGTTACCTCCCGACTCTGACGGCTTGATGAAATCCTACCCCTCGAAACTCCGGAGTCAGATCCGTCGCGCTCAGAAAGAAGGGATGACGGTCAAAATCGGGGGAGGAGAGTTGCTCGAAGAATATTACCGCGTGTTTTCCCGTTGCATGAGGGACTTAGGGACACCGGTCTACGCACAAGAATTCTTTCGAGTGATCGGAGAGACGTTTCCAAAGGAAGTGCGGTTCTGCGTGGTGTTGTTGCAAGGAACTCCTCTTGCCGCCGGTTTGCTGTATGGATTCCGCCAAAGGCTCGAAATTCCCTGGGCGGCCTCAGACAAGCGCTATAGTCGGCTCGCGCCGAACATGCTCCTATACAGTTCAGTCTTGGAGTATGCCTGCCGGGAGGGATACTCCGAGTTTGACTTCGGTCGATCGACCATCGATAGCGGGACCTATCGGTTCAAACAACAATGGGGGGCGCAGCCGCGCCAATTGCACTGGTATTACTGGTTGGCCGATGGCCGTGATGTGCCGCAGTTGAATCCAGACAATCCGAAATACCGCACCGCGATAGCCGTATGGCAACGGATGCCGCTGTCGTTTGCCAATCTCGTCGGCCCACGTATCGTGAAGTACTTGCCATGAAGGTTCAGCGAACGGTCGCGCCGACCGCAGCGCCGATCTCGTTGGGCACTCTCCTGCGGGCGCTGGGTGGGCTCTGGAGCGGGACGAGACTTCGTGAGCTGGTTGGTAAAGAACTTCTAATGGAGTTTTCCGCACAGGGTGTGTTTCTCGTATCATCAGGGAAAGCCGCTCTGACGGTCGTACTTAAGGCGTTGGCCGCCGGTAGCAACAGGCGCCGCGTCGTGATCCCCGCATATACATGTTTTTCTGTTCCCTCGGCAGTCGTAAGAGCGGGCCTGGATGTAGTGTTATGTGACATCGACCCGGCGACGCTTGATTTCGACTATCAGGAGTTGGAGTGTCGGCTTGACGATGAGGTTCTGTGTGTAGTGCCGACCCATCTGTTTGGACGTCCGGCGGATGTCGATCGGGTGAGGAATTTGTGTTCCGGGAAAGGTATCGCTGTGGTGGAAGACGCTGCGCAGGCGATGGGGGGATCGTCCAAAGGCAGACAGGTCGGGACACTCGGCGATATAAGCATCTTTAGTCTGGGGCGGGGCAAGAATCTGACATGCGGAACCGGCGGAATTATCCTTGTAAATACGCCGCGCTATCTCGAAGCGGTGCGGAGTGAATATGGCGCACTGGAAGAAGCCCCCATCCTGGAAGTCTTGAAGAACTGGGTGGAAATGGTGGTTATGAAAGTGTTCATCCATCCTTGGCTTTATTGGTTTCCGGTCGGACTACCATTTTTGGGTTTGGGCGAAACGAGATTTTGCACGGATTTTCAAATGAGGCGGATGGATGAGGTGCGAGCCGGCTTACTCCATGGGTGGAAGGAGTTGGTTGCGGGGTCTAACCGGGAGCGAGTCGCGCAAGCTGGTCGGATTCTTGAAAGGATATGCCGTCAGGGTATCGACATGATCCCGATTACATCTGCCGAAAGCGTGAACCTGCGGTTACCTTTGTTGGTGCGCAATCGAGAGGAGAAAGATACCGTCTGCCGACGAAGTCGTGAGTCTGGGGCGGGCGTGAGCCCCAGCTATCCGTCTACAATTCAAGCGGTTCCTGAGCTACAGGGCCGAATTACTCCGAGAACTTGTCCTGGCGCCCAGGATGTCGTCGACCGGCTGGTGACCCTCCCGACGCACCGTTATGTGATGGAGCGTGATCGGAGAAGAATCGAGTGTATCCTTAGGGGCGCGAAGCAGGACGGGAGATTCTCTGAAAGTCATCGCCGGACTTTGCCGGCTGGGGAGTGCGGTCACCGATGAGCGAGTTGGTCCTTCAAGCCGTCTTTTGGCTTTCTGCCGGTTTCGTCTTTTACGCCTACGCAGGATATCCCTTGTTGCTCGTGCTCGTTGGGCTGGTACGCAGTCGCGCGGTTCAAAAGAATTCGATCGAGCCGACCGTTTCCTTCATCATTACAGCCTATAACGAGGAACGGCGCATCGGCGAGAAATTGAAGAACACCCTTCAACTCGACTACACGAAGGAGCGTCTCCAGATCGTTGTGGCCTCCGACTGTTCGACTGACGCGACCGACGACATCGTTCGCTCGTTTGGTTCTGCCGGTGTGCGTCTCGTCAGGTCCGCTGAAAAGAAAGGCAAGGAGGCGGCGCAGAAATTGGCGGTCGAATCGACGTCCGGCGAGATTTTGGTGTTTTCGGATACGGCAACCGTCCTGGAGCCCGACGCGCTCAAGAACATCGTCGGAAATTTTGCCGACGAAACTGTCGGGTGCGTCAGCAGCGTCGATCGCTTCCTCGACGACGACGGAAAGGTCAGCGGCGAGGGAGCCTATGTCCGCTACGAAATGTTTCTCCGGCAGCTGGAGTCCAGGGTGAATACACTCGTCGGGTTGAGCGGGTCGTTCTTTGCCGCCCGTCGTGCCGTCTGCCGGATGTGGGCGCCGGACCTGCAAAGCGACTTCAATACGCTGCTCAACAGCGTCAGGCTCGGGCTCCGTGGCGTGGCGGATCCTAGCAGCGTGGGATATTACAAAAATCTCGCAGATCAGCGAAAAGAGTATGATCGTAAGGTCCGTACAATTGTACGCGGCATTTCCGTGTTCATGCGCAGTGTGTCCCTGCTGAATCCCGTCCGCTACCACCTGTTCGCCTGGCAATTATTCAGCCACAAACTTTGTCGATGGCTTGTGCCGTTTGGCATGATCCTAGCCCTTGTGGCGAACGGTCTGCTTGCGGTGTCATCGACATGGTATCGTGTCGCGTTTGCGGCACAAGTAGGATTCTATGCGCTGGCTTGCGGCTATCTGATATTCGGGAAACTGCCCGATATCGGAATGCTGCGAATTCCTTCGTTCTTCGTGATGGTCAACGTGTCGATTCTCGATGCATGGTACCGATATCTCAGAGGTGATCGAATTGTGTCTTGGACTCCGTCAAAGCGGTGAGGCCAGATTTCTGAAAGAAGGAAGGAATGGAGATGGAACATCAAGTGATCACAGGCAAAGTCCTTCGACAGTTCGGATTCACGGTCGGAGGCGTGTTTCTGTTGATCGCGATTTGGCCGGTCGTGTGGCGCCACGAAGAGATGCGCCTCTGGGCTGCCGTTCCCGGTGCGCTGCTGGTTCTTCTCGGGGGGGCCGCTCCGACGGTGCTGAGGCCTGTATATCAGGGTTGGATGGCTTTGGGACATGTTCTGGGCTGGATCAACACCCGGATTATTCTGGGAGTATTGTTTTACGGAATTGTCACCCCGATGGGACTGGTGATGAAGCTTACGGGACGTGACCCCATGCGGAGAGGATTTGATCCCACGGCCCAAACCTATAGGGTGCTCAGACAGCCGAGGCCTGCATCGCATATGCGAAACATGTTCTGAGTTTCGACAAGTCAGAATGGTCAGACAAAGGGGGAGGCTATGGGAGAGTTCTTGCAGGAGTTGTGGGCATTCATGAAGGAACGGAAGAAGTTCTGGTTGCTTCCGATCATCTTAGTGTTAGTCCTCTTGGGGAGCCTGATCGTGTTGACGCAGGGTTCTGCCGTCGCTCCGTTCATTTATACCCTGTTTTAGAACCGAGGCGTTTCCTCGTGACGCGAATCCTTCCTCTTGTATCCGCAAACGTGGTAATGCCGTTTTCTGGAAGGCGATGGAAGGTCGCTGTTCGTGTGGCGCGGCATAGCACGGGCCCTCTTGCATGATTTCATCGTTGTTCCTGATTCCATTCGGTACGAATGTTGGGTATGCCATCGCGGCGTTGGAATCACTGTTTTTTGCGGCCGGCGTGGAGTTGGCTGATGGAGACGCTTCGTCCGTCCATTTTGCCTATAGTGGATTCCAGAAAGGGCATCCCTGCTCCCTCCCGAGTTCCTTTACAAACCTCGTCGAACTCAATTACTCCACGGCGTTGTCAAGGAAGGCGTTACAGGCCAATATCACATGTGCCGCCGACTATGTACGGAAACACGGAATCCGCTTCGTGATGTTCTTCGATATTCAACCGGTTCACCCCATATTTATGCCACTGCGCCGGGCAG
>JBBILH010000022.1:0-36940 GCA_037445005.1 Nitrospira sp.
CCGGTTCTGGGAGGGCGTGGGAGTGAAATTCTCCCGCGCTACTCAACTTTCTCGCCTGTCGGCTTCAGGAGGCTCCGACTCGATTGAGCCAATAGTCGGGGATGGCGTTTGGCATGGGCGATCGCAAGGATTCGGATTTCTGTCGGGAGCTCGAGACACACGAGTCCATAGGGGAATCGGGGGAGTAGGGCGCGCCGGATTACTAGATCGCTGGATATGTTGGCTAGTTGGGGAAAGGAGAGAGGACGGGATTGTATGGCCTGTTGTGCGTGAGCGATTTCTTGGAGGAACCTGTCAGCAAGCCCAGGTTGGCGGGTTTCGTACCAAAGAGCGGCTTCAGCCAACTCCTCCACGGCCTCGGGTGAGAGGCCGACAGGTTTCACCGCTTGGGCAGGCGATCACGCACCTGCTTGCGCGCTTCTTCCCAGGGTATGCTGGCGACTCCGGCCTGTGCCGCCCGTGCGCGGCGCTCAATTTCAGCAAGCCATTGTGCGTCACTCCGCGCTTGGCCTGGTTCTGCTGGGGGCAGGCTATCGAGTAACTCGACTACCAATTCGGCGCGCTGTTCATCCGGTAGCTTCAGCGCATCCTTCAGAAGTTGTTGGGTGGATGGAACCATGCCAATACTCTAGCCGATCTTCTGCAGAAATGAAAGGTTAGGGGAGGATATAACAGTGTCAGGCGGGAAGAAAACAGTGTCAGGAACAATTTGCTCTGAAGTCGTCGCAGCTCTCGAACAATTCCGCCTGATCGCGAATAACCTGGGCAGTGAGAAGACTTGAATGGTGCCGACACGATACCTTGATACTTGCTCTAACCTCTTCAGGAGGAGTAGCCTATCGGTGAATCGATCCTATCGCAGGAGGGTTCGATGTCTCTGCTGCTCCTCTTGCTCGTCTTGCTCCCACTCTCCGCTTCCGCGGAATATCTCGGCGAGTTGAGCGCCAATCCGTACCAGCAAGAGTCCACGGCCAATCCGTTCGGAGCCGGCAGTCCGTTCGCGCCTAACGGGATCAACAATCCCTTCAGCCCCTACGGCAGTCCCTTCAGCAATCAATCGGCGACGAATCCGTTTGCCACCGATGCGCCGCGCCTCTATGACCAGCAGGGGAACTATCGCGGCAAGCTGAGCGCGAATCCGTTTGATCCGGACTCAACGAGTAATCCCTTCGGCCGTTACGGCTCTCCGTTCTCGCCAGACTCGATCAACAATCCTTTCGGCGCCGGAAATCCTTATAACCCCAGCAGTCCCACAAATCCATTTGGCCGCGGCCTGCGGATTGAAGGTCGCTGATCCGGTCGCCCAACCCTCTCACATGCTCTCATGACGGAATGATTCCCCGGCCGAACGGGCTTCCCATCGAATTCGAAATTGGGCCATTCTGGGAAGTCCAGAAAGGTAGGGGTGTGGCTAGAGGCAAGGCAATAAAGACAGCTCATGGGTCTTCTCCGGATTCATCCGGAAATCTGCCAAGGCATTGAAAAGTAAAGGTCGTTTTACTGTTGGCCGGCACTTCAAGCGCCCTCGTGAGCATGTGAACATAGGCGGGAGGAGCCGACCGCTTCACGGCCTCCTTTGGCAGGCGGAGACACGCTCTTGTCCCCCGCTTTAGCAGCATAGATTTTGTTGCGTTTCGGCATTACGGTGACTGGAAAGAGCTGGAAAGCAGAGGGGGCCAGAGTGGTATCTTATAAGCAGGAAATGCCGATAAGGAATCAGCGGTATGAGTGGACTCGCCGTTGTCCTTGGTGTGGACGGTCGCTACGAAAGCGAGATCCGATGGCTCCCTGGGTTTGCACTTGCGGTTGGCAGAGTTAAGCTGGTAAAAGAATTGGAGGCACCATGAGTCATGTCATCCCCCATGAAATTCGGGCGGGTTTCTTTCTCTTGGTAGGATTCGCCATGCTGGCGTTTATCTGCGGTGTCGCAGCGTTGGGCACCGTGATGCGGCCGGTACGGTGGGCCGATCGCCGATCCGCTCAGTTCTAGATCGGGTTTCGATTAGACTCGTCGATTGAACTGCCGTACCCCCGGCAATTCCCTACTCCTTCCTGCTCATCTGTAAGATTCCTCCCACTTAAGTGGCTGATTTTCAAAGCTCTTCCAGTTGTTGTGCCCATCCGTCTCGGCTTCCCAAGCGAATGTGATAGCAAGTGCTATAGTTGTCTTACGCGGAAATTATTCACACAAAGCAATGGGGGAGGCCATGGACGCGAGTTTTGGGAAATCGGCTCTGGTTGCGGCATTGGGCGTTATGCTCATCGCCAGTCAAGGCTGCGGCATGAAATGGTTGAACTCTGACGGAGAGCAAACAAGCGGAAGTGATAAGCAGAGTGATCGGCAGATGAATGGCGGCTATGCCGATGGCTCCTCGGAGGGCGCAGGCTCAAGTGGGGGCGCTGGCGGAAGCTCAAGGGCGCAAGCGGGGTCGGAGTGGAATGGTCAGGGGGCCAATCCGAATTTCCCTGGAATGGAACGAGGAGGATCGGGAAGCGAGCTAAGCGGATTCTCTCAGAACCCCTCCGAGGAGCGGCTGGCTTCCGGAGGCGGCATCGTCTCTCAGTCCTATGCCGGTATGGATGTCATGCAGCACGCCGAGTTGACCAAGGAAGAAAAGGCGGCGATTGAAGCCGGCTTGCAGGACGTCTTCTTTGGATATGATCAATGGATGTTATCGGACAAAGGTATGCAGTCGCTTAATCACAATGCGAAGTGGCTGAAGGATCACCCCGGCGCCGTTCTAAGAGTCGAGGGCCATTGTGACGCCCGAGGGACGACGGATTACAACGTCGTGCTCGGTGAAAAGCGATCGAAGAGCGCGAGGGCCTACCTTGTGGAGCTGGGTGTCAATCCTAAGCAGATCGGAACCGTCTCGTATGGGAAAGAGCGACCCTTCTGCCTGGATCATTCGGAATCGTGTTACCAGCAGAATCGGCGGGGCCACATGCTGCTCAAGGTGAAGAAGTAAATCAACGTCCAGAGCTACGGAGAACCCCGGCGTCCTACCAACAGGTTGTCGGGGTTCTTTGTTTGGTACGCCTTCGCTTTTCGATTACTGGGTAGAGTGAGTAATCGGCGATACGGAGAGGGTGACAATGGCCGCACGAAGTCAAGCGCTCAGGGACGATCGATACACGGAGAAACGGAAACAGACGCGGTTTACCGCGCAATTTCGAAGCACCTTCTCCGGCGGGCAACGAGAAGGCCAGGGAAAGACCGTGGACCTTTCCGACGGTGGGTGCAAGATCGAAACGGACCAGGCGGTGGTCGCCGGGGCGACCTTTGAATGCCGAGTCTATATCCCGGGGCTCAGTTGGCCCTTGAGAATCAACCTTGCGCAGGTGCGTTGGGTCAAAGGTAAGACGTTCGGATTGCAATTCATCGACATCCAGCCGGAAGAGCGCATGAAATTAAAACAGGTCATCGCCAATCTCCACGCCGAAGCCGCCGATTAGTCCCGCAATCCCTCCCCCCGCCGTTGAGCGATTCACGCCTCCTACTGCACCCGTGGTATAACGGCGTCTTCAGAATCTTGGAAAGATTTGCCTCGTCCGGTCGACAGAATCATTGACCGGCAGTTACGATAGACAAGGAGTGTGCTTATGAGTTCAGAGATTGCCACGCTCGCCGGGGGATGCTTCTGGTGTCTCGAAGCGGTCTACGACCAGATGAACGGCGTCGTGTCCGTGGAGTCCGGCTATATCGGAGGGCGAACGGAGCGTCCCTCCTATGAGGCGGTCTGCAGCGGGAGCACCGGCCATGCCGAGGCCGTACGGATTACGTTTGATCCGCAGATTGTCAGCTACCGCGATCTCCTGGAAGTGTTCTTCGTCATCCACGATCCAACGACTTTGAATCGGCAAGGGCACGACGTCGGGACGCAATATCGCTCGGCTGTTTTCTATCACGACTCTGAGCAAAAGCGCGTGGCCGACGACGTGATCGCCTCACTTACCAAAGAACAGGTGTATGCAAATCCGATCGTTACGGAAGTCGTGCCAGCAGGCTTGTGGTATGAAGCCGAGGCCTATCATCAGGAGTATTTTGCGCGTAATCCGTTCCAGGGGTATTGCGCCGCCGTGGTCGGCCCGAAAGTGGCGAAGTTCAGGAAATTGTTCGCAACAAAGTTGAAACCGTAGCCCTCGTTATCTGCTTCCCCACTGCGCCGCTCGTTTGCCGAGTTCCGCAAGCAAGTCGAGTTTCTGAGCAATCTGGTTCGGAGCCACGACGACTTCGGCTTGCTGAGTACAGAACGGCCATTCGACCTTGGTCTTCCCTTGCACCTTGGCAAGAATGAATCCGTCCGATCGGTCGGACGGACGCTGAAGCACCATCAACGGATCTTGAGGATCGAGCAAACACGTTCCGTCGAAATTGGCACGATCATAAAGCGAAGGGTAGGCCAGGGGAACTTTTGCCGATTTCTCGGAGAAGATCGTGTCCCCCTCGCGAATGGGACCGGGGGGAGACAGAGAGTAGAGCAGCATAGGGACGATCAACATGATCAGGACGACAAGCCCCATCGACCAGAAGGGCGGGCCCATGTCCCGTTGACTGTCGGGTGTCGACGGCATCTGACAGGCGGCGCTACTCCGGTTCCTGATCGAGCCAGGCATCCTCGTCCCCGCTCCAGCCGCCATCGGCCCGCAACGAGGCAAAATCGAACAGCCTCGAGTCATGCAACAGGGAAGGGGCGACATTGGAGAGGGCCGCAAACATACTGTCCGTGCAACCGGGGGCGCGCTGCTCCCAGTCACGCAGAAAGGCTTTGACCTCTCTGCGTTTCAGATTTCCTTGAGACCCGCACAGATCACAGGGGATGATCGGGAAACGGCGCAATGCCGCATAGTGAGCCAGATCGGATTCCTTGAGAGCCGCGAGCGGGCGGATGACCACGTGCCGGCCGTCCTTCGAGCGGAGCTTCGGCGGCATGGTTTTCAACTTCCCCGTGAACAGGAGATTCAACAGCAGGGTCTCCAGAATGTCGTCACGGTGATGACCGAGCGCGATCTTGGTCGCCCCCAGTTCGTTCGCCATTCGATACAGATGCCCTCGGCGTAGACGCGAACATAAAGAACAGGTCGTCTGCCCCTCCGGAATCAGCCGTTTGACGATAGAGTAAGTATCACGCTCCTCGATATGGAAAGCCACGCCGAGTGCCGTCAGATATTCCGGAAGCACATGGGCCGGATAGCCAGGCTGTTTCTGATCGAGGTTCACCGCGACCAGCTCAAATCGCACCGGCGCACGGCGTTGCAAAACGAGCAGCAGATCCAGGAGGCCGTAACTGTCCTTGCCGCCGGACAGACAGACCATTACCTTGTCGCCTTCTTCGATCAAGCGGTATTCGGCGATCGTCTGGCCGACGAGGCGCAACAGCCGCGTCCGGACCTGCTCGGCAACATCGTCGAGTCGTTCGGAACTCCGGGGAACATTGGTCGAAGGCGACATGCGTGCTATTCTACGTGGTGCACCACGCGGCTGTCGATCCGCTGCATCGTAATCCGAGGGGACCTTGATGAACGAATGTAATCCGAGAGTCAGATCGATCCTCTTCGTCTGCACGGGCAACATCTTCCGAAGCGTGGCGGCGGAGTACGGACTCAAGGCGCTTGTGGGCCAACCCTCGCCCTATCGAATCAGCTCCGCCGGAATCGAGGCCAAGCCGCAACCGGTCCACGAATGGGTGAAACACTGTCTCCAAGAAAAAGGGGCCGATGTTTCGGGGCACCGGCAACGGCGGTTGACCGGCGAGCTCGTGGAAGAAACCGATCTGATCGTCGCCATGAGCCGGAACCACCAGGAATTTCTCCGGCGCGAATTCGGCCGGCATGCGCCCTTGTTCAAGCAACTTTGTTACGGCCGCGACGAACCGATCCCCGATCTTCACGAGCAGTATCCGGATTGGGAGCAAGACATCGTTCGCGCGCGTCGCTACGTTGTCTCGATCATCGACATGATCTGGACGGATCTACCGTCTCTGCTGTACAAGCTTCCGCTCGAACGTCCGCAATCCTGAGCCGATCGTTCCCGATACCTTTCCGTGAAGAGCCGCTGCGCGCGGTACTTGTTCGATCAAACGCAGGGGAAAAGTTGCGCCACCCGCTGATGCGCGCTATATTTTCCGTAGGCGGCATCGGTGAGAGGTTTCGCGCCCGGCATGCAGCGATCTACCGCACACCAACAGGGTGCCTCTTCCGTGGTCCCGGAGCCTGAATGGGCCTCGTGGTCCGACGAGAAGCTCCTAGACCTTCCTTTGTGCCGTCTCGGGGTCACTCTTGAGAGCGGCTTCCTGTCGAAACAGATCGACCAACTCTACGCGGAACTCGAGGCCAAGCAGCTGCGCTTCCGTCCGCACTTCTGGATTTCCAACGAATGGTTCACGCCGGACGGCGTTCCGGGGATCGCCATTCCGTTCTATCTCGCCCATCCGAGACTCGCCAAGCTCGAATCGGCGCAGATGCTCGAGGTAGAGGGCGGAACCCCCGAATGGTGTATGCGGATTCTCCGTCATGAAGCGGGCCACGCGATTGAAAATGCGTATCGCATCCGCCGCGTACGAAGTCGGCAGCTGATATTTGGAAAATCCTCCCAGCCGTATCCGCAGTACTACCGCCCGCGTCCCTACAGCCGGAGTTTCGTCCGCCATCTCGACGTCTGGTATGCCCAGAGCCATCCCGATGAAGATTTTGCCGAGACATTTGCCGTGTGGCTCACGCCGGATTCCGCCTGGGGCGATCGGTATAAAGATTGGCCGGTCTTGAAGAAGCTACAGTACATGGACGGATTGATGAAGAGTCTTGCCGGCGCCACGCCGAAGGTCGTTACCGAGGAGGAAATCGATCCCCTCCACACGCTGAAGAAGACGCTGCGCGAACACTATGAGCGCAAGCGCGCCCACTATGGCGTCGAGCGGCCGTCGTTTTACGACCCCGATCTGAAGCGGCTGTTCTCGGACGCGGAGGCTCATAAAGACAAAATCGCCGCGGCCACCTTCCTGAAGCGGTTCCGCAAGGAGGTCCGGCGCAAAGTAGCGGCTTGGACCGGCGAGTATCAATACACGATCGATCAGGTGTTGGAAGATATGATCCGCCGGTGCCAGGAACTCCACTTGCGTCTGCCGGTTCCCGAAGATCAGGCCAAGCTGGACTTCACGATTCTTTTGACCGTCCATACCATGACCTATCTGCGCAGCGGGCGGCACAAGGTGGCCGTATGAGGCAGCTCAGGATTCTTGTGCTCATGCATAAGGACTTGGTGCCGCCGGACGATCTGAACGGACAGAAACCGGATGGGGCCGAATGGAAGACCGAATACGACGTGGTGACGACGTTGCGGAAGCTCGGCCACGAGGTTAGACCGCTCGGCGTCAAGAGCGATCTGGGCGTCATCCGCGAAGCGGTCGAGGAGTGGAAACCCCACATCGCTTTCAATCTGCTGGAAGAATTCGACGGCGTGGCGGTGTACGACCAGAATGTCGTCTCCTATCTCGAGTTGCTGCGGGTGCCCTATACGGGATGCAATCCGCGCGGCCTCATGCTGGCCCGCGACAAAGTGCTCTCGAAGAAGATTTTCTCGTTTCACCGCATCCCTTTCCCCGATTTCATCATGGTGAAGGAAGGCCGCTCGGCGCGGCGGCCCTCCTGGCTGCCGTTCCCTTTGATCGTAAAATCCGTAACGGAGGAAGCGTCGCTCGGCATCTCTCAAGCCTCGATCGTCGAGGACGACGACAAACTCAAAGAACGCGTCGCCTTCATCCATAACAGCATCGGGACCGGCGCGCTGATCGAACGGTATATCGAAGGCCGCGAGTTTTACGTGGGCGTGATGGGCAACGGGCACTTGCATACGTTTCCGGTCTGGGAACTCTTCATGGAGAAATTGCCGGGCGATGCCCGGCGGATCGCCACCGAGCGAGTGAAGTGGAGCCGGAAGTATCAAGACAAGTATGGAATCCGGTCCGGCGAAGCCAAGGATCTTCCGGATGGGAAGGGCGAGACCATTCAGCACCTTGCCAAGCGGGCCTACCGGGCGCTCGATCTCAGAGGCTACGCGCGAATCGACATCCGAATGGACTCAGAGGGGCGCGTCTACGTGCTCGAAGCGAATCCGAATCCCCAGATCGCCCAGGACGAAGATTTCGCGGACTCCGCGGAGAGAGCGGGATATTCGTACAAAGAGCTGCTCCAAGAATTGTTGACGATCGGTCTACGGTCGCAACCGACCAAGGTAACTTGAGCCGCCGAATCCGCCCGTGCGCCGGCTGGGGCGATTTGGACCCGACCGGCCCGTTGTCGCAACTCTCTTTTCTCTGGCTTGATCGGAAGCGTCATTTCCCCAAGGCGCGCATTGCGCATTCATTGTAAAACGCAGCATGCCTGATCGCATCGGAGGCGGTGCGACCGGAGAGCTGCGAATCTGTTCAGACCTTCGGGATCTACGGGTTAAAATTGAATCCGAACAGCAACGTAATGCTGGTACCGTCCTTCTCGGGAAGCGAGGGAGCGAGGTTGATTTCGTGCAAATTGACCTGCAGCGTAGAGGTGAGGGCGACGTTATGGACGACTTGGTATTCGAGCGATAGGCCGATCGGAATGAACCAACTGGTATCGTTCCGGTCGATCCGGGTCGGGCCGGTCCCCTTGTCGAGATCCGCATGGATCAGGCCGACGCCGGTATAGGGCACGAAATTGATCCCGTTGTTGAAGCGGAAGTGGTAGCGGCCCACGCCGGCGAACGCTATCTGGAACAGATCGCCGGTCGGGCTGATCTGCATCATGGGGCCGATGGAGAAATTCCGATCGACGTAGTAGTCGGCGTTGAATCCCAACGTGAACACGGAATTGTCGACGGTTCCGGTGGTGAAGCCGAGCCCTGAGCCGAATCCCCAGCGGTTGTCATCCGCGCGGACGGGTGTAGCGGAGGCAAGAATACCGAAAAGTGTGCCGGCGGCGATAAGGGAACGAACGAAAGCGAACAGCCTTGTCGGAAACATCGTGCGCGGATGCTAACACAGGGAATGAAGACGGACAAGACACTTGAGCGGGAAAAGGCAGTACGGTATCCTCCCGGTCCGTTCCGCACGAGGAGGCGATGGTGTCCACTCAGGGCAAGGGGATGACTCCGAAGGAAGCGGCGGCGGCGTTGGTCCGCGCGATGCCGGTCGGGCTCCACGACGCGCAACTGGAAGAGTATGGCATCACGCCCGCTCCGGAGCGGGCCCAGAAGATCTCGCGCGAACTGCTGTCGCTGAATCTCTTTTGGCTGTTCGCCGCGATCGAAGCGCACATTCCGCAGAAATATCAGTCGGCCGTCTCCGAACTCGTCCTCGCCGCAGTGGAACAGGGTTGGGCGACCACTTATCCCGTCGGTTCCATGTCCTTCGGGGCTTACCTGGAGGAATGGAAAGAGCGGACCAGGCGATACGAACGGTTGGTCCGCGATGGGGCCAGTCCCCTGGCGGTCAGCACCGAGGTGGTTGCCACCATGGAGGAGTCGGGGATCATCGACGAAGAAGACCGGCGAAATCTGCTGACGCTGCTCATCGACCACGTGCCGGTGGAATCCTACGGACAATTGATCGAGAACGTCGGCTGAAGAGGGCGAGAGCCTTAGAGGTACTTGTGGCTGATCACTTTTCCCGTCTGGTCCAGATCGTACAGCAGCGGCGCGCCTGTCGGGATATTCAGTTCCAGCACCTGTTCTTTGGACAATTGTTCCAGTTCCATGACCAACGCGCGCAGGCTGTTGCCGTGAGCGGCAATGAGAATCGTCTCCCCTTTTAACAGGCACGGCTTGATGCGATCGTTGTAATAAGGCAAGACCCGCTCCGCGGTGTCTTTGAGACTTTCGCCTCCGGGCGGCCGCACGTCGTAACTCCTCCGCCAGATCTTCACTTGCTCAGCACCGTATTTTTTCGCGGTTTCCGCCTTGTTCAGCCCCTGCAGTTCGCCGTACATCCGTTCATTGAGCGCCTTGTCTTTTTCGATGGGAATACTCGACTGGCCGATCGCCTCCAGTGCGAGCCGAAGCGTCTCGTTGGCGCGGGACAACACCGAGGTGAATGCGCGATTGAAGGTAAAGCCCCGCAATTTGTCGCCGGCGTTCTTTGCCTCCTGAATGCCGCGCGCCGACAGCGGAACATCGACCCAGCCGGTGAAGCGGTTCTCCAGATTCCATTGCGATTCACCATGACGGAGCAGGACTAAACGTGCCATCGACAAACTCCTTGGGCTTCACAATGACGATTGGACTCAAGAATACTGGATCGCCTGGTCAAGTCAAGCGTTGCTTTCGCTTTTCCGGGGCAGTACCATGCCGCACCATCGACGAAACAGCGCCGGACGCCGCCATGCCACCACCGCCCGAGACTGAATCCAACCGGTTCGATCTAGACGCCTGGTGGATCGGGTTGGCCGACCGGCTTCAAGTCAGCGACAGGGCCCGCGCGTTTCTCCGCAAAGTCGCCGCCGACGGGCAGGTCGATCGCATCCGTCAGGTGGGCGGTCGGATCGACTATATCCTCTTCGTGCTCATGCGGTACTGGGTCCCGACTGTGTTGCCGCCACCTGGGCGGGAACGGCTGACGAAGAACGATCCTGATTACTGGCTGGAGTCGGAACAGATTCTGAAGGCCGCCGCCGCTCGATTACGTGAACTCAAACCGTTGATTGAGCTGCTCACTACGCCGAACCCCTTGTCCGAGGCCCGGTCGGCGAGAGGGATAGCGACCTCTCCCGTCGCGGAAGTCGAACTGTCCGGCATCGTCGAAGGGATCGCCGAAGCCGCCGGCACCTATGGCGGGCCGGATTATACGTCGATCGTGAAGGCCTTCGATCCGGTGCCGTTGCGGCAGACCCAGCCGTTCAAACACAATAAAAAGAACAGCGCGGAACTCTGGGTCGTGTTTCTCCTCCGCGAACATTTCCGCAGTCTCGGGTTGGGGAAGGATCGGTATTGGCCCCTCGTCGCCCCGCTCTGTACCGCAGCCGGCATCTTGACCCAGAACGGCGAAGCCTATTCGCCGGACGAACTGAAATCATGGTGGCAGAAGAACTGGCCGCGCACCTATACCCAGTTGGAGCAGAAACAGGAAACCGGCGACCAGGGCGGCGCGGCCTACGAGCAGGATCTCGAGTGGTTCAAGGCCTGGATCGATTGGCAGCGGGCAAGGTAGCGGGAGGGCTTCGGCGGATCATGTGATTTGAAGCCGTCAGGCACTGGTGGTAGCGGAAGGTTTCGCAGGTTTGACCGGTCGCTGGTCCCCATCCGGTAGTCCTTCCTGGGCAATCTTCACCATCATCATGAAGAAGAGCACATAGAACGCCACACCGACCCAGATGACATAAGGCTGGACGCCTCCCGCCTCCTTCAGCGCCACATCCCGCTTTGCCGGGTCGTTCCAGGCCGCTTGTTTGATCGCCCCGATCTCTTCCCGGCAATGCCAAAAGTAAGCGTAATTACCCGTGGCGCCCGCCATGATGCTCCAGACGATGCCGACCGTGATGTCTCCCGTAAGGTATGTGGAGACCATCGGGCCGATCGCATAGACGGCCGCGTATAGATACATCTTTCGGTACAGAAACCAAAGAAACGAAATAAAGAGGAATGCCGGCCAGTTCCAAGTGAGCGCGAACTTGGGCGTCTGCTCCGTGCCGAACTTCTTGAATTGTTCAAGATAGCGGTCCGCATTGGGACCGATGAATTCACGCCAAACGTCGGTGTCGGACTGCCAGGCGGCACTCCGAGCAGCCGGGGCACCGGAGGTAGCCTGCTCAGCCGACTGGATCGCCAGGGTGCTTCCGCATTGGAAGCAGAAGTTGGCGTCCTCCTGATTCTGCTGTCGGCATTGGGGGCAGGGCTTCATCCGCCAGAGGGTACCACATCGGCTCATCGCTCTGCGTCGGGAACCGATCAGATCTCATCCTGAGACGACTTTCGGCGCTCACCGGTTGCTTTCACCAACGTCCTGTGCTAGCTTCCCTTTCTTTACAAGGGGATACGTTCGTCATGCCGACCGAAGAACTCAAGCAAGGTGCCGAACAGTTCTTGATGGGGACCTATACCCGGCAACCCATTTCCATTGTACGGGGACGCGGGGCAAGGGTCTTTGACCTCGAAGGGCGTGAGTATCTCGATTTCGTGGGAGGAATCGCCGTCAATGTTCTCGGCCATGGACATCCCGACCTGATCGCGGCGATTCAGCGCCAGGCGGCCCAGCTCATCCACACATCGAATCTCTATTACACCGAGCCGCAGGTCAAACTGGCCGAGATGCTGGTCGACCATTCGTTTGCCGACAAGGCGTTCTTCTGCAACAGCGGCGCTGAAGCCAACGAAGCCGCGATCAAACTGGCCCGGCGCTATTCACACATGAAATATGGAGCCGGGCGGTTTGAAATCATCACGATGAAGAACTCATTCCACGGCAGGACCATGGCGACCTTGACCGCTACCGGACAAGAAAAAGTGCAGAAGGGCTACGAGCCGCTTGTTCCCGGGTTTTCCTACGTCGCCTTCAACAGTTTGGGGGAATTGCAACAGGCCGTGGGCGAAAGGACCGCCGCCGTCATGCTGGAGCCGATCCAGGGTGAAGGAGGCGTTTATGTCGCCGACCGCGCCTACCTCGCGGCCGTACGAGAACTTTGCACGGAGAAGGACGTTCTATTGATTTTCGACGAAGTGCAGACCGGAATGGGGCGGACAGGCACCCTCTTCGCCTACGAGCAACTGGGGGTCGAACCGGACATCATGACGCTCGCTAAAGGGCTGGGAGGCGGAGTGCCAATCGGGGCGTGTCTGGCCAGAGAAGTCGTGGCGAAAGCCTTCGGCCCCGGTTCCCATGCCTCGACGTTCGGGGGCAATCCGCTTGCTTGCGCCGCGGGCCTCGCGGTGTGCCGAGTGTTGCTGGAAGGGCGTGTGCTCGATCAGGCCCGTCGCATGGGGGACTATCTGGCGAAGGGCCTTTCCGACTGCAAAGACCGTCACCGCGCGGTGCGCGACGTGCGAGGACTGGGGCTTCTCCAGGGCATGGAATGCGACATCGACGCGAAAATCATCGTGAGCGAATGTCTCCGTCGCGGAATCCTGATCAATGCCGCCGGCGACCATGTCATCAGGCTGGTTCCGCCGCTGGTCATTTCCCAAACCGAGATCGACCGGCTGGTCGAAACCCTGTCGCAGATTTTCAATCGCCATGCGGTGGCGGAACCGTCTCACTAACGGGCTGGTCCGGATGATGAATCGTCAGAAGCAGAGCCTGCACCTCAAAGAAAAAGACCTGTTGGATGTCGCGGCGGTGTCCCGCGACGCCATCAACGGGCTGTTGACGCTTGCGGCCCGGCTCAAAGACAAGCAGCGCCGCGGCGTCCCCCATCCGCTGCTGCAGGGGAAGACGCTGGGGCTCTTGTTTCAGAAGCCTTCGACCAGGACGAGGGTGTCATTCGAAGCGGGCATGAACCAGCTGGGGGGGCATGCGTTGGTCTTGCCGATGAGCGACATCCAACTGTCGCGGGGGGAGAGTGTCGCCGACACGGCGCGGGTCTTGTCCCGTTATCTCGACGGAATCGTCATTCGAACCTACGACCATGCGATCGTGCAGGAATGGGCCCGGGAAGCGACGATGCCGGTCATCAATGGATTGACCGATCTCAGCCACCCCTGCCAGGCGCTCTCGGATCTGCTGACCATACGCGAGAAGAAGGGCCGGCTGAAGGGGATCAAAGTCGCCTATGTCGGCGACGGCAACAACGTCGCCAATTCGCTCATCGAGTCGGCGGCAAAGATGGGCATGACCATCGCCCTCGGATGCCCGTCGGGGTATCAGCCGGATCAGCACGTCGTCGACGCGGCGCGCGTGGAAGCGGCAAAGACCGGGGCGGTGATAGAGATCGGATACGATCCCCATGTGGCGGTGAAGGAAGCCGATGTCATCTATGCCGACGTCTGGATCAGTATGGGGCGCGAGCGGGAGCAGGCCAGGCGCCTGAAAGTTTTGGCTCCGTACCAAGTCAACAGCAGACTGGTCAGCCGCGCCAAACCGGATGCCATCGTCATGCACTGTTTGCCGGCCCATCGCGGCGAAGAGATCACGGCCGACGTGCTGGACGGCCCCCAGTCGGTGATTATCGATCAGGCGGAGAACCGTCTTCACATGCAAAAGGCCATCTTGACGCAATTGTTGGGAAAAAGGAGCCGGACGACATCATGAGCCGCGGGATTAAGAAAGTGGTGCTGGCCTATTCGGGCGGACTCGATACCTCCGTCATCCTGAAGTGGCTCCAGGAAACCTATGACGCCGAGGTGATCGCCTTCTGCGCCGATCTCGGCCAGGGCGAGGATTTGCAAGCCATTAAAGCCAAAGCCCAAAAACTCGGCGTCAAAAAGGTCTATGTCGAGGATCTGCGCGAAACCTTCGTGAAGGACTATGTGTTCCCGATGTTGCGGGGGAACGCGATGTATGAGGGGTCGTATCTCCTGGGCACTTCCATCGCGCGCCCGTTGATCGCCAGGCGGCAGGCCGAAATCGCGTTGAAGGAAGGCGCCGAGGCGGTCTCGCACGGGGCGACCGGCAAGGGAAACGACCAGGTGCGGTTCGAGCTTACCTACATGGCGCTGGCTCCGAGCCTCAAGATCATCGCGCCTTGGCGCGAGTGGAAGCTGCGGTCGCGGCGGGAATGTATCGAATATGCAGAACGGCACGGGATTCCCGTCACCGCGACGAAAGCCAAGCCCTACAGCATGGACTTGAACCTGTTCCATGTCAGTTATGAGGGAGGGATCTTGGAAGATCCTTGGGAATCGCCGCCGGATGAAATCTTCCAGATGACCATATCGCCCGAGAAAGCTCCGAACAAGCCGGTGGAAATCGAGATCGACTATAAGGGAGGCAATCCGGTGGCGGTGGACGGCAAGAAGATGAGTCCTGCGGCGCTGCTGGCGCATCTCAACAAGCTGGGCGGGGCGCACGGCGTCGGCCGGGTGGACCTCGTCGAGAATCGCTACGTCGGCATGAAATCCCGCGGCGTCTACGAGACTCCGGGTGGGACCATTCTGCATGTCGCGCATCGGGGCCTGGAATCTCTCACCATGGATCGCGAGGTGCTCCATTTCAGAGACAGCTTGATTCCGCGCTATGCCGATCTGATCTACAACGGTTACTGGTTCAGCCCGGAGCGCGAAATGGTGCAAAAGGCCATCGACGAGGCGCAGAAGGACGTCACGGGAACCGCGAGAGTGAAGCTGTATAAGGGCAGTTGTACCTTGGCCGGCCGCAAATCCAAACACTCGCTCTATCGCTTGGACATCGCCACATTCGAAGAGGACGAGGTCTACAACCAGAAGGACGCCGAAGGTTTCATCCGCTTGAACGCGCTGCGGTTGAAGATTCGCGCGCAACGGAAGAAAGCTACGTCCTGATGGCGACGAAGAAGGGAGGCGCCGGATCGGTCTTGCGGCCCGGCAAGGCATGGGAGGGGCGGTTTCGCGAAAGGACGAACCGGTTGGTGGAGACCTTTACCGGATCGGTCGCGGTCGACCGCCGGCTCTACGCGCAGGACGTTCAAGGCAGCATCGCCCATTGCAAGACCTTGGAACGGGCCCGCGTGTTGTCCCCCACGGAGACGAGGACCATCGTGCGGGGACTTGAAGCGGTGAAGTCGGAACTCGATCGGGGGAAGTTTCGCTTTCTCCCCCAGGACGAAGACATTCATATGGCGATCGAACGACGATTGACGGAACTGGTCGGTCCTTTGGGCGGAAAGGTCCATACGGGGCGCAGTCGCAACGATCAGGTCGCCCTCGATGTCCGGTTGTACCTTCGGGAGCAGCTGGATCGACTGGCGGACCAGTTGAGCGAGTTCCAGCGAGTCCTCGTGGCGAAGGCCAAGGCGAATCGCGCGGCGCAGATGCCGGGTTACACCCATCTTCAACGGGCGCAACCCGTGCTGTTCGCCCACCATCTGCTGGCCTACGTCGACATGTTCGCCCGTGACAAGGGCCGCCTCCGCGACGCGCGGGTTCGGCTGAACGTCATGCCGCTGGGGTCCGGGGCCCTGGCCGGCACGAACTATCCCGTCGACCGCCGCTATACGGCGTCGCTGCTGGGGTTCCCCGCCGTCACGTCGAACAGTCTGGACGCGGTCTCCGATCGCGACTTCATGATCGAGGTGGCGGCGGCGTTGTCGATCATGATGATGCATGTGTCACGGCTCAGCGAGGAGCTGATCGTCTGGTCATCCCAGGAGTTTCAGTTCGTGGAGCTGCCGGACGGCTTCTGTACCGGCAGCAGCATGATGCCGCAGAAGAAAAATCCCGACGTCCCCGAACTGGTCCGCGGGAAGACCGGCCGTGTCTACGGCCATCTGATGAATCTGCTCACCACGATGAAGGCGCTTCCTCTCAGTTATAATAGGGACTTGCAGGAGGACAAACCCGCCCTCTTCGACGCGCTCGACACGGCGGCTGGTTCGTTGCGCGTGTTGACGGAACTGATGCGCCGGATCAAAGTGAACCGAGAGGCGCTGAAGCGCGCGTTGCAGGGAGGCGGTCTGTTGGCGACGGAGCTGGCCGACTATCTTGTATCGCGAGGCGTGCCGTTCAGAGAGGCGCATGCGATCACCGGCCGGGCCGTCCGGTCGGCCCTGGATCAGGGGCGCGAATTGACGGATTTGTCGCTCGACGAATTGCGCGCGTTTTCCGACCGGATCGAGAAAGGCGTGCTTGCCAGATTGACGGTGCAGGCCGCGATCGACCGAAAGGCGCAGATCGGCGGGACGGCGCGGCGGCGTGTGGAGCAGCGCATTCTTGAGCTTGAGCGAGCCTTGCGATGATTCGGCTGACCCCGGCGGCATGCGCCGCCTTAACTCTGACCGCCTGCGGGGTCGTGGGCGCGCCGATTCCCCCGGAGAATGTCGGAGTGGCGGTCACGATCGAACAGCAAAAACTGCGGGATGCCGAAGCTGAAAAGGCGCGAGAAGCGGCCGCCGCGAAAGCGGCGGAGTCCGATCCCGCGCTCACCGATCAGGACGTGAATCTCCCCCCCCTGCGACCGGTGGGGACGCGGTAAAGGACGACGAACGAACGGGCGTAGCACTGATATCAGACCGGAGGAGGGATCAATGCAGCTGATTCAACCCATGCGGGAAGGCCAACCGCTGAAAGCAAAAAGCAACAAGCGGCTTCTCTTGGTCGATCCCTATCCGCGAAACAGCCGATACTATCTCACCGCTTCCGAACGGCGGGCGGTGTGGTTTCCCAAGCTCAGCTTGCCCACGATCGCCGCCTACACCCCGGAACATTGGGATGTCGATCTGGTGGACGAAGCGGTGGAGGAAATCGATTTCGACGATCCCTGCGACATGGTCGGCTTGTCGATCATGACCTGCTATGCGCCGCGCGCGTACGAGATCGCCAAAGAATTCCGGAAGCGAGGCAAGACCGTCGTGATGGGGGGCGTGCATCCGACCTATTGTCCCGACGAAGCGTTGCAGCACGCGGATGCGATCGTCTGCGGAGAGGCCGAGGATCTGTGGCCGCAGCTGGTCGCGGACTATGAAGCGGGGAAGATGCAGCGGATGTACAAGATGACGGCGTTTCCCGCGCTCGACCGTTACAAGAGCCCGCGCGTGGAACTGCTGAGTCCTGATTCTTACATGACGCGGCAATGCAGTTTCACGACCAGAGGCTGCCATTTCGATTGCGAGTTCTGCAGCGTTTCGCCGTTCAACGGCAAGACGACCCGCCGCCGGCCGGTTGAAGAGGTCGTCGCAGAATTGACCAATGTGCAACGCTGGATCCGGAGCGAGCTGGTGGAACGGATCCGCGACGAACCGCTCTGGAACGCCTTCCTGGCTACCCTCAAGATCCGGGTCGGCATCGAGGACGGCAGCATCGTCGCGTTCGTCGACGACCTCCATAACAGCAATCGGGCCTACTGCCGCGAGTTGTGGAACGCCTTGAAGCCGCTGAAGCTCAAGTGGGGCTGCCAGTCGACGCTGTTTTTGGGCGACGACGAAGAGATGGTGAAACTCGCCGCCGAAAGCGGATGCGTGTCCGTCTTCGTCGGGATGGAGTCGCTCGACGAAGACTGTTTGGACGAAACCAACAAGCCCTTCAATCGGGTGCAGAAGTTCTCGCGGGAGATCAAAATGTTTCACGATTACGGGATCATGGTGAATCCCGGAATCGTCTTCGGCTTCGACAACGATGACGAAGCGGTCTTCGAGCGGGCCGTGGACTTTTTGACGAAGAATCAGGTGGAGCTGGCCTACTTCAACGTGCTGACGCCGTTGCCGGGCACGGCCCTCTTCGACCGCTACAAGGCCGCAGGCCGCATTTTCGACTGGGACTGGTCCAAGTATGACGGCAAGAACGTGGTTTTCCAGCCGAGCCGGATGACCCCGGAGCAGTTGCAGGAGGGGTTCCATTGGGCGAACCATCAGTTCTATTCATTGCCGAATATTTGGTATCGATTGTCCGGGACCAAGCAGCGCCTGATCGCGCGCTGGGAAATGAACCGGGAGTTCCGGAAGCTCGTCAAGCGGAGCTGCCCGAAGGGCAGACTGTCCCCTCTCGCAACGGTGTTGAAGAATCTGCAGGCCAAACTGCCGGTGCTCGATAAGGATCAGTTGATTCCCAGCGCCCTACACGCGCTCAAGCAACGGTTCGATCCGACGTCGCTCTCGGCCCAGAATCTTGCGCTCCACATCAAAGTGAAGCGGCACGACAAGTTTACGGCCCTCTTCATGGATCTGGATGGAGCGCTGGACCGGCTGAACGTTCAGGAGTTGATCAAGAGGATCAAGGAAGCGGCGGAGAAGGCGAAGATGGACGTGATCGTCAATTTCGAGAACTTGAAACTGGCCGCTCCAGAAGCCTTGAAGGCGTTGGCCGATTCAGAGGCGATCAAGTCGGCCGTGCCGAACGTGAAGGTGCGATACCGCAAGTTCAAGGCCGCCTTCGAGGCGTCGATGCAGGATTTTTCGTTGGCCGGGCTCGAGATGCTGAGAGAGGACTTTCAGGATGCATAATTTCGAGTATCGCCAGGGCGAGCTCTATTGCGAGCAGGTGCCCGTCAGTCAAATCGCCAAGGAAGTGGGGACACCTTGCTATATCTACAGCCATGCGACATTGCTGCGGCATATTCGCGCCTACGACAACGCCTTTAAGACCATTCCTCACATCATTGCGTTTGCCATGAAGGCGAACTCCAACCTGGCGATCTTGCGGCTTATGGCTAAGGAAGGGAGCGGGGTCGATATCGTCTCGGGAGGAGAGCTCTTCCGCGCCCTTAAAGCGGGCGTGCCCCCGTCGAAGATCGTGTTCGCCGGAGTCGGCAAGAGCGCAGAAGAGATCCGCGACGCCTTGAAAGCCGAGATCCTCATGTTCAACGTCGAATCGTCGGCGGAAATCCATGCGATTAACGACGTGGCGGCTTCACTAGGCAAGAAGGCCAGAGTCGCCCTGCGGATCAACCCGGACGTGGATCCCAAGACGCATCCCTATATTTCCACGGGAATGAAGAAAAGCAAGTTCGGGATCGCCGCAGACCGTGCCCTCGAAGAATACAAGACGGCCTCATCGCTGGGGCATATCGATGTCGTAGGCGTCCACGCGCATATCGGTTCGCAGTTGACGGAGGTCACCCCGTTCGTCGATTCCTTGAAAAAAGTGGTGGCCTTGATCGGGACGTTGAAGGGCCAAGGGATCAACATCCGTTACCTTAACATCGGCGGCGGACTGGGAATAACGTATTCGGAGGAAAAGCCGCCGTTACCCCAAGAATTGGCGGATGCCGTCTCACCCCTCGTCAAGGACTTGAATTTGACCCTTGTGATGGAGCCGGGCCGAGTCATCGTCGGCAACGCGGGCATCCTTGTGACGAAGGCGCTTTATGAAAAGATCGGTGAAGCGAAGCGCTTCATCATCGTCGATGCGGCGATGAACGACCTTATCCGCCCAAGCCTCTACAGCGCGTATCACGATATCCGCCCTGTGTCCGAGGCGCTCCTCCAGCGCCCAAAGCACGCGGTCGACGTCGTGGGCCCGGTGTGTGAATCGGGTGACTTTTTGGCCAAAGACCGCCCACTGCCAGAAGTCAGGCCTGGGGATCTCCTGGCCGTGATGAGCGCCGGCGCCTACGGGTTCGTGATGGCGTCCAACTATAATTCACGGCCGCGCGTCCCTGAAGTGCTGGTGAAGGACAATGAAGTGCACGTAATACGCGCGCGCGAAACCTATGACGACCTTGTCAGGGGTGAAACGATTCCGGCCTTTCTCGCTTAAGGAGCGTTCATGTTCACCGGCTCACTGGTTGCAATCGTCACGCCGTTTCGGAAAGGCAAGCTGGACGAAAAATCCTTCGGCGACTTGATCGAGTGGCAGATCACCAGCGGCACAAACGGCATCGTTCCCTGCGGGACGACCGGTGAATCGGCCACGCTGACGCACGAGGAGCACCATCGGGTGGTCAAGCTCGCCGTTGAAGTCGCCAGGGGCCGCGTTCCCGTCATCGCGGGCACCGGGTCCAACAGCACCGATGAAGCGATCTCGCTCACGAAGCACGCCAAGGAAGCCGGCGCCGCCGGCGCGTTGCTGATCACGCCCTATTACAACAAGCCGACCCAGGAAGGCCTCTACCGCCACTACAAAGCCGTGGCGGAGGCCGTCGATATTCCGCAGATTCTCTACAACATTCCCGGCAGGACCGGCGTCAACATGCTACCGGCGACGGTGGAGCGGCTGTGTGGACTCAAGAACGTCGTCGGCATCAAAGAAGGCAGCGGTTCGGTACAACAGGCGTCCGAAATCGCCCAAAGTTGCGGAGACCGGATTACGGTCCTGGCGGGTGACGATGCCTTGACGCTGCCGATGATGGCGGTAGGGGGCAAGGGCGTGATCACGGTGACGGCGAACGTCGTGCCGACGGAGATGGCCGATCTGGTTTCGTCGTTTGCGGCGGGAAGGATCGACGAGGCCAGGCGCATCCACTTCAAACTCTCTCCTTTGTTTGCCGCGCTGTTCTATGAGACCAACCCGATTCCCGTCAAAGAAGCGCTCGGCATGATGGGGAAGATCGATCCGGAACTGCGTCTACCCTTGTGTCCCATGGGAACGGACAACCGGGAGAAGCTTGTCCGTGTGTTAAAAGACATGGGCCTCATCTAACCGTAGGCGTAAGGGGTTCACGGTGAGGTGTGACCACATTCATGCTGTCAATAGAACTATGACCGACGTTGTCGCTTCACGCTTCACGCACTACGCTTCACGGGATCTCGAATGATCAAAGTCATTGTCGCAGGCGCTGCCGGGCGCATGGGATGCCGGCTGGTTTCCTTGATCAAGGATTCCACGGCCTTGACCCTTGCAGGAGCGATCGAGGGCAAAGGCCATCATGCGTTGGGGGAGGATGCCGGAGAAGTTGCGGCGTGCGGCCGTGCCGGCGTGCCGATCACCGACGATGTCTCCGCCCTGCTGGAGCGGGGGGAGGTCGTGGTCGATTTTTCCGCGCCGGAGGCCACGCTCAATCACCTCCGCGCTGTGTCGCTACACCGCCGAGCCATGGTCATCGGGACGACGGGATTTTCACCCTCGGAGATCGATGAACTGAAGTCGCTGGCTCGACAGGTTCCCTGCGTCTTTTCCCCCAATATGAGCGTCGGCGTCAACCTACTCTACAAAGTCATCGGCGAGATGGCCAAAACCCTCGGCGACGAGTACGACATTGAAATCATCGAAGCCCACCACCGGCTCAAGAAGGATGCTCCCAGCGGGACGGCACTGAAAATTGCCGAGGTGTTGGCCAGGGCGGTCAACCGCGACCTGAATCAGGTCGGCGTCTATGCGCGCAAGGGATTGATCGGCGAGCGCAAAAAAACCGAGATCGGCATTCAGACGATCCGTGCCGGCGACATTGTCGGCGATCATACCGTCCTGTTCGGAGGCATGGGCGAGCGCATCGAGGTGACGCATCGGGCCAGCAGCCGCGATACGTTTGCCCGGGGGGCCCTTCGTGCCGCTCGCTGGGTGGTCAGGCAGCCACCGGGCCTCTACGACATGATGGACGTGCTGAACCTGAAGTAGACGCCGCTCAGCCGCGCTTATTTCCTACGATACCTTCGGATCGTTTCTGATCCGGTCTAGTGAGATTAACGGGTAAGCTATCGCATTACGGCCATGCGGAGGGCTGAGGTGACGGCAGACTGATCCGAACTGTGAATGATTTTTTCCGCCATGATAGTAAGTTGACCGCCGCGATGCCGGAGGCATCTGGGCGATCTTCTTATGAGGATAGGATGTCTTGCAGCTTGCGGCGGTCTGGGGAGATAGCGGCGCAACGCGCCTTGTGGCTCACCCGGTACCTCGATCCCGCCGCAAGCGTTGCGCTCGACGTCAGGCAAGAGGTGTCGGTCGGCTTAGTATGAAATCAATGTCTCGCGGTCAACGGTCTTGGTTCCTGATCCGCTGCTTTCCGGCGCCCGCAGTTCAAGCAAGCAAACACGGTGATCGCCAGCCCGGCATCCAAGTCCACGGCCCGCTCCGGCAACATTGTTCCGCGGCATTTGTCGCATGTCTTCATGGCGGCAATCTAACACTCCGGGGAATACGTGCATATCCATCAGAAGTACTGGGTAATTGGTGAAAATAAGTCCCTAACGGCGCCGTCGGTCTAGGCCGTTCGGGCTATGGCAGAACACCACAAATTCGTTGGTTCTTCCTGATGACGGAGGCCTCAATCCTTGACAGAGTCCATGTGCTCACATAGGATTGTGGCCTCACGATACTGACCCCACAATGTATAGAATAATTTTCAGTTTGATCCTCCTGACAGTCCTCTATTTTCTCCTCCGTAGTGCGATCAGAGAATTTCGAAATCGAGGAGGACAGCCGCAGCTGTCCGGGGACAAGGATCAAATGGTACAGGACCCCGTGTGTAAGGCATTCGTTCCTCGGGGATCCGCGGTGAGCGAGGTCATAGGTGGGCAACCCTACTGCTTTTGCAGTCGGACCTGCGCGGAGAAGTTCCAGAAGCAAATGACCGGTTAACAGCCCGAATAGTCGTAATCGGAGAGTTTGTCTTCTTTGTCGAATTTCAGCGTGATCTGGCATTGATTCGGAGAGAAGTTGAACAACGGAGGACCGGACTTGCCGCCTGCGATGCGGTAATAGGTCCAGGTTTCCCCTCCAAAAAACCGGGGAGACTTGCCGTCCGGGGCGCCCCAATTCTTTTCGAACCAGGCTTTGTCTTTTCCCTGCATTTCAGCCGGTCTCAGGGAGGCTTCCAGATAGGGGTTGCTGCCCCCGCAGGCCGTGAGCAGTAATGACAGACCCAGTATCCAGACGGTGCGTCGCATGTGTGATCTCCTTAGGTGGGCCTTTAACTAAGAATGGCGCATTGCAGACACCGTTGACAGGGCGAATTCTAACCGGCGCTTGAAGACCTGTCAAACCAAGTGAAATCATTGTCGAGCGGTTGAGTTCGCCATACAGTAACCGATAAAGCATACGAATTCCGGCTTCGACTATCCAAGCCATGAAAGGATCAGCCCATGAAATTCTATCTTGACACCGCCAGTGTGAAGGAAATTCAAGAAGCCGCGAGCCTGGGGCTTCTCGACGGGGTGACGACCAATCCGTCGCTGGTCGCAAAAGAAGGTCGCGTCTTCCGGGAAGTCCTGGTCGAAATTTGCAACATCGTCGACGGCCCGATCAGCGCCGAAGTGGTCGGTCTGGAAGCCGATGCAATGGTCAAGGAAGGCAAAGAGCTGGCGAAGATCCATAAGAATATCGTCGTCAAGGTGCCGCTGATCGCTGAAGGGCTGAAGGCCACCAAGCGTTTGGCGGCTGAAGGCATCAAGGTCAACGTGACGCTCTGCTTCTCCCCGACGCAGGCTATCCTGGCGGCAAAAGCGGGGGCCTGGTGCGTGTCCCCGTTCATCGGACGGCTCGACGACATCAGTTCGAACGGGATGGAGTTGATCCGCCAGATCGTGACGATCTACAAGAACTACGACTTCAAGACTTACGTGCTCGTCGCCAGCGTCCGCCATCCGCAGCACGTCGTGGAGGCCGCTTTGGCGGGCGGGCATATCTGTACGATGCCGTTCGGCATCTATCAACAGATGATCAAGCATCCTCTGACGGATATCGGTTTAAAGAAATTCCTGGCCGATTGGGAAGCGCAGAACAAGAAGTAGCGACCGCTCCCGCTTACCGAGAGCGAAGAGAGGAAGTCGGGCGGGTGCTTTCAATGACTTGCCTGGCCCGGTGAAAAACGGAGTGGAACATCGGTCTGGTCAGTTTCCCGGTAAACGTGTTCTGTTGGCTCGGATGATACGAAGCTATGAGCGTCACCCCCCAGGGCAGGCGGTAGACGACGCCATGACCGAATTTCGGCCGTGGAGAAGGCAGCGAACGGCCCTCTTCGCGGCAGGCTTTGAGATAATGGTCGAAGGCGATCTTGCCCAGCACGACGACGGCCCGCATCTGACGAAGCAGCCGTAATTCCTCCCTCACATAGGTGCGACAGGCGTCGAACTCCTGGGGGGCGGGCTTGTTACCGGGCGGGGCGCATCGCACCGTTGCGCCGACATAACAGCCCGACAGTTTCAACCCATCGCCCTTGTGCTCGGAGCGGGCCTGGTTGGCGAATCCATGGCGATGCAAAGCTTCATAGAGCCAATCGCCGCTGCGGTCGCCGGTAAAGACCCGGCCGGTTCGATTTCCCCCGTGGGCTGCCGGCGCCAATCCGAGAACATAGAGTCTCGCATGCGCGTCGCCGAATCCCGGCACTGGCCGTCCCCAATAGGTCCAGGTGCAAAATTGCTTTCGCTTCCTTCGGGCCACGGCCTCCCGATAAGTGACGAGGCGGGGGCACGTTCTGCAGGCGACGATTTGTCGATTCAAAACCGTGAGCGACCGCATGGGCGGAAGAGTCTAACACGATTCCGATAATTGATCATGCTTGCCGCCTTACTCGCTTGCTGCTAGCATGATTCGTTGGGTCGCATGTTTCGTCACGAAATCGGAGGGTAGAGCATGAGGGGGCCGCGCGGTATTCGTTGGTTGGTGATCTCTGTAATCGTCCTCGCCTCAGTGTTCCCAATTTCCATCGGGGCCCAAACGGATTCGAATCACGCCCAGCAAAAAGAGGGGTCTGTTCCCCAGGGAGAGAACAGCGCGCCGGAACAGGACCTGATCATACCGGAACCATTGGAGTCACAAAACGAATCGGAAGATCGCCTGGTGATTCTTCCGGAGATCAAACGCGAAGGCGAACGCTTCTATTTGAGTTCGTTCAAGCTTCCTGACAAGCTCACCTTCGCCGGCCAGCCGGTGCCGCTGGACAACTGGCAGGTGCGGGAGCGGATCGAATACGAGTTCTATCAATTTCTTGAGGATCAGGGCGAAAGCATCATCCTCGCCAAGCGGACGGGGCGGTGTTTCCCTCCAGCGGAAAAACAGCTCGCCGACGCGGGCCTCCCCGACGATCTCAAGTACATGCTGCTGGTTGAGAGCAAGTGTATCGCGGCCGCCTATTCCAAAGCCAAAGCCTCCGGGCCCTGGCAATTCATTCCCTCGACCGGTCGCCGCTATCGCCTGAAGAGCGACGCGGTCCGAGACGAGCGCCGGAACCTCGAAATGTCCACCGAAGCCGCGGTCAAGTACCTCAAGTACTTGAAGGACTTCCAGCAGAACGATTGGTTTCTCGCCATGGCTTCATACAATGCCGGCGAAGAGCGGATTCGCAAACTGCTCAAGGAACAGAAAATCAGCGACTACTGGAAGATGCACGGCCCCCGCGAAACGATGCGGTACGTGCCGCGGATCATCGCCGCCAAGGAAATCTACTCCCAGCCCGAGAAATATCTCGGCTTGAGCAAGAAGGATCTCTACATTCCGTTGGAGACGGAAACGATCACCGTGAACGTGAAAGAATCCCAGCGGGCCCTCACGGCCATCGCCGAGGAGTACGGCACCTACTTCCTCGAACTCAAAATGCTCAATCCGGAGTTCAAGAAGGACGTGCTCCCCCACGGGACCTACCAGATCCGTGTTCCCCGTCAGAGCTGTCCGAGCCGCTGCTTTAAGCAGGACAAGACTCCCTAGCCGGCTCTCATGACTCTTCAGCTTCCCGCCTCCTCAGCAACGAAGCTGCTGAGGACAGTGATCGGACGAGCGCTGTCCGCCGTAGATGCGGAGCACGCTGTTCGGCGGGCTCTCTCCAAGAACGCACATGTACTACGAGTCGGACCGCGACGGTACGATCTCCGGAAGTATGATCGCATCGTCGTCGTCGGAGCCGGGAAGGCCGCGGCACCCATGGCCAAGGCGATCGAGCGAGTGCTCGGCGATCGATTGGACGCCGGCATCGTGATCGTGAAGTACGGTCATGCCGTTCCCACCAAGAAAATCCTCGTCAGGGAAGCCGGCCATCCCCTCCCGGATCAACAGGGACGGCGGGGAGCGGAACAGGTCCGTGCCTTGGCCGAATCGCTGACCGCGCGCGACCTGCTGTTTGTGCTGTTGTCCGGCGGCGCCTCAAGTTTGTTGCCGGCGCCGGCGAGGGGCCTTACGCTGGCGGACAAGCATCGGGTGACTCAACAGCTCCTTCGTTCCGGTGCGACGATTCGGGAAGTGAACACGGTTCGAAAGCATCTATCAACCGTGAAGGGGGGCCGGCTTGCCGAGGCGACGAAGGCTCCGATCGTTACGCTCATTTTGTCCGATGTGCTTGGAGACGATGTGAGCGCGATCGCCTCGGGACCGACCGCGCCGGACCCCACGACGTTTCAGGCCGCCGTGAGGTGTCTCAGGCGGCACGGGATCGATCGATCGGTTCCGCTGCGCGTACGGCGACATCTCGACCGCGGCTGCCGGGGGCTGATTCCTGAAACGCCCAAACCGGGCGCGGGACGATTCCGGACCGTTCAACATCGCATCGTCGGCAATATCGAAGCCGCCGTCGTTGCCGCCACCAGAGCGGCAAGGGGCGCGGGTCTCCGGACTATGGTGTACTCGTTCGGTGTAACGGGGGAGGCCAGTCGCGCCGGGCGCGCCTTCGGTTCATTGGCCCGTCGCATCGTCGAAGCAGGCGATCCTGTCCGCAGGCCTTGCTGTATCGTGGCCGGTGGAGAAACGACGGTGACGGTGACGGGGGATGGGAAGGGAGGGCGGGCGCAAGAATTTGCAGCGGCGGCGGCGAGACAAATCGCCGGACTCAAGAATGTGTGGGTCGCGGCCATCGGGACCGACGGGACCGACGGGCCCACCGACGTCGCCGGCGCGGTCGTCACCGGCGACACCTGGACGCGCGCGCACCGACTCGGCGTCGACCTTGATCGGGCCCTGGCCAAGCACGACACCTACCCCGCCTTGAAGCAGCTCCGCTGCCATATCGTGACCGGCGCGACCGGAACCAACGTGAACGATCTTTACCTGCTACTCATTCTCTAGTTACTATTCGCATCATGGTTTCCCCGCGGCTACTCCCCCTCGGCCGGTGTGTTGATGCCGCATTGGCGGGAGGAAAGGCCGCCGGACTCGCTCGTTTGATTGCCGGCGGATTTCCCGTTCCCCCTGGAATCTGCGTCACGACCGAAGCCTACCGACAGGCCCTCTCCCAAGCCGGTTTCTCCGACCGCGAACAATGGAGCCTGATGCTCCGGACGGCCGAGGATCGGCGGTCGTCGTTGCTTGGCGATTGTCGCTCGGCGATCGAAGGCCTCGACGTGACGGCGCTGGCCTCGGAAATTCTTGAGGCGTTGTCGCCTTCATCCCGGCAGTTGAAGGGGAGATGGGCCGTTCGGTCGTCTGCGACCAACGAAGACCAAGAGCGGGCGAGCTTCGCCGGTCTCTACCGCACGAAACTCGGGATTCCCTCCTCCGGACTCGCAAATGCCGTCAAGGAGCTATGGGCGTCGATCTGGGATGAATCGATCATGAACTATTTGGCGAAATTCTGTCCCTCTCTCGGACCGCCCGCGATGGCCGTGGTGATCCAGCCGATGGTGGAAGCGGCAGCGGCGGGAGTCGCCAACTCCATCCATCCGGTAACAGGACAGGCGACCCAAGTGGCAATCGACGCGGTATTCGGTCTGGCGGCGTCCCTGGTCGATGGTACGGTCACACCGGACCACATCGTCGTTCGAGCGGACCCGTCCGGAGAACCGATAGCGATTCACCGGCATACCGTCGCCTTCAAGATGGAACAGTTGACTGCTGATGAACAAGGCATCCATAGCGATTCGCTTCCTGAGCCGATTCGAAGCGCCCCTGTTTTGTCCGATGAGCAGGCGTGCGCGTTGGCCCGCATGACAAAGCAAGTAGAACGTGCGTTCGGTAGTCCCGTCGATATCGAGTGGGCCTTCGAGGCTCGGCAGCTCTGGCTCTTACAGGCCCGTCCCATTACCGCGGTCAAACCGTCCTTCGAATTGACCAACGAGGACTGCGAATGGTCGCGCGCCAATTTCAAAGAAACCATGCCGGACGTGCCGAGTCCGGTGGGATGCTCCTTCCTGGAGCGATTCATGGAGGACTATATCGTCGCGCACTACCGGCGGTTGGGGTGCCGCATTCCGAAAGGCCTTGCCTCGGTCAGGATTCTTTCCGGCCGGCCCTATCTCAACGTATCGCTCTTTCACCTCCTCGTCGGGCAACTGGGAGGGGACACGTCTTTGCTGGCCGAACAATTGGGAGGCAAGCCGCTGGAATTTCCGCCGGCTATTCAACCGTTACGGGGGCTGAGACTCGCCCGCGCGGCCCTCCTGATCCTCTTGGAAATGTGGAGGGTGGAGAAGGAGGGACCGCGGTGCTTCAGGGAAATGAAAGACCTGGCGGAAACCTGCAGGCGCGACCGCATCGCGACGCTGTCATATGAAGAATTGGCGGTGAAACTCGACGACCTCGGACACTGGCTCGCCGGACGGGAGGTTACGTTCGGCATCGCGGCAGGAGTCGGTCAATGTCTCCAGACATTCAGCCGGCTACTGCCTGGGTGGCTTGGACCGGAATGGAGATCTCTCTTGAACGATGCGCTTCAGGGCCAGGGGAATGTCATCAGCGCCCAACAGATCCTACGGTTGTCCGAGCTCGTCGAACTGGCCCGTGCAGAGACGGTCGTGGCGACGGAATTGCGGCGGGGCCGGTGGGAGGCTGGTTCCTACCGGCAGCGTCTGAACGCTTCGAAGTTTCTCCCGGCATTTAACCGCTACCTTGACGATTACGGGCATCGAGGCCTGGGTGAATCAGACATCATGTCTCCCCGATGGTCGGATCGTCCGGAAGCGCTGCTCGAAGTGATCGCCGTCCAACTTCGCGGGCCTGGAAAGTCGCCGGCTGATGTCTTTGAGCGGCAGCGGGAAGTCCGAACGAAGGCCTTGGCCGAGATCAAAAGCCGCTGCGGTCGACGCTTGGATCGGTGGTGGATCTTTCACTGGTGGTATCGCCGACTCTGCCGATATTTCGCTCTTCGTGAAGCCAACCGCCACCATCTGATGTACTATTCGACGGCGGTAAGGAGCCTGTGGCTGAGGCTCGGGGAATGTCTCGTAGGTATCGGAACGCTTGCGGCGCCCGAGGACATCTTTTTCCTGACCATGGAGGAGCAGAGAGACCTGGTGTCGGGGAAAGGCGCTCATTGGCTGGACGTCGTCACGCGCCGTCGAGCCGAACGGGCGGAATGGATGAAGGTCATGGTACCCGACGCGATTTGTGGATGGCGGAATACAGAACATGAGAAAGCTTCCACGAGCGAGACCGCTGTCTTGCTACGGGGCGTTCCCATCAGTTCCGGCGTGGTAACGGGATCGGCGCGAGTCGTCCGGTCCGCCGGAGACTGGGCTCAAGTGAGGTCCGGTGACATTGTAATCGTTCCTGTAATCGATCCGGGTATGGCGCCCCTCTTCGGCATTGCCGCCGGCCTCGTCGCCGAACTCGGCGGTACGCTCTCGCACGGCGCCATTATCGCGAGAGAGTACGGTTTGCCCGCGGTGGTGAACGTGAGCGGCGCCATGCGGCTGTTCTCAGACGGCGAACAGATTATCTTGGATGCAGGCCTGGGCCATGTGTGCAGAGCTCATGCTTCGGTCCGCTGAATGTTCGAGGACAATTGGCGGCGATTCGCGCTAGAGCCGAACGACTCTACTCGCCAAAGTGCTTGACCTTTCTGGGGAACTTACGTACTCTGCCGAAAGTTTCTTTCCTCATCACAACAACACCACATCGCCGATCCGGTTCTCTCCGTTGTGATGACGAGGATGACCGACCATGATCGAACCTACCGCCTTCAGTTTCGGCCTCCTCATTGGTGTGATCGTCGGCGCCGTCGTGGCCGGTCTTTGGGTAGCTCTCCGTCTTCGCGCCCAGGCACAAGTGCAATTGTTCGCCGCCGCGGAACGGTCACAGCGGGCGGAAACGCTGGCGGAGGAGTTGCGCAGTCATTTTGAGGCGGATCGACGGGAGCTTGACCGGCTACGGCAGGAACAGGCGGAGTTGGCACGCGCTTCGGCGGTGGCGGAAACCAGGGCCGCTGAGACGACGAAGCATGCTGAAGAACAGAGAGCGCTGCTGGCGAAAGCCAGACAAGAGCTGGCGGACGCATTCCAGGCGCTCTCGGGCGAAGCGCTCAAGCAGAATAATGAGGCATTCTTGAATCTGGCCAAGACCTCCTTCCAAACCCTTCAGGCGGAAGCCAAAGGAGATCTCGCGCAGAGGCAACAGGCGATCGGCGAACTGGTCAAGCCTCTCACCGAATCCCTGCACCGCTATGATGAGCAGCTGCGCCATCTCGAACAGTCTCGTCAGGCCGCCTATGGAGGATTGGATCAGCACTTGAAATCCCTCGCGGAGTCCCAGCAGCGTCTTCAACAGGAAACCGGGAACCTGGTCAGCGCCTTGCGCGCGCCGGCCGTACGCGGCCGCTGGGGAGAAATCACGTTGAAGCGAGTCGCGGAACTCGCCGGTATGGTCGCCCACTGCGATTTCATGGAGCAAGAATCGGTCACGGTCGACGACGGTCGGTTCCGTCCAGACATGATCGTCCAGTTGCCCGGCGGGCGACAGATCATTGTCGATGCGAAGACCGTCTTGGCCGGATATCTCGACGCGCACGAAGCTGTAAGCGACGACCGGCGGCTCGAAGGACTTCGCCGCCACGCCGCACAGGTGCGTTCCCGCATGGACGAACTCAGTTTGAAGGCCTATTGGAATCAATTCGATCAGGCTCCGGAGTTCGTCGTGCTCTTTCTTCCCGGCGAACAGTTTCTCGGCGCGGCGCTCGATCAGGATCCGAAGCTGATCGAGGACGGATTCGCGCAAGGGGTCGTGCTCGCAACGCCGACGACGCTCATGGCGCTTTTGCGGGCCGTGGCGTACGGCTGGCGCCAGGAACGGTTGACCGCGCATGCAGAAGAGGCCGGTCGCCTCGGCAAGGATCTGTATGAACGGATGGCGGTGCTGGCCGAGCATCTTAACGACGTCGGGCAGGCGATGGGCAAAGGCGTCATCGCGTATAACAAAGCGGTCGGTTCGCTGGAAGCCAGAATTCTTCCCGCGGCGCGCCGATTCAAAGAGCTGGGAGTGTCGTCGGAAAAAGACCTTCCCCCATTGGGTCCCATAGAGGTCGTTCCCAGGAAGGCGTTGCCCTATGACCATGAATAAAGAACCGATGGTGGACGACGCGCAGGCGATGGTGGCGGCGTTCCACCGGCTCTTCGAGATCGTAGGGCACGACGTGCCGACGGATCTCGACGAGCGTACGAAGGCCTTACGTGTGCGGTTGATTCACGAGGAGTTCGAGGAACTCAAAGAGGCGATGGCGCAGGGGGATTTGACGGCGGTTGCGAAAGAAATGGCCGACCTCTTGTATGTGGTGTACGGGACCGCCGTCTCATACGGCATTGAGATGAGGCCGGTGTTTCAGGAAG
Source organism: Nitrospira sp. (assembly GCA_037445005.1). Classification (GTDB taxonomy): domain Bacteria; phylum Nitrospirota; class Nitrospiria; order Nitrospirales; family Nitrospiraceae; genus Nitrospira_C. The sequence continues at coordinate 31,924 of JBBILH010000022.1, forward strand.
TCCATCGCTCGAACATGACCAAGGTCGGGGGGCACAAGCGCGAAGACGGGAAGTGGGTCAAGCCCGCCACCTATTCTCCGGCGCAGATTGCGCCGATTCTTGCGCGACAGGCGGCCTGTCGCGAGGCGCAAGTCGAGAACGGCCGCATCGAGGAGGTTGAACAGAGGGCGTGAGGACGTTGCACTGTCCCAACTGCGGCACGCCGTTCGTGCGGGCGACCTCGAACGAGGGGACCGTCGAACGCCTGCTAAGCCGGATCAACATGGTGCCGTTCCGTTGCCAGCTTTGCACGAATCGGTTCAGAGCCTTCTACTCCGGGGCCAAACAAAGCTCGCAGGATTTCGACCGGCGTCAGTTCAAACGGCTCATCGCCTCCATCGAGGCGCAAGTCCTGGACGAAAAACAACTTCCGTTCACCAACCGCATCACCGACATCTCTATGGACGGCTGTACCTTGATGATGATGGGGTTGCAGAAAGGCGCGTTTTTGGAACTGTTGCTGCGGCCCGCCTCGAATCAGGAAGAAATCCGTATCGAGACCGCCATGGTCTGCACGGTTCGCCCGACTTCCGTCGGACTGAAGTTTCTGGAGGTCTCGCCTCAGGACAAGCGCCGACTCAGTCAGGTCGTTCTCGGACTTCTAGTCAGCCAAGGCCACCATCCGGCGACGAACGCCTAGCCGGTATGGTTCTTCCCATGTCGCTCCCCACGGCCTGCCGGGGTTTTCGCGACCGGAGAATCACATTGTCGATCAGCCTCACGGATCCGATTCGGACGGCTCCGAGCAAAACGGCGCGGCCGTCGAGGGACGGAAGTGGTTCGAGCGAATCGGGATCACAGACCGCCAAGTAGTCGATCTGCACGGCCGGTTCTGACTCCAGAACCGCGCGCATGATCCGTCGGATCGATTCCGAATCTTGATCACCCCCCTCGTAGGCCTTCTGTCCGGCGCGCAAGGCCCGATAGAGTACCGGCGCAATGCTCCGTTCTTCGGACGACAAGTAGACGTTGCGCGAGCTCATCGCGAGTCCGTCCGCTTCTCTCATGGTGGGGAGGACCACGAGTTCGATGCCCAAATTCAGGTCCGCGATCAATCGACGGACCAAGGCCGACTGCTGATAGTCTTTCTGCCCGAAGAGGGCGATGCGCGGGCCGACGATCTCGAAGAGTTTGACCACGATTGTGGCGACTCCGCCGAAATGATGTGGGCGGGACTCGCCTTCCCAGCGCCTGGCGATTTGCGGAACCGAGACCGTCGTTTGGAATCCCTTCGGATACATGGCCTCGACGGTCGGCTCAAAACAGGCATCCACGCCCTCTTCCCGACAAAGCTCACGATCTCTCGTGATTGGGCGCGGGTATGTGGTCAGGTCTTCCGTGGGCGCAAACTGTGCCGGATTCACGAAAATGCTGACGACGAGCGCGTCGCACGCGAGTCGGGCGGCCCGGATCAAGGAGCGGTGGCCGTCATGGAGCGCGCCCATTGTGGGAACAAAACCGATCTTCACCCCTTCACGCCGAAGCCGTTCGCCCCAGGCGGTCATGGCGGCCGGCGCGCGGATGATCCTCATGCTTCGGGACGGGGGCTGCAGGTTGGCCGGGAGCCGTAGCGCGTCGATGGCTGGGGAAACATGAGGCGGACTTCCGACTGATCTTCGACTTCCGCCAGCATCTGACTGACCGAGCGCTGCCTGGTCGGATGGACGAACAGCGGATCGAGCTCACTCAAAGGCATGAGGACGAAGCGGCGCTGGTGGAGACGAGGGTGGGGAATGGCGAGTCCCGGCTCATCGATCACCTGCTCGCCGTAGAACAGAATATCCAGGTCGATGGTCCGAGGTCCGGAGCGGTTGTCCTGGTCGCGTCCCAACGAACATTCGATTTCCCGAAGCACGGCCAGCAAGCTGTGGGGGGTCACCTCGGTTTCGAGTTGAACCACGCCGTTCAAAAACCAGCCCCCGCCGGGATCGACCTTGTCGCGCACCGGCTCGGTTTCATAGAGCAGGGAGACGCCGGTGAGTCGCGAATGAGGGAGCAGGCTGAGCAATGTCACCGCGCGGTCGCAAAAATCCACCCGATCTCCTTCGTTCGATCCAAAGCCGATGTAGACGGTCTCCCTCATACAAACAATTATAAGTTGTAAGTTATGAGTTCTTAGTTATCGGACAACTGAAAACTCAACGCTAAAAACCCGCTTTCTTGATTCGTTCCACTGCTTCGGCCAACCGTTCTTTCGTGGTGCACACCGTCATGCGGATATAGCCTTCCCCCGGCGCTCCGAATCCGTTGCCCGGGGTCGTCACGATCCCCGCCTTCTCCAACAGGTGCGCCGTGAACGAGGCGGAGGTATAGCCCTTCGGCACCGTCACCCAAATGTAGAAGGCTGCAGGAGGCGCGTCCACGTCGAGGCCGAGCTTCTTCAAGCCCGGCACGAGCGTGTCGCGCCGTTCCTGGTAAATCTTTCGGATGCCGTCGGTCACAGAATCGTCCAACCCCAGCGCCGTGATACCGGCGGCCTGCACGGCTTCAAACACGCCGCTGTCCAACTGGCTCTTGACCTTCCCCAGCGCCGCCAGCACGTCCTTGTTGCCGACGGCAAACCCGATGCGCCAACCTGTCATGTTGTACGTCTTGGAGAGCGAATGAAATTCTACGCCGACATCTTTGGCGCCGTCCACTTCCATGAAGCTTGCCGGCCGTTTGCCGTCGTAATAGATCTCCGAATAGGCCGCGTCGTGACAGACGATGACCTGGTTCTCCTGCGCGAATGCCACAACGCGCTTGAAGTAGTCCTTGGTCATGATGACGGAGGTCGGATTGTTCGGCGAGTTCAGCCACATGAGCGTGGCCTTCTTCGCGACGTCCTTCGGAATCGCGTTCAGGTCCGGCAGGAATCCGTTCGCCTTCGTGAGCGGCATCAAGTGCGAGACGCCGCCGGCGAAACCCGTTCCAACGGGGTAAACCGGGTAACCGGGACTTGGAACGAGGACCACGTCGCCCGGATCGACGAAGGCGAGATGAATGTGGCCGATGCCTTCCTTTGAGCCGATCAGTGTCAGGACTTCATCGGCCGGGTTCAACGAGACGTTGAAGCGTCGCTTGTACCAGTCGGCGACGGCCGTACGAAAGGCCGGCATGCCTTCATATGATGGGTATTGATGATGTTTCGGATTTTTGGCTGCACGGGCAAGGCTATCAATGATGGGATCGGGGGTCGGCAGATCAGGATCGCCGATGCCCAGGTTGATGATGTCCACGCCTCGCGCTATCGCCGCCTGCTTCATTTTGTCGATCGCGGCGAATAAGTAAGGAGGCAATGTCTTGATTCTGGTTGCGACCTCGATAGGGAAACCGGCCATTCTTGTAACTCCTTTCAAAAACAGTGTCCGAGTGGGAAAGTCGTAAAGTTCGAAAGTTGACGGGTTACAGAGGGGGTAGGTTACTTCAGAGCACGGGTGCCAATCAACGGCGAGAATCGAGCAGATGACCGATCAGCCGGTCGGCGACTTGATGAAGTTCAGGCAGGAGTGGAAGAGCCCTTCGCTTGACCTCCTGTGCCGGCAGTTTCGCTTTGACGAGATCCGGCGCACATTCGCGGCACAGCGAATCGATGCCATTCTCCTCCATCTCAAGGTGAAAGAGAAGCCCGTAGGCCCGGTCGCCGTATCGGAAGGCTTGCAACGGGGCGATGGCGGAGCCGGCGAGCGGCACGCAGTCTTTGGGTAAATCGAAAACCTCGCCGTGCCATTCGAAGACGTCGAACGAGCCGGGCAATGTCTTGAAGATCGGATCTTGTTTCGCTTGATTAGAGAGCGTGATTGATGTCATTCCGATTTCCGGTGCCTTGCCGGGCCGGACCGTCGCGCCCAGCGCCTTGGCCATGAATTGGCTGCCCAGGCAGACCCCGATCACCGGCTTGCCGGCGAGCAAAGCGGATCGAATGAAGGCCGTCTCGTCGGCGATCCAGGGATCGGTATCATTGACCGACATGGGCCCGCCCATCACAATCAGCAAGTCACCGGCGTCCTTCGGCAAGCCGTCCTTGGGAACGAGGTAGCGGTCGAGGCTCACGCCTCGATTCGTCAGCGCCGTGGCGAAAGCGCCGGGCCCTTCAAAGGGAACATGTTTCAGGCAGACCGCGCGCATGGATGTAGATCCCACAGTCGACTTGTGGGGTCAAGGGGGGGGGGAACCACGTACTTGCTTCTTCAGTTAGATATTCGGCTCGCCGACAAAGCTACTATGACTCCGGAACGGCAGTCGCATGCGGTAGACACTTCTCAATACCAGATGGGTGAGCCTTCTTCTGGCAGGTCATTTACCCTACCTCAACGGTTACAGTCCCGCTACCACGCGTTCTGGTATCAGCTTGGAGAGAGGCTCCGGTGGTCCCGCGGTATCTATCGGGAAAAGCCCGCCGTTTGCCTCGATCGGCTGAGTGGATGCCAGCAGGCTCGTATTGCCAGACTCGGCCGCCGGTTCTCGATCAGCTTTGAACGGCATTGCGATCGAGAGACTGCGATTCGGAATTACGATTATCTGGATATTCTCGAACAAGCATGGTCCGCCTGGGGGCAACCGCGGCCCGTCGGCGGCAACGTACATGACGTCGGCTCGTCGAATTTCTGGTATGCCCGCGCGCTGCATGCCTTTTTCCGTCCCAAGGAATTAATCGGCATCGAGGTGGAAGGGCACCGCATTTATCGTAATGGTTACAGTCGAGTAGATTATGCCAGGGGTTACGTGGAAGGCTTGCCTCACACTCGATTCATGGCCGTGGACTATAGGCTGGTTGATCAAGCTGCCGACGTGGTGACGGCCTGGTACCCCTTCGTCACTCCGGCGCCGGTTCTGGCCTGGCGGCTTCCGCTCTCGCTGCTCGCTCCCGAGTCCCTCTTTCAACGGGTGGCGCGCAATCTTACGCGGGACGGGACGTTCGTCATGGTCAACCAAGGCATTGAAGAGATGGCCACTGCAGCCACAGCCTGTGCCCGTTCCGGGTTGGAATTCCTGACAC
>JBBILH010000022.1:36967-42704 GCA_037445005.1 Nitrospira sp.
CGACGCTCAGGTCTCGACGGACGCCGCCGGTCGTCTCCTGGTGGAAGGGCCGTGCTGATACCCACGGAGACGACACAACCTCGTTCTTCATTCCCCGCTAGCCGATTCCCACGCCGCTGCGTTACAATCCTGCCCGTGAAGATGTCGATTAAGACAACTGAAGATCTCCGGTGTCTGTTGGGTCATACGGGCGGGTTTCGCGGCGGCTACGTGACCGACGTGCACATGTCGAAGCGGCGGCTGTTCGACGAAGGCTCGTCCCGCGACGTTCTGGCCGATACGATCGTCACGGTCGTCGTGCGCTATTGCCTACGCCAGATGGAGCGTGTGGCGAAACTTACGATGACCGGCGTGACGGACTTTTCGGTTTTCGAACAGGAGGGCGCGGACTGCTCCGTGCTGAGCGTGATCCAAGCCGAATGCACGGCGGGCAAACTGCGGTTCTGGTTCGATCCTCAAGGAGAACTATATGTGGTGTGCGAGGAGGCCCAGCTTGAGGAAGTCGCGGCCCCGCTGCTCGACGACCGCACGCGGCATCAGCCGGCCCAATGGACCTTCCAGAGTTCTGTTGCGGACTGGCCGACCGTCGAATGGCTCTTGAACGCGCTGGAGGAGTCCGGTTCGCCCTGCATCTGGCAAAAGTCCAAAGCGCTCAAGAAACGCCGGTCGGCGATCCAATGGGAGGGCGACCTGCTGCCGACGTCGCCAACGGGGAAACCCGACGGCGGGCGGATCCATGTCATGCTCTACGGTCCACTCGACGGTCCGGGATTCGGCATCGTTCTGACCGCGGTCGGCACGGAGACCCGCGGGGCCAGTGTGATCCTGTCCTCCGCCGCTGATCTATTGGTCCGGCGGTTCGCGGGTCGGTGCCTGGTGGGCAACACCATTATCCCAGGAAGAGAATGGCACAGCTGGAAATCGCTTGAACAGCAGCGATGGACCAATGCAAGAAATGTTGAGTTGTGAGTGTTTAGTGTTGAGTTTGTTGCGGGCAGGGACGACCAATAACTAAGCACTAAAAACTCAACACTGCTCTGGTTACGCGAGCGCTTCTTCGCTCGTCGGCCCAGCGGCGATGGGCGCCGGGGTATAGACGGTCGTGCCGTTGTTGTGATGGGCCGACCCGTTCTTGTGGGACAGGCCCGATCCGTTCTTCCGGTTGACACACTCCACCAACGACCAGAAGCGGAGCGGGTTGACGTTCTGCTTTCTGGCCACGTGCAGATCGGTGTCTTCGAGGACCGTTTTCAACGAGAGGTCGGTCCTCCAGCCCAGGTGCTTGGTCAGGGGCGAGAGAACCTTCTCGACGGCGGCGACGACCTTGTTCTCGTTACTGAAGTGGTTGAGCATGATGATGCGGCCGCCCGGCCGGCAGACCCGGATCATTTCGCTGACGACTTTCCGGTAGTCCGGAACCGCGGTCACCACGTAGGCGGCGACGACGGTGTCGAAGCTGTTATCCTGGAAATTCATTGCGCCGGCGTCCATGCGATGCAAGGTGACGTGCTCCATTCGGTGTTCGGTGAGACGCTTCTTCGCGATTTCCAACATGCCTTCCGAGAAGTCGATTGCGACGATCCGGCAGTGGCGGGGGTACATCGGCAGCGCGATGCCGGTGCCGACGCCGACCTCGAGAATGCGCTCTTCCGGCTGGACGTTCAGGTTCCGGATCGCGGACTCACGCCCCTCATGAAACACCCGCCCGAAGATCGCGTCGTAAACTCCGGCATAGGACGTGTAGACCCGTTCGACTTTCTGTAAGTCCATATCCCCTCCAAACCCACACTTCGCGCCCCCTGCGCATCCCGAGGTGCAGGGATGATCCGGCGGCCTTAATTAGTGGGGAGATTCTTGTAATCGCGGACGGCAAATGTGGCAAAGGATCCGCCGCAACCTGAAACAGGCGCTACAATAGCCAAGTCGTCCTAATGAGTCAACAACTTCTTGGGTCCGATGAAGCCTGAAAGTCGAACGTCTTCGAGCTCAAAGTCTGCGGACGTGATGACGCGAGAGACTCCTGTGACTCGACGGCGGCCCAAGCAGAGACTTGATTCTCGAAAAGCCCTATGGGATAGGTACGAGCCATGGTGCTGGCTGGGCTGTTCGCGGCCGTATTGTGTCTTGGACTGATCCTCGGCGACTGGGTCTATTTCATGCGCCTCACTCCCGACGCGAGTCGATACGGGTGTGGGGTCGCCAGAATCAAGGGGGTATTGCCCTCCGACACCCTCGTCCGGCTGCAGGACCGCTGCGACGGCAACGGCGCCGTAACGCTCCCGCACGGCATTGCCCGCTACTATCCGGATCTCCGACAAGTGGCCCTGCGTCCCCAGTATCACCTGTTCTCCATGAGTTTCCGGACCGCATGGCCGCTGAAGGGATTGATCCATCTGACGCCGGGCGATGCCGCCGTCGACATCCTGTGCATCAAGCGAATTCCCTGGTCGTCCGCCCTCATCACGTTCGTCTGGTTTCTGCTCGTCAGCCTCGGCACCACTGCCTTTTTTATTACCTACGGCGTGCAAGGCGGGTTCAATTCGGTGAGCGGCGTCCTCATGGGGGCCGGGATTCTGGGGATCGGTCTGCTCGTGCTGGCCTTCGGGATCGTTACCGTCATGTTCTCCTATCGTCTGGAAAACAGCCGGCTGATGACGGTATATGAAGAACTCGTCGATGTCATCGAAAACGCCGGCGTTACGACGTAAAAAGCCCCAGAAAATGGTCGAATTCCGGCGGCAATCCGAGACTTGCCCGTTGTCGGACCAAGCCCGCGATGATCCCTCGATGTTTCTTGTGCAGCCCAGAGGCTTCGAAGGCGCGGCGAAACTCTTCCCAGCGGAGCGACGAATCGGACAAGAGCTTCGACTGCTCCGGCTTCGGCAGCGCATGGACCGACGTCGTGAGCGCGCGGATCGCCTTCTCCACGCTTTCATACGGAGGGGCGAGCTTTAGTTGCGCGTAGAACGTTTCCAAGTGAGCGCGAAATTCATCACGGAGATTCGCGAGCGGATCGGATGTGGGAGTCGAAGCGTCAGCCATATCGATCGTGGCGATGATACGGTATGATGGTTCGTGGAGACAACGGCAAGTCGAGACGGTGCATTCATCCATGTTCAAGAGGAGGGCGTCATGAAGAGGAGGCAGTGGGTCGGGTTGGCATTGGCGGCTCTGTTGATAATGGGCGGTTGTTCGGGGCATCACCACCACCACGGCATGATGGAAGGGGGAAAGGGCGACGCCTACTGGCAGAAGGGCCAGAAGGATATGGAGGGTCTGATCAATAAGACCGTCAAAGATCCGGAGAAGGCCAAGCAAGTCAATGCCATTGTGGGCGAGATCGTCACGGAACTGAAGGCGGGCCGGGAGCAGGAGCGCGCCTATCATCGACAGCTGTACCAGCTGAACGCCAGCTACAGCGCGACGCCCGAAGAGTTCACGAAGATTCTCGATGAGGGAAACAACCAGCGGATGCGGGCCTCAGCGAAGATTCTTAATCTGCGTTTCAAGATGAAAGAACTGATGACCGCCGACGAATGGAAGGCGCTTTCCGATCAGATGCTGGCCTACAGCGGAAAATATCAGCACGGGAGCGCGGGGGCCAAAAGCGGATATTAGCGATGCAGTGTCATACGTCAATCGTCATTCGATAAGGACAAACTGAGGTGAACCTTCTTTGCCGTCTCTTTCGGTTGACCGTTGACGAATGACGGGGATTAATTCTGAGCCTGCGAGGCTTTGAGCGGCACGGGCACCCAGCTCGCGCCCGCGTCGGTCGAGCGGTAGAGGCCGCTGCCGTTCGTGCCGGCGTAGAGCGTCTGCGAATTCTTGGGCGCCATCATGAGGGCTCGCACGTTCAGCGTCGCGAGTCCTCGATTCATCGCGTCCCAGGTCTTGCCGCTGTCCGGACTTTTCCAGACGCCGCCGGGCCCGCCGATGTAAAGAAGCGACGGCTCCGTCGGATGGATCGCGATGCTGCTCACGAACGGATCGGGGAGCGACAGCCCGATTCGTTCCCATCGCTCTCCTTTGTCGGCCGTCCGAAAGAGGCCCTTTGTCGTCCCGGCATAGACGATGTCGGGATTGACTCGGTCGATCTCGATCGCATTGACGCCGAGCGCCATCGAGGCCATTAACTCACTGTCCGGAATCAGTCCGTTATTGATCTTCTTCCAGGTCATCGCCGCGTCATCCGATCGATACATCCCCCCCGTCGTCCCGCCATAGAGAATCGTCGGATCCTTGGGATTAATCGCGATGGAGGTCACGATGTGGACTTCTTTCATCCCGTTCATGCGCTCTTCCCATTCGCGGCCCGCGTCCTTCGTGTAATAGGCCCCCACGGTCGTGGCGGCGTAGATCTTCTCGCTCAGCGCCGGATGAAAGACGAACTGATTCACGAAGGAGACGTGCTCTTTCAAGCCGACGTTGTGAGGGAGCCAGTGTTGCCCGCCGTCCGGGCTCTTGTAGACCGCATCTCCCATGGTTCCGGCATAGATGGTGGCCGGCAGCATCGGATCGATGGCCACGGTCGTCACGCGTCTGGCGCTGAAACTGGGGAATTTTTCCCATGTGCCGCCGCCGTCGCGCGACTTGTAGACCGCATCGTTCGTGGCGACATAGAGAATGTTGGCATTCGTCGGATGCAGCGCAATCGAGACGATCGCCTCGCTGTCTTTCTGACAGCCGGTCGAGAAGAAGCCGATCAGTAACAGCGCAACGAGCAGGTAAAGACCATTGAGGAGGCGCATGGTGGCGGGAGACCTAAACACAGGGGGAAGAGGGGAGTCAAGCAGCGCGGATGCCCTCGGATCAGTTCGCTGGACCTTCCGGAGCGATCCGTTCGGGCTTGGCCGGGCGGAACTTGCGCACGTGGCGTTCACGCCGTGCGCCCTTCTGGAATTCTCTCAGGCACGGTTGTGCCAACCGTGCTCTTCGGTCAGTTCCAGCTTTCCTTCCCGGCCAAGCCTCGACGGATACCTCGCTCAAAACATGATTCTCTCGTCTTTACAGTCGGAAGCGTATTCAGGAGGATGGCTCACCGTGAGTACGAGAGAACAGAATGAGCGGAAGTTTCAACAGTGGGAGGACTTGCCTCGCGGAGAAAGACGGTATTGGATCGAGATCTTAAGTCGACCTGGCTGGAAAGTCCGGTATGTCAAAGAGGTGGACGCAAACGAAGTGACGGTCCGCTTTTATCAGGAGGTGTACAACGAAATCGGGGAATTGGTTGAGGTCCATCACAAGTATCCGGTAGACTTAGGCCATCGAAAGGCATAATCGCTATGCCGCTTGTGACCCGTGAATCAGTTGCAGAAAAGCTCGGAGCCTATCTCCATCATGAGTTATCGTTGGCCGCTCTGGTCGATTGGGCGGAATCGGCACTGATGCAGAAAGATTTTGATCCCGCCCACCTGACGACCATTCGTAATGCCATCGCGAGAATCGGCGCCGCGGATGTGCGCACGTTCGGGCTTGCATGGGAAGATTGCGAACAACTCCTCTCCCAGCTCGGTTACTCCGCCAAGGTCAATATCGTCGCCCGATAAGTAGAGCGGATGCCCTCGGATCAGCGCGCTGGACCTCCCGGAGCGATCCGTTCGGGCTCCGCTGGGCGGAACTTGCGCACTTGGCGCTCGCGCTGCGCGCCCTTCTGGAATTCTCTTAGTCACGGTTGTAATCAACCGTGTTTCTTCGGTCAGTTCCAGTTTTCCTTCCCGGCCAAGCCTCGACGGAT
>JBBILH010000023.1:0-36017 GCA_037445005.1 Nitrospira sp.
TGCCCATCTTGGCCACTTGCTCGAGGATCGGGAGGAGGTCCTTCATGCTGCTGACTTTCTTTTCATTGATGAGAATGAGCGGCTCTTCGACGGAACATTCCATCCGCTCGGCGTTGGTGACGAAGTAGGGGGAGATATAGCCGCGATCGAACTGCATGCCCTCGACGACGTCCAGCGATGTCGTCATCGACTTGGCTTCTTCGACGGTGATGACGCCGTCTTTGCCGACTTTCTCCATCGCCTCGGCGATCAAGTCGCCGATGGTCTTGTCGTTGTTGGCCGAAATGGTCCCGACCTGGGAAATCTCCGTCTTGCTCTGACAGGGCTTGCTGAGCTTCTTCAACTCGCCCACGACCACTTCGACGGCCTTGTTGATGCCGCGCTGAATTTCCATCGGGTTCGCGCCGGCGGTGATGTTCTTTACGCCCTCACGATAGATGGCTTGCGCCAGCACCGTGGCGGTGGTGGTGCCGTCTCCGGCCGTATCGCTGGTTTTGCTGGCGACTTCGCGGACGAGTTGGGCCCCCATGTTCTCGTACGGGTTCTTGAGCTCGATCTCCTTGGCGACGGTGACGCCGTCCTTGGTGATTGTCGGGGCGCCGAATTTTTTGTCCAGAATCGCGTTTCGTCCTTTAGGTCCGAGGGTCGCCTTCACCGCGTCGGCGAGCTGGTTCACCCCTTTCAGGATGGACGCCCGAGCCGATTCGCTGTACATGAGTTGCTTAGCCATTGTCTTCCTCCATTTTTAGTAAGTCTGAAATTTCGAAAGTGCGAACGTGCGAAAGTCAGCGACATTGAAAACTTGCTGACTGTCTTGCTTAGTCACGTTCTTTACGACGCCGTGAAAATGCCGAGGATGTCTTCTTCCTTGAGGATCAAGCACTCTTCGTCCTCGATCCGGAGCTTGCTGCCTGAATACTTGTCGAAAAGAACCTGATCGCCGACCTTCACGTTCTCGACCTTCTTGCCGATGGCCTGAACAATGCCTCGCTGCGGTTTTTCCTTTGCCGAATCCGGCACATAGATCCCGCCGGCGGTGCGTTCCAATTCCTCCGTGTAGGTGACGAACACCCGATCGCCCAGAGGCTGGAAGCCCTTGGCGACGTTCTTCTTGTCTTTCGCGGCTGTGCTCATGACAGAACCTCCTCGTGATGAAAGTTAACGTGATTAGGCAGCGACATTGTTAAACGGGTTTGCACTCGAAGGCGTCGATAGACGCACTCGAACGAGCAGAAGCCCTGGTCCGCAAACTCGGGGGTTAAGATAGTTTCGGGTCAGCCCAAGTCAAGGGGGGAACTCAGGAATTTCTTGCCAGCCCCATCCTCAGTCGTGACGAGGCATCATAACCTATTGAGATTCCAATATTCTAGGCAAAACTTTGGGGCAAGGACTCCATTTCAGATTACGCCCGCAAGCGGTCGAAATCCTTCACGTCTTTCTTAATGTAGTCTCGCAGCCGTTTGATGATCCGGGCCTCCAACTGCCTGGTGCGTTCTTTGGTGATGCCGTATTTGGCGCCAAGGTCATCAAGGGTCAACGGTGTTTCGGACAGAATCCGGTTGCGAAGAATGTCCTCGTCGCGCTCGTCCAAGGTCTTGATGAATTCCCCCAGTTTGACGCGGAAAAGCGCCTGGAGCTGTTCCTTTGCCAGTTGCTCGTCGGCCGGTTCTTGTTGAGAGGGAAGTACATCGAGCAGGCTGCCCTCCTGATCTTCCCCGATGGGCTGATCCAACGACAATTCCCAGTTGCCCAGTCGCTGGTCCATCTCCACCACGTCGCGTTCGCGCACGTTCAACCGGTCGGCCAAAAGTTTGGTGTCCGGAGCGAATCCCTCTCGTTCGAGCTTCGCCTTCTCCTTTTTCAGATTGTAGAAGAGCTTGCGTTGGTCCTGGGTGGTTCCGATCTTCACCAGGCGATAGGTGTTGAGGAGGTAGCGCAGAATATAGGCCCGCGACCACCATGCGGCGTAGGCATGGAAACGGACGTTTTTCGACGGGTCGAATTTCTTGATGGCCTGCATCAATCCGACGTTGCCTTCCTGGATCAGGTCCATGTGGTCGGCGCCGGTATGGAGATACTCGGCCGCGATCGCCACCGAGACGCGCAGGTTCGCCATGATGAGTTTGACGGCGGCTTCGCGGCTGCCGTGGGTCCGATATTCCTCAAACAGCCGGAGTTCTTCTTCCTTGGACAGATAGGGGTGGCGGCGGACTTCTGCGAGGTATTGCTGGAGCGCCGTGACCGGGACAACGGCGGTTTGATCGGTCCGGTCCTCCGCCGATGGGCTGAGCTCCATAACGTTCGTAGACCCCGCCGATTCCTCCTCTGAAGGATCCAGCACTTCCGGTTCCAGCAGTTCTTCTTGCTCGTCGTCCTGTTTGGCCATATGGATCGCAGACTATAACAGAACGTCCGCCGGTGAAAAAGTTATGCGGGCTCGCGAGCCATTCCCTTGCGCGGGCAAGCGCCAGTCCCCTATGATGAACGCTGCCTGGCGTCGGGTGCTCAGGGCGACGAACCCAACGGTAGCGTGGATATTCTGAAGGCGATACAGAGCGGCCACTGGCCGTCATTGCTCGGGGCCTGGCTGCATCTGACGGTCAGCTTCATGGTGTGGCTACTCGTCGGCGCGATGAGCATTCCTCTGGCCGAGAGTCTGCGCCTCGGGGACGCGGAACTCGCATGGCTCGTGGCCCTGCCGCTTCTAAGCGGCGCGGCGTTTCGCCTGGCGGCCGGATGGTCGGCCGACCGGGTCGGCGCGAGGCCGACGGCTCTGGCGATTCTGGCGGTTGAGTTAGCCCTGCTCCTATGGGGACGGTTCGGGGTCTTCAGCTTCGGAGAGGCCCAAGCGTTCGCGCTTTGCCTTGGCGTTGCCGGGGCCAGTTTCGCGGTCTCGCTGCCGATGGCGGGTCGCGTCTATCCGCCTGCGGCTCAAGGCTTGGTGTTGGGAGTAGCGGCGTCCGGCAACGTTGGGACGGTACTTGTGCTCTACCTTGCCCCCCGCTGGGCTGCGGCATTGGACTGGCACCAGGCGTGCGGCCTCATGGCCGGCATAGTGGGACTCACGCTCGTCGCCTTCGTATGGCTTATGCCACAAGAGCGGCCGGCTCCGACGCCTCACAATTTAGAATGGTGGCACCACGTTGTCCGGTTGATTCGCCGACGCTCCGCCTACTGGCTCTGCTTCTTGTATGGTGTGACGTTCGGCGGTTTTGTGGGGCTCTCCAGCATCCTTCCGTTCTTGTTGCACGACGCCTATGGATTGGATGCGGCTCAGGCCGGGGCGATCGCCGCGCTTTGCGCGTTGCTCGGAAGCATCATCCGTCCATTGGGCGGGTATATGGCGGATCGCCAGGGCGGCCTCAGAACCCTCCATTATGTTTTGCCGATCATCGCCGGGTCCGTCGTTGCGGTGGTGAGCCCCTCCTTTCCGGCGGCCTTAGTGATGATGATGGTTGCCGCCGGCGCAATGGGATTTGGAAATGGTGCAGTGTTTCAGTTAGTTGCCGAATGGTTTCCGAAGGAGATCGGTCTGGCCTCGGGCGTCGTCGGAGCGGCAGGGTCTCTTGGTGGGTTTCTGTTGCCGATCATCATGGGAAGCCTCAAGGGGCTCACCGGCAGCTACGAACCGGGGTTGTGGCTCTTTGCCGGGTTTGGGATCGCCGCTTGGGGGACCGTTCTCCTGGCGATGCGCGACAAAGGCGCATCGACCGTCGCACCCTTCTAGCGAGGGCCTTCCCCCAGGGCGATTGGGTCCAAAAAAGAATGTTAAATGTGCAATGTTTAATGATAAATTGTCGGCTCGTTGAACCGTCGCCGTAAACCGTTCACTATTGGGGTCCATGGCTACTCCATTCGATTCGATCGAGGATGCGATTCGAGACATCAGGAAGGGCAAATTCGTCATCCTGGTGGATGACGAAGATCGGGAAAATGAAGGCGATCTGGTCATCGCTGCCGAAAAAGTCACCCCACAGGCCATCAACTTTATGGCCAAACATGCCAGGGGACTCATCTGTCTGGCCCTGACGCCTGAGCGTTGCGAGGAACTGCAATTACCCCAGCAAGCAGTTGAAAATACCGCCACCTTCGGCACGGCCTTTACCGTCTCAATCGATGCCCGGAAGGATATTACGACCGGAATATCCGCAGCCGATCGGGCCACCACCATCCATGTGGCCATCGATCCGAAATCCAAACCGAACGACCTGGCCCGGCCCGGCCACATTTTCCCGTTGAAAGCGCAGCAGGGTGGGGTATTGAAACGCGCGGGCCAGACGGAGGGGTCGGTCGATTTGGCGAAGCTCGCAGGGCTGAATCCCTCCGGCGTGATCTGCGAGATCATGAACGAGGACGGCACGATGGCGCGCGTGCCGGAACTGACGAAGTTTGCGAAGACCCATAAGCTGAAAATGGTGACGATCAAGGCCTTGATCGAATACCGCATGCGCCGCGAAACCTTCGTCAAGCGGATAGCGAGCGCGAGACTGCCGACGACGTTCGGTGAGTTCGAAGCCGTCGCATTCGAAAACCAAGTCGATGGCGTTACGCATATCGCCCTGGTCAAGGGGCGGGTGGACAGCGGGGAGCCCACACTTGTTCGTGTGCATTCCGGCTGCCTCACCGCCGACGCGCTCGGGTCACTGCGCTGCGATTGCCGAGACCAGTTGCATAGGGCGATGGAGATTATTCAGAAGGAAGGGCGCGGCGTCCTGCTGTATCTCAATCAAGAAGGGCGCGGCATCGGTTTGCTCAACAAGATCAAAGCGTACGATCTTCAAGATAAGGGAAGCGACACGGTCGAGGCCAATCTGAAGCTCGGATTCAAAGCTGATCTTCGTGACTATGGAGTGGGCGCACAAATCCTGGTGAATTTGGGATTGCACGCCATCAAGCTGATCACCAATAACCCCAGAAAGATCGTCGGCAT
This sequence comes from Nitrospira sp., assembly GCA_037445005.1. Lineage (GTDB taxonomy): Bacteria > Nitrospirota > Nitrospiria > Nitrospirales > Nitrospiraceae > Nitrospira_C. Next base: position 4,931 of record JBBILH010000023.1, read on the forward strand.
TGAAGGCTATGGCTTGAACGTGGTTGAGCGGGTGCCGATCGAAATTCAGCCGCGCGAAGCGAATGTGAAGTATCTCCGCACCAAGAAAAATAAGTTGGGGCATATCTTGAAAAAAGTGTGAAAGTTGAAAAGTTGGAAAGTCTTTTTTGGACTCGCCGGACAAACTTTCACGCTTTCCAACCGATGCACTTTCCAACTGAATTATGAAACTCCGTAAAGGTTCCCACAACGCGACGGGATTGCGGTTCGGGATCGTCGTCGCGAAGTTCAACAAGTTCGTCACGAGCAAGCTGCTGAGTTCCTGCATTGAAGGACTGAGGAAGCACGGGGTTGCGGCGGACGATATCGACGTGGTCCGGGTGCCGGGGGCTTTCGAGATTCCGCTCGCGGCGCGGACGCTGGCGCAGACAAATCGTTTCGATGCCGTCATCTGCTTGGGCGCGGTGATCCGGGGAGACACGCCCCATTTCGACTATATCAGCGCAGAGGCGAGCCGCGGGATCGGGCAGGCGGCGCTGGATGCCGGCGTGCCGATCATCTTCGGCGTGCTGACGACGGATACGGTGGCGCAGGCGATCGAGCGGGCGGAACCGAACAAGTTCAACCGCGGCGGCGAGGCCGCGAAATCGGCAATTGAAATGGCGACGGTGATGCGGATGATCCGCGGGGAAGTTTCAAAGTTGGAAAGTGGAAAGTTGGCAATTCAGAACGGGAAGGCGAGGGTGAAAAGAAAGCGATGACGAACCATTTCCAACCCGTAGCGCAGTCCGAAAGTCCGCGCCGGTGCCCGGTCATTTTCCAGCTTGCTGACTTTGTCACCTTCTGACTTATGGGTAGCCGCCACCTTTCCCGCGAGCGAGCTTTGCAAATACTGTTTCAGTACGACATTCATGGTAAGCCTGGCGTCTGGCTCGACGAATTCTGGAAGCCGTTGAAGGATAGCGAAGCGACGAAAGAGTTTGCCGAGCAGCTCGTGGCCGGGGTGCGCGAACATCTGAAGGATCTCGACGCCCTCATCGGCAAATACGCCGCCAACTGGAAAATCGGCCGGATGCAGGTGGTCGATCGGAATATCTTGCGGCTGGGCGCCTATGAACTCTTGTGGCTCGCCGAGGTGCCGGCGAAGGTTACGGTGAATGAAGCGATCGAATTGGCGAAGGATTTCGGCGACGATGAGGCGGCCAAGTTCGTGAACGGGATTCTGGATAAAGTGTTGGCGACGGAACCGAAGCTGGAAGCAAAACGCGCGGCAGCTGCACGTGTGAATCGTGGAGCGTGAAGCGTATCCCGCACGCGAATAACAGGTTTCTGCACGAATGACGCTTCACCGTTCGACACGCTCACGGCCCTGAGTTTCATCGAAGGGCGATCGACGAACGACGAGGGCTGCATGATCGACCGCTATACCCGTCCGAAAATGAAGGCCGTCTGGGACCTCAAGCACAAGTATGAGATCTGGCTTGAGGTCGAATTGCAGGCCTGCGCGGCGTTCGAGCGCGCGGGGCAAGCGCCGCGAGGCACATCGGCCAAGATCCGCAAGCGAGCAAAGATCGACGTGCAACGGATCGAAGAGATTGAAAAGGTTACCAAGCACGACGTCATTGCGTTCCTGGAATCGCTTATGGATTCGGTCGGGCCGGAGCATCGGTATCTGCATATGGGGCTCACGTCGTCGGACATTGTCGATACCTCCTTGGCGATGCAGATGACTGAGGCTCTCGATCTGATCCTGGAAGGCGTCCATGGCTTTCTCGCCGTCCTGAAGAAACAAGCATATCGCTATAAGAACCAAGTGATGGTCGGACGGTCGCATGGGATTCACGGGGAGCCGATCTCGTTCGGGTTCAAGATGGCGCTGTGGTATGAGGAGATCGGTCGTCACCTGGAAAGGCTCCGACACGTGCGAAGCCAGGTGGCAGTCGGAAAACTATCCGGTGCCATGGGGACATTCGCGCACCAAGGGCCGGACATCGAGGAACATGTCTGCTCGAAGCTGGGCCTGACCTACGATCCGGTGTCGAATCAGGTTGTGCAGCGCGACCGGCATGCGGCCTATGTGACGGCGCTGGCGCTGTTGGCCGCGACGATCGAAAAAATTGCGACCGAAGTACGGCATCTGCAGCGGACGGAGGTGCTCGAAGCCGAAGAGTATTTCTCCGAGGGGCAAAAGGGCTCTTCAGCGATGCCGCACAAGCGCAATCCGATCGTGTCGGAGAACCTTTGCGGCTTGGCGCGGCTGGTCCGTGCCAACAGCCTTGCGGCTATGGAAAATGTGGCGTTGTGGCATGAGCGCGACATCAGCCACTCCTCGGTCGAGCGGGTCATCATGCCGGACAGCACGATCCTGATCGATTACATGCTGGCAAAGGTGACGGATCTCATCAAACATCTTGTCGTCTATCCCGAGCGGATGAGACGCAATCTCGAACTCACCGGCGGACTGGTCTATTCGCAGCGCCTCCTGCTGGCCCTTGTCGACAAGGGCGCACAACGAAAGGAATCGTACGAAGCGGTCCAGCGCAACGCGATGGCCTCCTGGAGAGGCGCCGGCGGGCTGCAACAGTTGGTCGAAAAAGACCCGTTCATCACTCAACATTTGAAAAAGAGCGAAATCGCCGCCTGTTTCAATCCGAAGTACTATTTGCGGCACATCGATCATATCTACCGGCGTGTGTTTGGGAGGGTTTCGTCGACGAAGAGCGGGAGGAATTCATGAGCGTCGCCGGTGCCATGCTGTATGAGGGGAAGGCGAAAAAGATATTTGCCACCGATCAGCCGGATCGGGTGCTCCAGTATTTTAAAGACGACGCGACGGCCTTTAATGCCCAGAAGCGCGGGACCATCCTCGAAAAGGGGGTCATCAACAACAAGGTGTCGGAGCGGCTGTTTCGATTACTGGAGCAGAACGGAGTCCCTACGCATTTCATCGAGCGCAAGAGCGACCGCGAAATGCTCACGAAGAAGGTCGCGATCGTGCCGGTCGAGGTCGTCGTGCGGAATATCGTGGCCGGCAGCCTGGCGAAGCGCTTGGGGTTGAAGGAGGGTGATTCCATCCAGCCCACCATCGTCGAGTGGTACTACAAGAATGACGCGCTGGGCGATCCCCTGATCGCGGACGAACACATCCGGCTATTGAAGTTGGCTACGTCGGATCAGTTGGCCGAGATCAAGCGGTTGGCGTTGAAGATCAACAGCCTGTTGCAGCCGTTCTTCGCTGACCGAAAGATGATTCTAGTCGATTTCAAGTTGGAATTCGGCGTGCACAACGGCCAGCTGATTCTGGCCGACGAGATCTCTCCGGACACGTGTAGATTCTGGGATCAGACGACGAAAGAATCGATGGATAAGGATCGGTTTCGGAAGGATTTAGGAAAGATCGAAGAGGCGTATCAGGAGGTGTTGAGACGCGTTTGCGGTTAAGGAATGCCTGAGCCTCGCCCGCTTAGGCACTCCAACTCGGCCGCACCAGGTTTCGCCGACGCTCAGCCCGCGAAACTTGTTCCGTTTCAAGCGTTGCTCAAACGGAACATCGAACATCGCGAGCCGTCCGCTGGGCGGACCGCCTTGGCTCAACCAGTACGGTGGCCCGAGTTGTCGTGATGTCGCGGGACAAGGCTTAGGACTTCCTTCTCGATCTTTGGGTGGGGGGAACGAAGAAGGGGAAGAGGATGCTGCGGGCATATTTGAACTACGGATTGGTGGCGGCGGTGCTGGTGTGGGCAGCGGTCGTTGCCATGATGGCCTATCGGTTGGAGGAGTCGCCCTGGCGCTGGGCGTTCATCGCGTTGGCGATCGGGGGGGTGGCGACGGTGTTCGCCATCTTTAAGATTCGGCGTTATATTGACGGTCTACCCAAGCCCTCGACTACCCGAGGAGGTCAACGTGAGCCTTAAGGAGCTGCAGGGGAATTGGAATCTGTTCGGAAAGCAGGATCCACTGTGGGCGATCGCTACCTGGCCCGACAAGAAGGGCAATCGATGGAAGCTTGATGAGTTCTTTGCCCTAGGTCAGAAAGAGGTCGATGAAGTTCTCGAAGATATACGAAAACTCGGACTCGTCTTCAGCCGTGGACGAGCGTTGGATTTCGGCTGCGGGGTCGGGCGGCTGACCCAAGCCCTCGCCAAGCATTTCACGCAGGTCGTTGGTGTCGATATCGCTCATTCGATGATCGATCTGGCACGACGCTATAACCGTCATGGATCTGATTGTCGTTATGTGCTGAACGAGGTTGCCGACTTGCGGCAATTCCCGGAAGATGATTTTGATTTTGTGTACTCAAACATCGTCTTGCAACACATGGAGCCGGACTACTCGAAGGCCTATATTCGCGAGTTCGTGAGGGTATTGCGACCGCAAGGCGTTGTTGTGTTCCAGTTGCCGAGTCGATGCACCGTTCCGCCTGCGCCTCCGACAGTGCCGAGTCAATCTGCGTCCGAATCAGATGGAACCGCCGGGGGCGGCATCAAGCAAATGGTGAAACAAGTCCTGCCGGACCCGTTGCTTAAGTGGTATCGGGATCTGCGCTATCCCCCTGAGCCTATGATGGAGATGCACTGTGTCGAACGAGAAGAAGTAGAGCGGGTTTTGGCAGCCGAGGGCGCCACGGTCGTCGAAGTCAAAGAAGATTCGTTCGCCGGACCGGGATTTCAGGGGTTTCGGTACACTGCCATCAAGAAGAGCGGGTTCCGTGCATAGGGCGAGGTCAAGGTAAATCGACGGGAGTCTACCTACATCATGAAAGCCAAGATTCATGTAACGCTCAAATCGGGCATTCTTGATCCGCAGGGGAAGGCCATCGAGCATGCGCTGGACTCGTTGGGTTTCAAGAATGCCGCGAACGTGCGGGTCGGCAAGTACATGGAGCTGGACATCGAGGAGAAAGACAAGGCTAAGGCTGAAGCTGAGGTGAAGCAGATGTGCGAGAAGCTCCTCGCCAATACGATCATTGAGGAATACCGATACGAGCTGGGCGCATAATCATACGTGCTCAGCTCGAATGTTGAATTGTTAGTGTTGAGTGTTTAGTTGTCAGATGCGAAGCCGCAGTCATAACTAAGAACTCACAACTCAAAACTAAACACTGTCTTTATGAAGATTGGCGTCGTGGTTTTTCCCGGCAGTAATTGCGATCACGATTGCCGGCACGTTTTCAAGGACGTGCTGGGGCAGTACGTGGAAATGATCTGGCACAAGGAAACCTTGCTGGCCGGGCTGGATGCGATTGTGGTCCCCGGCGGGTTTTCCTATGGCGACTACTTGCGCACGGGAGCGATCGCGCGGTTCTCGCCGGTGATGGGGGCGGTGAAAGATTTCGCCCGGAATGGCGGGTTGGTTCTCGGGATCTGCAACGGGTTTCAGATTCTGCTAGAGGCAGGATTGCTGCCCGGCGCCATGTTGCGCAACCGCTCGTTACACTTCATCTGCAAGGACGTCCATGTGCGGGTGGAGAACGCGGCGACGCCGTTCACGAGCGCGTGCAGGCCGGGCAAAGTGCTGAAGATCCCGATCGCCCATGCGGAAGGGAACTACTACACCGATCCTGTCACGCTGGCCGGCCTTCAGGCCAACGCTCAAATCGTGTTTCGCTACTGCGGCGCGGACGGCAGGGTCACGCCGGAGGCGAACCCGAACGGCTCGCTCGACAACATCGCCGGCATCCGCAACGACCGCGGCAACGTCTTGGGCATGATGCCGCATCCGGAGCGTTGCGCGGAGGAAATGCTGGGGAACGAAGACGGGCGGTTGATATTTGTGTCGATGATCGAGTCGCTAAACAAGATGAAAACGGTCGGGGTTGCGTGAGGACATGGCCAACCGCTCCTATGCCTTCGTGGTCACCCATACGGATTTCACCAGGCGGAAACCTTCTGGAATTCTCTCCGCCACGGTCTTGCCAGACCGTGAAGCGTCAGTCAGTTCCAGCTTTCCATCCTGGTTCAATCTCGATGGGTCCCGACCGCTCTCGGCAATGTCGCTCTGGCCATGTCCTCACATAGCTTAAGAGTAATTCATGGCGATTCCAGACTTTCAAACAATCATGCTGCCACTTTTGAGACTAGCCGCGAATGGTGAACTTAGTATTCGTGATAGCGAAGAGAAACTTGCTTGCGAGTTCAATCTTACTGAGTCAGAGACACAAGAATTGCTTCCCAGCCGAGCGGACTTTACATTCAGGAATCGAGTTCGATGGGCAAAAACCTATTTGGGAAAGGCCGGGTTGGTAGTCTCTACGAAACGGGGACATTTTCAAATAACCGAGCGGGGGAAAGATGTTCTTAAGGAAAATCCAAAGAGAGTCGATATTAACCTCCTATCCCGGTTTGATGAGTTTCGAGATTTTCGTCAGATTGGTAAAGATGCACCAGACTCGGACGAGACTGGAAATATTGCAAAAGTAGTTCAGGTGACTACTCAGACTCCTGATGAATTGATTCGTAATATTCATGGAGAAATCGAGAATGCTCTCCGAAAGGAACTCATAGATCGGATTCTGAATTCGACGCCCTCTTTTTTTGAGAAAGTTATTGTGAGCCTACTGCTTGCTATGGGATATGGAGGATCGAGAGGGGACGCAGGCCGTGCAATTGGAAAATCTGGTGATGGCGGGCTGGACGGAGTCATAGATGAAGACACGCTCGGATTAGATAGAGTTTATATTCAGGCGAAGCGATACAAACCGGAGAATCCCGTTGGTGAGCCAGAAGTTCGTGGGTTCGCAGGGAGCTTGCAAGGAGCAAGGCGAGCAAAGGGGTGTTTGTAACTACCTCGTACTTCACAGATCCTGCCATGAAGTTTGCAGAAAAAGTGCCGGGGCGGATTGTGCTAATTGATGGTGATGAGCTTGCCGATCTAATGATCAAATACAATGTTGGGGCGAGGGTAGAAACTACTCTCCACTTAAAGAAGGTCGATGAAGATTTCTTTCTAGAGGGATAGGATTGATCACAAGAGTCACCAAAGACCTCATCGCGCGGCATAACCTGACTGACGACGAATACGCGCAAGTTTGATACGGGGACGAACGTAGAGAGGAGCGGTAGATCTGCCGTCGTGATCCATATCATTCGTACTTGTGCCACGCGACAGCAGATTGAAGAGATGCTTCAGGGGCTAGGGACGTACATTAAGTTGGCAGTAGATATTGAGCGAGGGATTCTTGCCGGTGGTGGAACGCTGCATGCCGATTGTGAGGCCGTGTTGCTAGAGAATGGGAGTCAACAGGCCGACGTGTGGGGCGCGGATTGGGATCCTACAGCTCAGGTAGTGACGTTTGAGTCCTTGATCAACATCCGTCCTCGTCAGGGTAATCCTGCGCTCGAAATCCTGAGTCCGGTGATCCGGGAACGTGTCAGCGACATTACTTGTCGGTTGTTGGGTGGATCATGAAAGATCGAAGCGCTGTGCGTGATCGATATCTCCAAGATGCCTTGCCAGTGCGATTGGGTGGGTTGGCGGCGAATTTGGCTCGAATCAAGTCGTTTACTGCCCGTGGGGCCAGTTCCGATACGGTAGAGAGCCTTATAGATGAGAGTAAGTTCTTCATAGAATGGACCGCGGCAGAAGCTGAAAGCCATGTAGCGGAACAGCTTGTCGCATTGCAGATCCAGCTTGCTCGGTGGCAATGTGGCTGGAGCCGTCTGTGGGACGATCCTGAGAAGCGACGGAGCGTTTCAGAAGAGTCGAACGCATGGTCGAAACGCATATTGGAGATGTCGGGTCTCTTAAACGATGTCGTGAAGTGAGTTGCTGATGCAAGGTGCTATCACCAAAGACCTCATCGCGCAGCACAATCTGACGGACGACGAATACAAGAAGATCGTCGAGATTCTGGGGCGTGAGCCGAATTTGACCGAACTGGGCATGTTTTCCGTCATGTGGTCGGAACATTGCTCCTATAAGAGATCGCGGGTGCATTTACGGAAGCTGCCGACGACGGGGCCGCGCGTCGTGCAAGGGCCCGGCGAAAATGCCGGCGCGGTGGACATCGGTGACGGGCTCTGCGTGGTCTTTAAGATGGAGTCGCACAACCATCCGTCGTTCATCGAACCCTACCAAGGCGCGGCAACGGGGGTGGGCGGGATCATGCGCGACGTGTTTACGATGGGTGCGCGGCCGATCGCGTTGCTGGATTCGCTCCGGTTCGGCTGTCTCGATACGGCGAAGAACCGCCATCTGATGAGGGGTGTCGTGGCAGGCATCGCCGGTTACGGCAACTGCATGGGGGTGCCGACGGTCGGCGGCGAAGTCCGATTCGACGATATCTACTCGCTCAATCCATTGGTCAATGCGTTTTGCCTAGGGATCGCGCACAAAGACAAGATCTTCCGCGGCACCGCCGCCGGTGTCGGCAATCCGGTGATCTATTTTGGCTCGAAGACGGGCCGCGACGGGATTCACGGGGCGACGATGGCCTCCGATTCCTTTGACGATCAATCGGAGCAAAAGAGACCGACCGTTCAAGTGGGCGATCCCTTCCAGGAGAAGTTGCTGCTGGAGGCCTGTCTCGAATTGATGGCAGGCGATCTGCTGGTCGGTATTCAGGATATGGGCGCCGCCGGCCTGACTAGTTCGTCCTGCGAAATGGCCTCGCGGGCCGGCAACGGGATCGAATTGGATCTGACCCACGTGCCGCGGCGCGAGCCGGGGATGACGCCCTACGAGCTGATGCTCTCCGAGTCGCAGGAGCGCATGTTGATGGTGGCGAAGGCCGGGAAGGAAGACGAATGCATCAGGATTTGTAAGAAATGGGATCTCGACGTGGCGGTCGTCGGCAAGGTCACGGGCGACGGGATGCTGCGCGTTATCGATCAGGGGAAGGTTGCGGCCGAGATTCCCGCCAAATCACTGGCCGACGACGGTCCTCGCTATGAACGGCCGTACTCGCCGCCGGCTTATCAAGATCTGCTGACGAATCTCAACTATGATGCGATCACGGACGTGAAGGATGCGAATGCGGCGCTGCTGACGTTGGTCGAATCGCCGACGATCGCGAGCAAGCGCTGGGTGTACGAGCAGTATGATCACATGGTGAGGACCAACACGACGGTCCGGCCCGGTTCCGACGCGGCGGTGGTGCGGATCAAGGGCACGAACAAGGCCGTCGCGATGACCGTGGATTGCAACGGCCGCTACTGTCTTCTGAACCCCTACGAAGGCGCGCGGCTGGCGGTCGTAGAAGCGGCCCGCAATCTGGTCTGTTCGGGAGCGGAGCCGATCGGCCTCACCGACTGCCTGAACTTCGGCAATCCGGAGCGGCCGGACATCATGTGGCAGTTCGTGCTGGCGATTGAGGGCATGAGGGACGCATGCCAACATTTCGCGATCCCGATTGTCAGCGGCAACGTGAGTTTCTACAACGAGACGAACGGGCTTTCCATTTATCCGACCCCGATGCTCGGCATGGTCGGGCTCATCGAACGGGCCGACCGTGCGATGACTCAGTGGTTCAAGAACGAAGGGGATGTCATTCTTCTGCTGGGTAAGACGCGGGACGATCTTGGAGGAAGCGAATACCTCAAAGTGTTGCATCACCGTGAGCAGGGATCGCCGCCCTATCTGAACCTGGAAACCGAGAAGCTTCTGCACGACTTTATTTTGAAAGTGATTCATGAAGGACTCGTTCGATCTGCGCACGATTGCTCGGACGGCGGGTTGGGCGTGGCGCTGGCTGAATGCTGCGTGTCCTCGCCGGGCGTGAGGCGGGGGGCTGTGGTAAAATTGGCCCTCGATTCCTTGCGGCGTGACGCCTTGTTATTCGGCGAAAGCCAGTCTCGGGTCATCCTGTCGGTCCGGCCTGATCAGGCCGGACCGGTCTTGAACCGCGCCTGGGATGCCGGCATCCCCGCAGCCGACATCGGAAGGGTCGGCGGCGATCGGTTGGTGATCGACGTGGACAAGGGACAGTGGAGCGAGGGATGCCGTATCGACCTTCCCATCGAACAAGTCTACGACCGTTGGGCTAACGCGATCGAACGGACTCTGACCCGCGAATAAACGGCGCCATGAGACACGAACTGCCGATCATCCATCCCGACAAATTTCACGACGAGTGCGCCGTCTTCGGCATTTATGGTCATGAGGAGGCGTCCAACCTGACCTATCTGGGATTGTACGCTTTGCAGCATCGCGGACAGGAAGCCTCCGGAATCGTCTCGGGTGACGGCGAGCAGTTCTTCGTGCAGAAAGGGATGGGCCTCGTCGCCGACATTTACGACAAGGTGGTGCTCGAAAAACTCCCGGGCCACATGGCGATCGGGCACAATCGGTATTCGACCGCCGGCGGGAACGATCTCAAAAACGTGCAGCCGCTGATCGTGAATTTCGCGTTCGGCAACCTGGCGCTGGCGCACAACGGCAATCTCATCAACGCGCAGATGCTGCGGAACGAACTCGAAGCGTACGGGGCGATTTTTCAATCGACATCGGACAGCGAAGTCATCATTCACCTGATCGCTCATTCGAAAGCCGGCACCTTCCTCGCGCGCGTCATCGATGCGTTGAGCCAGGTCCGCGGCGCTTTTTCAGTCGTGCTGATGACGGACAACGGATTGATCGCCGCGCGCGATCCGCACGGTTTGAGACCCCTGTGCATCGGGCGGGTCCGGAGCAGCTGGATCGTGGCGTCGGAAACCTGCGCGTTCGATTTGCTGGATGCGGAGTATATCCGTGAAGTTGAGCCGGGTGAGCTGGTGGTCTTGAGCGATCAAGGGCTGGACAGCCATCATCCGTTCGCGAAAGTCGATCCGGCCATGTGCGTTTTCGAGTACGTGTACTTCGCTCGTCCGGACAGCAGGATCTACGGGGCGAACGCGGTCTACGCGACACGGAAAGCGTTGGGCCGGCAGCTAGCGCAGGAGTCCTGGGTGCCGGCGGACATCGTGATTCCCGTTCCCGACTCCGGCGTGCCGGCTGCGCTAGGATACGCGGAAGGCGGAGGCATCCGCTTCGAGACGGGCTTGATCCGCAATCACTATGTCGGACGCACGTTCATCGAGCCGGAGCAGTCGATCCGCCACTTCGGGGTTAAAGTGAAACTGAACGCTGTACCGGAAGTGCTGGCCGGAAAACGTGTAGTGGTCGTCGACGATTCGCTCGTGCGCGGTACCACCAGCCGGAAGATCGTCAAGATGATCCGGCAGGCCGGCGCGAAAGAAGTGCACATGCGGATCAGTTCCCCGCCGATTATTTCGCCCTGTTTCTACGGCATCGACACACCGACGAAGAAGGAGCTCATCGCCTCAAGCCATTCGACGGAAGAAATCCGGAAATACATCACGGCCGACAGTCTGGCCTATTTGAGTCTCGACGGGATGCTGAAGGCCGCCCCTGGTGCTCCCACGCAGTACTGCAACGCTTGTTTCACAGAAAAGTACCCGATCTCGTTCACGCGCGCCGAAGAACTTCAGTTGGGTCTCTTCGAGCCCTCTTCCTAGCCGCTGCCGATTTTTCAAACGCCTCCCCCAGGGCCTCTCTGTTCACGCGCAGTCGGTATTTCTGCATGGCGTTGCTGCCGTTCTTTATCTCCTACGTACGAGGAATACCTCGTGAGCACTCCTTGTGGTAACAAGAATCGGCAAGTGTTCAGAAAGGAGGTGATCAGGAATGGAGCAGAGCAGAGAGCAGTACAGCCAGCCGACGATCGAGAAGCACGAGTTGCTTCGGGACATCACGGCGGTGGCGTCACAGGTTTGCCGCGAGTGCGAGCTTCCGAAGTAGTGTTTGAGGACTGGCGGGCCTTTGCAGGCCTGCCAGTCTCTTTCCCTCGGAACGCTCGATGACCACGGTTTCTTCAGGCGATTAATGCGGTCGGTCCGTTCGACGGAAGAACGAGCGGATCTATAGGCGCCCTCCGACGCGATCGCCGGACATCAAGCAACTTTTCAGATTGCAACAGCCCGCAAGCGTTTTCTCGGGATTGGCAAAGAAACGCTCGTCCCTTTCTCTTAAATGAAGATAGGCGCATCGCTCACCCTGAACGAAAGTAGGGGAGAAGCCCATTCCTTTGGGGAACTATGCAATCGGCTGATGTCAGGCTACCTTTCCTTTTCAGAGCAATCGTCCATAAATCAACTTGACGGCGCGATTGTGAGCCCACCTTGATTGTAGGCGGAGGAAAGGAGGGAAGGCGCATGGGTAAGGAAAAGGAATCGTACATTCAGCCCGAGGTCAGGAGGCATGAGTTGCTCCGGGACATCACGGCGGGTCAGTCCCGTTACCGCTGTGATGAAAAAGAATTGCGGTGGTTCGACTGGCGATAGTCGTCAAAGGGGAGAAAGAAATCGGCTGTCGCTGGTGTAACACGCAGGCCGGGTTTCCATCCTCGTGACCGGTCCGAACGGCTGAGAATAGGCGCTGTGGGGGCATTACTATGAACGATGTGTTGGAAGAACCGAAAACGGATCATCTCTTTTCCATCTACGGCCATCAACTGCAGTATTCGGCGAGCGGTCGGAGTCTTGTCGAGCCGGTTCAGGAGCTTCTGAGGCATTTTCACTGCGGCAGGCTTGAGCACGCCCCCTCCCTCACCGTTCAGTTTCATGCCGTTACCGCTCGTGAAGCCATTCCGTGGAGCATGTCCGCGTCTGCCCGATCGTTGGCTTCCGGGACCGGGGAGGCGGTCGGCGATCGGCGTGCGACGGGACTCCCTTATGAAGTGTTCCGGGACACAGGCAAACTGGTGGTGGAATTTCCCGATATCGGCGTCCTTGTGATCGATGAGGCGCAGGGAAAGGCCGAAGGATATCTCATCGATCCGGACCGTAGACCGCAGAATCTTATCGAGTACCTGTTTCATCTGGCGTTGATCGAATTATTACGGCGGCTGGAGTTGTACACGATTCATGCCACGGCTCTGGAATATCATGGGAAAGGGATACTCATTCCGGGAAACAGCGGACGGGGAAAAACCACCTCGTTCATTTCGCTGCTCCGCTCCGGATATCGATACCTGTCCGACGACCACCCTCTGTTGCGCGACGCAGGCACGCACGTCGAAGTGCTGCCGTTCCCCATCAAGATCAACGTGACGGAGGCCACCAGAGAATTTTTCCCGGAATTGAAAACGGCGCCGGATAGCGTGCTCCGCGACGGCATGCCGAAAAGGTGGTTTTACGCAGAGGATCTCTACCAGACGGAGATGGGGAAGCCTTGTCCGCCATCGATCGTCTTCTTTCCTCACGTGACGGACGCGCCAAGAAGTCACCTTGAGCTGTTGCCGAAAAGTCGTGCGTTGGAAGCGCTGCTCCCTCAAACGCTCCTGGTATACGATCAGGCGTCGGCGAGGCGGCAATTCCAGGTGCTGGCAAGGCTGGTTCAGCAGGTTGATTGCTATCGACTGTATTTTGGCCGTGATGTGCTCGATCTCCCGAAACTAATTACGCCGCTCCTGGAAGCCACTCGATGACGCCCGCCAGGACATTTGCGCGGCGTCCGGAAACGGAACTGCTCGTCTTGTGCGCGCGAACAGCCGTATCCGAATCGCTTCGTGCTACGATCCGCCGGCGCGTGAGCGAGCCGCTGAACTGGAGTGAAGTTCTGCGCCAAGCGACGTGCCACGGCGTCGGGCCGCTGCTGTATCGGAATCTCTCCACGTGTTGCCCGGATCTTGTGCCGCCGGCGGTGTTGGCGAATCTGCGCCAGAGGACTCAAGCCGGCCTTCTTCTGAACCGGGCGCTGGTCCATGAACTCGTGAGTGTCTGCGAGGCCTTTGTGGCGCAGGGCGTACCGGTGTTGCCGATTAAAGGGGCGACGCTTGCCGCCACAGCGTACGGGGACTTGGCACTGCGCGATTTCGGGGATCTGGATCTGTTGATTCCTGAACGCGCCCTACGACAAGCGCAGGCGGTCCTGACATCGCTGGGGTATGAGGCCAAGGATCCTTCGACTGATCCTGAATCGGCTGAATATGAAGAGGGCCTTTACCACGTCTATATCAAGCAGCGGTCCCTTTCGCGGGTCGACCTGCAATGGATGATGGCTCACGAGTGTTTCGAGTTTCGATTGGACCGTCCTGAGTTTTGGGAACGTCGCACGCCTGTTTCATTGGGAGAGAAAACGGTTCCGGGATTGTCGGCGGAGGATCTGCTCATTGTACTCTGTGTGCACGGGACGAAGCATGCATGGGAACAACTGAAATGGGTGTGCGACGTGGCGGAGTTGTTGCGGTCGCACCGGTCGCTGGATTGGGCGAGGATCCTAGCGGATGCTTCGGCCTGGCGGTGCCGCCGCTACGTGCTGCTGGGACTGGCGGCAGCCCATCTGCTCTTGGGGGCGCCATTACCGGCTGCGATATCGGCGCAGTGTCTGGCGGATGACGAGGTGCGGGCGTTGGTTCCCCGCATGCCCTGGTCGTTGCTCAATGATCCAAACGAAGGCGTGAGCGAGCAACAAGCGGTCGCCCTCTACTTCTCCCTGAAGGATTCGTGGTCGGAGCGATGGTTGTTCGGCCTTCGGCTTTGCCGATTTCAACATCCGGTACTTGACTCGCTTCCCCGCTGGTTTCGGTGGCGGCGAGCATTACCGCGGCTGGTCAGGGTTATGGGGCCCTTCCAGAATGCGGCCAGATATCTGGTCCCGGGAGCCTTGCGGAACGCCATCAATCGCTGGGTCGACCGTGGGGGAGAAGCCTTGCCTCAGCAATGAGCGGGTTGCTCGGCCTAAGGTTGAGGAGGTTGAATTTCAATCTGGTGTTTGCCGATCCGTGTTCGCACTAGCAGGTCGGCAAATGGTTTGTTGCACATCTGTCGCCATGCGTCGACTGATTCGAAAGTATTGGACGATCTTTTCCGTAGGCCTGCTTGTTTTTCGGGTCCGCCTCCTGTTGCGTTTTCTGAGCCTTCCCCACGCTCTCGGCGTCCTGGAGCCGAAGGCCGAGCGATCAGGCTACAGGGGAGTTCCGCTGGAGGATCTAATCTATTATATCGATCGATGGCTGCTTCTCTTTCCCTATAATGCCAAGGGAAACTGCTTTCCACGTTCCGTAACGCTCTATCGGTGCGCCAGGCGAGCCGGCTTTCCCGTGCGTCTGCACTGCGGCGTAAGGAAAAGCAGCGGAACATTGGACGGCCATGCCTGGCTGACTTTGGACGGATCGCCTTTTCATGAATTGTCCCGCCAATGGCAACAATTCACCGTCACCTTCTCCTATCCGGTTGAATTGCCCACAACGACGGCGAAGGAGCAGCCCGCCCATGGGTGATGGAAGATCAGGTGCCTGGGCTGGAAGCCGCGCTCATCCCATCACCAGATACACGGAACGTGTCCGCCCCCTACTTGCGACGCTTCGGCGCGCCTTGGCGTTCGTCTGGGAGAGCAGCCCACTCTTAGCGGTCGGCAGTGTTACCGTGCGGTTCGTGCAAGGGCTGCTTCCGCTCCTGACCCTTTACTTAACGAAACTGTTAATCGATGCGGTGGCGGAGGGGCTCAGGCAACCATCGGGACAAGCGATGCCCGATGCCGCGGTGACGGCGCTGTGGTGGCTGGCAGGGACGGCGGTCGCCGGTTCCATCCTTGCTGTGACGGCATCGGTAGTTGCCCGGATTCATGCGCAGGTGGTGACGGACCACATGCACGCGCTGCTTCAGAAAAAATCCGTCGAGGTCGATTTGGAGTATTACGAGAATGCGCAATATCAGGATACGTTGCATCGCGCACAGCAGGAGGCTCCGTACAGGCCGACAGCGATCCTCAACTCCTTGCTTCAGTTCGCGCAAGACGGCATTTCGCTCGTCGCCATGGCAGGTATTCTCTGGTGGCTGCATTGGAGCGTCATCCCCGCCCTGATACTGACTGCCGTGCCGTACTTTGTCGTCCGTCTGCAACAGTCGAACCGGTTGTTTGCCTGGGAACGGGAACGGACGCCGCTGGAACGAAAGGCCTGGTACGTCAACATGCTTCTGACCCGCGCCGAGGCGGCAAAAGAGGTCAGACTGTTCGATCTTGGCCCACGTCTGTGTTCGTGGTTTCGGGAGGCGCGAGGGGTGCTTCGTCATGAGCGGATTGCCCTGGAGCGGCGTTGGGCGCTTGCCGGATTGGCGGCGCAAGTCATCGGCGTGGCCGGTGTTTTCGGCGTGTACAGTTTCGTGGCGGTCCGCACTTTTCAGGGGGCCCTGACCGTCGGGGATCTCGTAATGTATTTTCAGGCGGTGCAGCGGGCGTCTTCTTTTCTCGAAGGACTGGGGTGGAGCATATCGAGCCTCTATGAAAGCAACCTGTTCTTGACGACATTGGAAGAATTCTTGGCGGTCAAGACGCGTTTACCGGTGGCGGCGCAGCCCAAGCCCTATCCGCATCCGATCGCAGAAGGCATAAGGTTTGAGCGCGTGTCGTTCAGCTATCCGAACGAGCAGCGCACGGCGATTCGCGAGTATTCGTTCACCATCAGGCCGGGAGAACATGTCGCGTTCGTCGGCGCGAACGGCGCAGGCAAGACGACGCTGGTGAAGCTCCTATGCCGGCTCTACGATCCCTCAGAAGGTCGGATCATCATCGACGGCGTGGATTTGCGTGACTACCGGCTCTCCGACGTGCGGAGCGCGGTCAGCGGGATCTTTCAGGATTTCGTGAAATTTCAATTGTCGGTCAAGGACAACATCACTCTGGGAACTGCGTCTGCCTGCGTGGAGCTGTCCGATGTGACGAAAGCCGCGAGGAAGGCAGGAGTCCACGATACCATCCAGCGACTGCCCAAGGGGTATGAGTCCATGCTCGGGAAGCTCTTCGACGGAGGCCATGAGTTGAGCATCGGTGAATGGCAGAAAGTGGCCTTGGCCAGGGCCGTGCTTCGTGACTCGCAGGTCCTGATTCTCGATGAACCGACCAGCGCCATGGATGCCAAGGCGGAAGCCGAATTGTTTGAGCGATTTCATGAATTGGCCCAGGGGCGGACGGCAATTCTCATCAGCCACCGGCTATCCACCGTGAAGATGGCCGACCGCATTTTTGTGGTTGAACAGGGTCGAATCGTCGAGCAAGGCACGCACCGCGAACTCATGAGGCAACGGGGCCTGTACCATACCCTCTTCCTCACTCAAGCCCAACATTATCAACAAGCCGTCTGATCGATCATTCCTGGTCGACAATCCGCATCACGTGCGTCCATCCTCCGGGCCGGTGAGCGGTAATCCTACGTACAGACGAAAGTAGGGGCCGTTCCCACCTTCTAGTGAACTAGGCAGAACGGTACTTTGGAACTATCCTTCCTCAAAACATGCGCATGTCCTGCATAGCCGGAGGTCGGCTGCATAACTGCGCGGAGAGAGCTTACATCCCGTGATTCTCATTCTGGCCGATTCCTTCGATCCGTGGGCGACGCTGGTCCATCGAGAGGCCCAGCGGACCGGTGGGGACGTGTGCTGGATCGAACCGTCTCATCTGCTTGATCGAACTGTGCTGAACTGGCCGGTCGAGACCTCGGCCGCCGTAATGCCGGGCTCGCTGATTGTCGACGGCAGGCTGGTTCCGTTCGATGAGCTTACCGGCGTGTTTTCCCGCATCAATTGGCCATTGTCGCTTCAACTCGACGATCTTGACCCAAGGGATGCCGAGTACGTTCGAAAAGAAACGACCGCATCCTGGTTTGCCCTGTTAACCGCGGTTCCCTGTGCTGTGGTCAACCGCCCTGTTCCAGGTGGTCGCCCGACTTTGTTGGCTGGAAGCAGCAAACTTCGACAACTCGTTGAGGACCACGGGATTCTCCTCCCCCCATCCCGCAGCACGACCAGCCAAGCCGACGCAATCTTACAGTTTTCCGCCTGGAGCGAACGCGCCTATCTGAAGGCGTTGGGTGTCGAGGAAATGGGCGTCTATCTGCAGGCTCGCGACGGCGCAGACCAGATCTGCCGGCTGATGGAGCGCTTCGCCGTGACGCTCCAATCGGTTCCGGAGGGACAGCGGGTGATCGTGTATGTCGCAGGCCGGGAGGTCGCTGCCACCGTCATTCAAGCGAATGGGTCTAGCGCGGGCGGCTGCGAGCTTCCGTTCCTTCCGATGGAGGAGGGGCTCGCGCTCGCGCGGGCTTTAGGGTTGGAGTTTGCCGAATGCCATTTCATCGTGACATCGGAACGCCAGTTGTACTGTCTCGACATAACCGGCGCGCCGAACTACTGGCGCTGTCCGCAGCATATTCAGCACGAAATTGTAGGCCGGCTCGTTCGACACCTTTCTGACGCAAGGAGTGCATCGCTTCATGATTCTTCTGTTGGGGCCGATGGCCGATCAAGCGCTGGCGAACGTCTGCGCTAGGCTGGCAGCTAGAAACGCCGATCTGATGCTGGTGCATCCGGATGCGGAGATGCACGACTGGAACATCGCTTGGTCGACCGAGTCTGGCCGCATCGGCGACCGATTGCGGGTCGGAAAACGGGTGGTTTCGGTCGGCGATGTCACTTCGGCATATCTGCGCGGCGTCGGGAACCCTCAGGGCGGCACCGCCCGTGAACGAATGCTGATCGCCTCGCTGTGGGAACTGGTGGACGGGTTGCCTGCCCTCGTCGTCAATCGCCGCCGCGCTTCCAGCACGAATAATTCTAAGCCCTATCAGCAGCGATTGATCGCCGAATTCGGCTTTCGAGTTCCGAAGACGCTCGTCACGATGGTGCCCGAAGAGGCTCGCGCGTTCTATGAGGCCTGCAATGGCCGCGTAATCTACAAGTCGGTCAGCGCGGAACGGTCGATCGTGAAGTTGTTGAAACCCGAAGATCTGCCCAGATTGGATCAGATTCGATTTTGTCCCGTGCAATTGCAGGAAATGATCCCGGGCGTGGATATCCGTGTCCATACGGTCGGTGAGCGGCTGTTCGCCACAGAGGTGTCGTCCGATACCGCCGACTACCGGTATGCGGGACGAGAGAACGGACGGCGGACCATGCGAGCGATCGAACTTCGACCCGAGCTCCATGCCCGATGCCTTGCCCTTACCAAAGGGCTGGGACTCATCATGAGCGGGATCGATCTCCGTAGAACACCGGGCGGCGACTACGTCTGTTTCGAAGTGAATACCAGTCCCGGTTTTACTTTCTTCGAAAGCTATACGGGACAGCGGATCGGCGATGCTGTGGCCGACCTGCTTTGCAAGGGGAGCGCCTAGCAAATCATGTTTTGCGCACACGGAGGAAAAGGAGGAATCAGCATCATGAGCCGACAACCGTTCATTACAGCCGATCTCAGACCGGACTTGACGATTGAATCCGATTGTTCGGCGCCGTGTTTATCCGAGCAGACGCCGTCGGTGCGGTTGGCCGAAGCAGCCCGGGCGCTGCTCTCCGAAGAGGAACGTCGCCAGATCGATCGGCGAGTTCTGGACAAGCAACAGCAATTGATGGATTCAGTTCCTCGTCCCAATCCGGACGTCCAAGGCACGACGCTCGACGGTGAGACCGTCCTGCTCGACGTCAGTTCCGGCCGCTATTACACCCTCAATCGCGTAGGAACGGCCATCTGGGAGCATTGCACGGGAAACCAGTCGCTCCGCTCCATCCATGAAGCGCTCTGCAAGCGGTTCGAGGCTCCGGCTGACCGAATCGCCGATGACCTTCTCGCCCTCGTGACCCAACTCGGTCATGAGGGACTTTTGACAATAGAAGGGAGGTGACGATCAATGGAGACTCAGAAGGAGTTCTATAGCGAGCCGGTCATGATTGCGCATGAAATGTTGCGCGACATCACCGGTGTGGCGTCCGGCGTCAAGTTGACGGACAAGACCGGAAACGACAACATCGGTTAAGTGTTTGCTGTGGTTCTGGGTTGGCCGGTTCGGAAGGATCGGTCAGCCCGGCCTGCATGAGTACAAGGATAGGCATGGTGCGTGATGCTGTGCAGTGGGTGCTGGAGCGGGTGGCAGAATACTCGTTCTCAGCCCTGTCGTCTTGGGATGGCTTGTCCGCTGCCCTTGCCGAACTGGCCGGGACCTTTACGAGGATGTCGAGCGGACTTGCTTGGCCCTATCTCCTCGCAAGCACAATCATTGCCGGTGTGGTTTTCCGTTTCTCACGACCTCCGGTCGCATTCACTCCGCCCTCTTTCGTTAGGTATCTTTTCCCTCGCCACATCTACGGCCATCCTTCTTCGCTATTGGATTGCCGGTTCTATGTGGTGAACGCTTTTCTCACGGTCCTCTTGTGGACCCCGATGTTAGTAGGCGTCAGCGCGCTGGCTGAGAAATTGATGCAAGGGCTGTTGCTCAGGTTCGGAGTCTGGGTACCTCAGGCATCATTGTCACCGTTGTATTTGTTTTGCGCGGTCTTGGGATTCTACTTGCTCAACGACTTCGGCAACTATGTCGCTCACGTTCTGCTCCATAAAATTCCTGTTCTCTGGTCTTTTCATCAGGTACACCATTCCGCAGAGGTGCTGACGCCTATCTCGGCGTTTCGTGCGCATCCGATCGAGTTCTTTGTGACGGCCGTCGTGCGCTTACCGGTGATCGGATTGATGGCGGTATTCTATCAACACGTGTCCCCGCACGATCTGGCGGTTACAACGGCCTTCGGCGTGAGCATTGTGGGAATGCTGTACGGATTTACAGGATTCCACCTGCAGCATTCTCATTTGCCTATTTCATACGGGCCGATAGCGGATCGGCTTCTGGTGACCCCGCTTGTTCATCAGGTGCACCACAGCATCGATCAGAGACATCGCGACAAGAATTTCGGCGTGAAGTTCTCGATCTGGGATTGGCTGTTCGGGACGCTCTGTCTTCCGGAGACCCATGAATCACTGCGATTCGGGGTCCATGGTCTCGACTCCCGTGAGTTTGAAACCGTCGGCAATCTGTATTGTCGTCCGCTGCGCCGAGTGATCGAACGATGTTGGCGCGGCCTCGCATCCCCCGGATCCCCAGCCCTTGTGGCGTCAGCAGGCCATAAGGGACTTACTGTGCAAGAAAGGAGGTGATTCTGAATGGAACAGAAGGAGTTCTATAGCGAGCCGGTTATCACGGCTCATGACTTGCTACGGGATATCACCGCTGTGACGTCCGGCAAGTACGGCAAGGAGCAGGACGGCGTCTTGACCTAATTGCCGATGTTGTTTCTGTCAGTCGTATGAGACGGGAACTGGCCGGTTGATAAGAACCGGTCAGTTCACCCTATGGACGGCGTTCGGTGGTGAACGCGAGGAGAAGAGTGAAGATGATAAGTGGAACGTCTGTAGTTGAATATGTGCTCGATCTGCATGGGATACATCTCCGCTATGAAGCGTCTTCTCCGGCCCTCATGGGCCCGATCGTTTCCAGTTTACGCCGGTTTCGCGCCGACGAGGGCAAGAGCGGGATACCTCTCACAATCCGCTTTCTCCAGATAGCGGAGCGGAGGGAGATACCGCTGAACAGATCGGCGGAGGCCAGGATCTTGTTTTCGGGGATCTGTCCGTCACGCGGCAATTCGCTCCGATCCATTTGGCGTTGCGACATCATCCAAGACGGCGATCGACTCGTGGCGGATTTTCTCGACCAAGGGTTGCTGGTGGTAGACGGGGAGCGCGGGCTCGTCGAAGGCTTTCTCTTCGGACCAGATACGACACATGAGGACTTCTGCGAGAGTCTGTTTCATTTCGCTCTGACCGAACTCCTCAAGCGACGAGGCGTATTCTGTCTTCATGCGGCCGGCCTGGAGTACCAGGGGCGAGGGGTGATCATCCCAGGTGGAGGCGGACAGGGGAAAACGACGCTGATGCTGGCGCTTCTCCGGTCCGGATTCCGTTATCTTTCCGATGACTGCCTGCTGGTCCGGGAACGTGGTGCGCAAATGGACCTCCTCCCGCTGCCGATGCCCATCGACGTCACCGGACGAACTGTCGAAGTGTTCCCTGAATTGCGCGGAGCCGGTTCGGGAATCTTGAGACAGGGCTCTTGGAAGAAATCATTCGATCCCCATGATCTGTACGGGGACTGCGCAGGTTCGCCTTGCCGCCCGGTCATGATGTTGTTTCCACACATCGTGGATCTTCCGCACAGTTGCCTCGAACCTTTGTCGAAGCCCGGCGCCCTCGAGGCGCTTATGGCGCAACCTCGCGTGGCTCAGGAGCCGGAAGCGGCGCGCCGGGAGTTTCTTGCGTTGTCCAAGCTGGTTCAGCAAGTCGATAGCTATCGAGTGCATTTCGGCCGGGATATTCTGGAATTCTCCAGCCAGGTCGCGCCATTGTTGGAGCTGCGAAAGAGCGCGTAAGCCACGAGGCGAAAACGTCTCCAGAGGATCGGCTTTTTACGATCGAGGGTCTTGTGCGATCCCGGGAAAGGAAGGAGGTGGTCACATATGGAGAAGAAGGAAACCTATGCGGAGCCGATTCTGCTTGCGCACGATGAATTGCGCAACATTACGGCCGGAGCGTCGCGTTGCGTGAAGACGGTGGACAATACCTGCGTGGATTAGGGTAGTTGTCCCTTGTCGAACGAAGAAGTAGATAGGCTGGTAGGCCCAGCAATGCCTGCCGGCCTATCCGAACAATGTTTGGAATTTGAAGGGAGGACGTGCCGGCAGCCATGGCCTGGGAGCACATTCGGTGGTGCATCGAGCGAGCGTTGGAGGAAATGTTCACGGCGTTTCTCTCCTGGGAAAACTTCATGAAGGCGCTCGCCCATGTGCCGAAGGTCTTTGTGAACTTATCCAACGGCCTGGCCTGGCCGTATCTGCTGTCGAGTCTCCTCTTGGCTTGGGGCATCTACCTTGTCGCCAAACGAGACGGCGCCGTCCAGGCTCCGTCCTTTCGCAAGTTCGCGTTTCCTGCCGATCTCTACCAACATCCGTCGACGAAACTCGATTTCCGGTTTATGGTGGTCGATCTGCTGCTGACGTTTCTGCTCTTCGTACCTCTGTTCTCCCTGGTCGGATTGGTGGTCAACAAGACGCTCTCCCTAGTGATCGTCGATCGACTTGGGTGGGAGCCGCCCCACGCATTGTCCAAGAGTTCGATCTTCTTCTTGTCGGTGGCCTTTCTAGCCTTGACCGATTTTGTCAACTATTGGGCTCACGTCTGGTTTCATAAGAGCCCGGTCTTATGGCCGTTTCATCAGGTCCATCATTCTGCGGAAGTGCTGACTCCTGCGGCGGCCTATCGTGTACATCCGATCGAGAACCTGGTCATCGTCTTGCTCCAGGCTCCTGTAGCAGGGCTTTCCGCGCTGTGTTTTCGGCATATACTTGGGCCGGACCGAGAATTCATGATGGTCTTCGGGGTGAGTATCATCGGATTCATCTACGCTCTCATGGGGACGCACCTTCGGCATTCCCACATCTGGTTTTCCTACGGGCCCTGGCTCGATCGTGTGGTCATGTGCCCTGCCCACCATCAAATCCACCATAGCATCGATCCTCGTCATTGGAATACGAACTTCGGCGTCAAATTCACGGTCTGGGATGCATGCTTCGGGACGCTGTATCAGCCGGGCAAACAAGAGACGTTGCGCGTGGGTTTGCCGGATGCCGATCGTCGGGAATTTTCCACGGTTTGGCAGTTGTATGCTGCGCCCTTCGGACGCGCTTGGGGTGCGGCGATCGGGGGGAAGTTCCCTCTCTTATCTCTTGTGCGGACACCGAGTTCACTGACTGAATCTAGGTCTCGATCTCAAACGCGCGTGATCTAGCCCCGTCTGACTGCTCCCATCGAGCGGATTCCCAACGTACTGATCCCACGGACTTGGAGGCAATCCCCGAATCGGCGAGCGCTTAGCCCCATCCTCGGCTCCAGCACGTTTCGTTTGTGACACGGGGTCTGCCGTCCGCGTCTCCTGCCTCAGCCGTCCCGTTGCCCCGTCAAAAATCTGCATGGTAGGATACTCCTCACGAAGTGGGGAATGTTGAGTTGTGAATGTTGAGTGATCACTTCACTCAATTAAACATTCAACATTGGAACATTGAGTGAAGGAGGCCCTCATGAAGCGATTGATGCTGATACTCGGAACCCTGTTGTGCCCGGTTCTGGCGTGGCATCTGGTTTTTGCGGCGGGATTTTTCAAGGTCGGAGAGAAAGCGCCGTCTTTCGCGTTGACTTCCGTGACCGGCGACGCCGTGTCGCTGGAAGCGCACAAAGGCAAGGTCGTCGTCCTGGGCCTGTTTCACATCTGCGATCCCTGCATGATGCAGGGGACGAATCTCCAGAAAGTCCATGAGTCGACTCAGGGGAAAAACGTGGCGGTGATCGGCGTCAACTCGGCCGGAAACAGCAAAAAGGACGTCGGAGAGTTTCTCTCGGCCTTTCCGGTGAAAGTCACGTACCCGTACCTCCTCGATCCCGGAAAGATTACGGACAAACTCTACGGCGGCGGGAAATTCATCCCGAACGTTTATGTGATCGATCAGCAAGGCGTGATCCGGTGGCAGCGGGTCGGGAACATGGATCTGGCGGGAGCGGACGTGATTATTTCGGAAGTGGAGAAGCTGCTGGGAGCCGGATCTTCGAAAATGTGACGCTGACGGCTGCAAAGAGTCCGCCGGCGGGGAGCGGGCGCCTATCAGCTCGTACTCAATAAAGGTTTTCGAATGGATGAGATCGAAGAAGGAAAACAAAAGTTTTTGGAAGTGGTGAAGAGCCTCGATTCGACGGTGCAAGTGGTCATTCCTGTCGCGCCGTCGAACAGCATGTTTCTGATCTCGCTCACGAAAGGAACGAGCCGGAAGTTCATCACGGTACCGGAAGACGACATCATCGATCTGCCCAACGAAGCCGGCATCCTCTCGAAGGTGACGAAAACCGTGAAAGATGCCGTCGCAGCCCTTTAGAAAGGTTGAGGTCGAGGCTAAGGCCAAGGAAGAGTGTCCTGCTCAACCTCAGCCTTAACCTCAACCTGGATATCGTATGAAGCAACTTCTCCCGGGTATCTGGCAGTGGTCCTGGTTTTCCGAAGAGAAACAGCTGGACTTCAACGGACTGTTCCTGAACATCGGAGAGCATAAGATCCTCGTCGATCCGCCGCCGATGACCGCCGAGGCCTCGACGCTGATTCGGCGGCAGGGGGACTCGACTATCTTATTGTGACGAACCGTGACCATGCCCGTGAAGCGGCGGCTTGCCAAGCCGATTTCCGCTGCGGAATCTATGTGCCGGAAGCCGATGCGCCTCAGATGGAACTCAAGCCGACCAAATCCTTCAAGGACGGCGAACTCCTGCCCGGCGGCATATGGGTGATTCAATTGAAGGATCAAAAATCTCCCGGTGAATCCGCTCTGTTTATCCAACAAGGCAAGGGAGTCCTCATCGTGGGTGATGCCTTGATTGGGAAGCCGACGGGTTCCCTTCGCCTCTTGCCCAACGAGAAGTATACCGACGCCATGAAGGCAAAAGAAGGACTGCGACGCCTGCTGAAGTACAACTTTGAGACTGTCCTCGTGGGTGACGGCAGTTCGATCCTGAATGGTGCGAAGCAGGCGGTCGAGCGTGCCCTGTTGTAAGGGCCTACCATGACGCTCAAGAACGGATCGTCGGAAGAACTCAATCGCCAAGGCAACGAGCACTTCTCACGCGGACAT
Source organism: Nitrospira sp. (assembly GCA_037445005.1). Classification (GTDB taxonomy): domain Bacteria; phylum Nitrospirota; class Nitrospiria; order Nitrospirales; family Nitrospiraceae; genus Nitrospira_C. The sequence continues at coordinate 30,388 of JBBILH010000023.1, forward strand.
TACACCGAGGCCTACATCTGCTATGCGAAGGCTCTTGAATGTGATCGCTTGACCGGCGATCAGCGGGCCTTGGCTGCAACCCTTGGAAACCTGGGCAACATCTGCGCCGTCAGCGGCCGGCGCGAGGCGGCGCAGGGTTACTACCAGGAAGTGCTGGAACTGCAGAAGATTCTCGGTGATGAGAAGGGAATCGGGACCACACTCGCGAATCTGGGAAATCTTCGCGCCGATGCCGGAGAATGGGACCGGGCGCGCGCCTACTACCTGGAGGCGTTGGATTTGATGACGAAAACACGCGATGAAGCGGCTAAGGCGGTGCTGTACTCGGACCTGGGGCTGATCGCGCGGGAAACGGGGCAGTTCGTCGATGCCATCACGTGTTACGAACAGTCGCTGGTCCTGATGCGCCGTTTAGGCAATGAAGGAGGCGTGGCCGACGCCTGGCGGATGATGGGGCGGACTTTTCTGATGCAGGGACGCCACGACGACGCGATTGCCTGTTGCCAGACCAGCCAGTCGATTGCGGACCGCTCCCATGACGAATTGCGCACCGGCGGAGCCCGCTACGTGCTCGCTCAGTGCTATGAGGAAGTCGGCAGACTGAAGGAGGCGGCGACCCTGCTTGAACAGGTCGTGGCGATGGATCGGAAATTTGGGCTGCCTAAGCTGGAAGAGAACGTGAGACGGTTGGAGGCGCTGCGGGAACGGATCGTGTCGGAAATCCCGCAAGTGTCGTCAAGGGAATCGCCCTTATGATCGAACCGGTGTCGCCGTTGTGGCCCCAAGCGCGAGCGGCCCTAACCAAGGCATTCCCTCAGTGCTACGAGCTTGAGTCCGGTGGACCGCTGGCCCTGGATCTCGGCCAGGATGGCTGGCTGTTGGAAATCAAACCGGAGGGAAAGTTGGTCTGCCAGTTCGGAGTGGCCATGGACGACGTCATGAGTCTTATGTCCGATGGGACCCCGGAGGATTTGGGTACGGATGAAGTCGCCAAACAAGCCAAGTATTTCATTCAGCCGGCGGTGGCCAAATACCGGGCACTTCTCCTGCAATCGGGATTTGCCGAAGAATCGGAGATGAACGAGGAATACGTGGCCGTCACATTCGAGCGCGCGGTGGATTTTCAGAACCTTGCGAAGGTGCAGGAACTGATCAGTTGGTGTTGCAGGCAGATCGGAGCGGCCGCATGAGGCAGCAACTGAAGACGTTCCAGGCGCTCCGTGATCGGCTCGCTGCTTACAGGCTGCCTCGCGTGATCATTACCGCGCTCGATCTCAATATTTTTACGGCGATTGGCTCTGCGACCTGGGCCATCGGCGATTTGGCGCGAAAACTCGATGTCAGCGAACGCGGCCTCAGAATTCTCTGCCGGAATCTGGCGATGGCCGGACTGCTGGTCAAACAGGGCGACCGTTACCGAAACGGGAAACTGGGCTCGACGCTGTTGAACGCCGGCCATCCCGGCTATCGAGGCCACTATTTGAAGCTGCTACAGCAGCATTGGGCGGACTGGAGCAGGCTGGGGGAGTCGGTGAAGTCGGGCCGTCCTCTCGATGAAGACAAGCCTGAAGATCCGGGCTACCGCCGTTCCTTCACCTGGGCCATGCACCATCGCACTCTGGAGGTGGCGCCAAAAATCGCCTCGCAGTTACCTCTGGGCGGCGCCAAATCGTTGCTCGATCTCGGCGGCGGCCCCGGCACCTATGCGATGGCGTTTCTGAGCAGGAACCCCGGTCTTCAAGCGACGGTCTGTGACCGGCCCGCGGCGCTCGAGGTTGCGAAGGAGATCGCGGCTTCCCATAGGGCTGGAGCGCGACTATCGTATCTCCCGCTCGATCTTCTCACGGATGACATTCCGGGTAAGTACGATGTCGTCTGGTATTCGAACGTGCTGCACATTTATTCCCCGGGTGAAAACCAGGATCTGTTCAAGCGCGTGCGTGTCGCTTTGAATCCGGGCGGGCGCTTCATCATCCAGGATGCGTTCCTTCACGATCGCGAAGGTCTCTTTCCGGAGGAAGCCAGCCTGTTCGCGGTCACGATGCTTTTATTCACGGAAACCGGCGATACGTATTCCGTGGCGGAAACGTCAGCCTGGCTCAAGGAGGCGGGATTCAGCCGCATTACGATGAGACGGATGAAGAAGGGGACCGAGGACTGGGAGGGAGGGATCTTGGAGGCGATGGTTCCTGGATCGCTCGGACGAATGAACAGCCGCCGGTCAGGATCAGAAGAGCGTTACAGGCGCCGCTCGCGCCGCTGAGCGCGAGTAACCCGCTTGTCTCATCCTGCCCTCCGAGAATTCCGGCGATCGTGGACAGATCCAGCGCAGCCCCGATTGTTCCGTACATGACGCAGGCCATGGCGGTCCAGTTCCATCCCGTTAAGATCAGCCCGGTCAAGGTGAGGGGGCCGAGGACGAGAAATGGGGTCCACCCGGACCATAATCCTACAGGTCCGGTTCTGCCGGGCATGGCGTTAAGCGTTAGGATGCCGATGAGAGAAAGGGCAAGGAGAAGAATTATCAGCATGATGGGTCTGCGCACGCGTCGATCTTACAGCTTGGTTGGCAGAGAGACAAGATGAACGAGACGACCGACAAAACCGCCGCCGGTGTTTTCACGGGCAGTTCCCTTATCTATGATGCCACCTGCCGGATGTGTGTCATGGCAAAAAATGGTCTTGAAAACATTTGGGAAGACTCTCAGGTGAATGTGCGCATGGTTCCCTATCAAAGCGACCAGGCGCGATGCCTCTTGGGGAACCGGTACCGCTCCGGGAGGCCGGACGTTGCATACGTCGCCGATCAACATGGAAACATATCTGAAGGCCTGGACGCGTTCCTGTTCATGTTGCCAGGCCTGAAAGGGGGGCAATATCTGGCCGCCCTGTTTAGGTTGCGCCTTGCCAAGTCGATGGGGCGGTTCATATACCGCGCTCTCGCCAGGTATCGGTATCCACTGTTCGGAGAAATTCCCTTCAAGGGTTCTGATTCCAAGGCTTGTAAGACCATCTCTCAGGGGCCACTTCCCTAGTTTCCGGAGCCTAAGTCACCTCTGTACCAAACCGTCCCTCCGTTCATTTCTGTCCAAGTCTCCTGTCCCTCCTTTCGGGGGTTGCTTGTCTACACAAGGGGAATTTATTCTTGCGCCTCCTGGTGGGACACTCAGACCAAGCAAGCGAGGGCCCAGCATGATGACCTGGTTACCGCGAGGAACAGATAGAAGCACCGTTGGGAAGGCCGTATCACAAATCCGTCGTCCGACGTCGGCTCTGTTCCCCCCCCATCGAACCACGCTTTTCGCCTCGCGCATTATTGCGAGCCTTTGTCTTTGCGTCTGGACGGCATCGCCTGCGCCGGCCGAAGCGTTTGGCCCTACGGCGGCATCAAAGCCGGAGAAAACGGTAGCTGCGGGATTCGGCTTTCAGAATGCCGAATCATCGAGTATCACGGTCAAGGTTTATGATGCGGAAACCGGAGAAGTCCTCTCGGACGATACGTACGAGCTAGACATCAAGGAAGAACAACCGCTGGCGGGAGTACAGCCTCGTGAGCGGGTGTTTGCCGGCGGTGTCGGGCCCGGGGCCAACGGGCTTTCTGAGTTCACGCTCCGTGTCTATGACGCGGCAAACGGGCGGTTTCTGTGGGAAGGACGTCTCAACCTCAATGTGAGCGGTGGGAGCGATCCTGACGTTGTACGTGTGGCCGCGCAGGTCCGTCCCCGTGCGACGGTTCGCATGGTGTCGGAGACCGCTCCCTTGAACGGCCAGCCGTACTTCTTTCTCCGGGCGGTCAATCCTGTCACGGGACAACTGGTCTGGTCCGATCAGTTTTCAACGGAAGCGACGGGCGGCGCGCGCGCGGAGCGCATCAAGCGTCCGGTCGCAGACACGGACGAGATGACGCTGCAGGACATCGATTTCCGGATCAGGATGTTCGACGATGCCGGGCGCCAACTCTTGTGGGAAGATCGCGTGGCGCCTTCGCTAGGGGATGAGGCTTCTCTTTCAACTCCCGGCAGCGAGGCGTCGGCAGGTGTCCTTCCCGGTACGTCCGTGGTGCAGGGGGATCGGCCGGGCTCGGGGATGATCTAAGCCGCTTCTATCCGCGCTTCAATTCACTGTTGAACTGCTCCGCCCATCGAGTCTGAAACTGTTCATAAGAGAGCGAAAGCTGTGCCTGCATCGCGGCCGTGAGAGGTTGTCTGGCCTTGAGCTGGGCCAGAAGTCGGTTCACACTGTGTTGCCCGTACCGGTCGATGAGATAGTGCACCGCTGAGTTGGCTTCCAGATAGGCAGCGGCCGCCGCTTCCGTCGACAATTCCCCCCAGGCTCCTTCCAGCGTAGGTAGCGGAATCACCGTCAGGTCTCGGAAGCGGGAAGGGTCGACATCGGACCACCGCTCGTCTGAAAGCTGCATCGCCAGCCCTTCATTCAGCCAAGTCGGAATGGCAGTGCTGCCCATCCCCTGAAGATCGTGCAGGAGTGCGTGGGCGAACTCGTGCCGCAGAACGCGTTTCAGCCATGTATGATCCGTCAACGCCCCTTGCGTCGGAACTTGAATGCGTCCGAGGACGGGATCGAAGAGTCCGTCGGCCCATGCGGGGCTTCCCGTGGCGCTTTGGAACGTTGATCCGGCATGGAGCACGACGACGATCGGTTTCGAGGGGAAGTGTCCGAACTTCTGTCCTATTTCCCGGTAGGCCTCTTCGAGAATGTCCTGCACGGTCGTCCATGTGGAGTGGTCTGCCTCACCGTCGAACTTTACGGTGAAGTGCGCGCTGTCCCGGCTCGTGAGGTGTGATTCGGCCTGTTCGGTCTTCCGAACTTTGGCGGAGACTGCCCGCAGATAGGACTGAACGGCCGGGTCTGTTCCTGCCCGCTCCGTCGCCAGGTCCAAATGACGCGCCGCTTCCTGGAGCCGGTCTTTCTCCTGCAGCAATTCAGCCATGGCCAGGTGAGGGAAGGGTTCACCGGGGGCGAGAGCGGCGAGCCGCTCCAGGAACTCCATCGTCATGGCCGGATCGCGAAGCTCCCAATAGGCATGGGCCAGATTCAAGTGAACAATCGGGTTATTCGAGTCCAGCGAAGCGGCTTTCTTAAAGGTGTGCACGGAGATCTGTGTGCCGCCGATCTTCTCCTGCTCGATGCCGAGATTATTCCAGAGCACGGCGATGTAGGGCCTGACGGTCTTATCCGACAGTAAGCCGGCCGGAAGATTCCCGAGTTTGGACTCGACCAATTGGAGGTTGCCTTTGTCCAGTTCATCTCGAATTTCCGAGAGAGTCTCATAATGCTTGGTGTCGGGAATGACGCTTGAATCAATCATGCGCGTTTGCTTCAGAGCTGGTTCGGGCGGTGCCTGCGGCGGCACCGAGGCGTTCTCTCGGGATTCCGTGAGCTGGGTGCCCGGCTGCTCAGGAAGCGAGGTCTTAATATAAGTGGGTCTGATCCAGGCGCCGTAGAGGACGATGAAGACGACGACGGCCGCCAATTTAAGAAGCAACGAAGAGATGTTCCGTCTATACATGTCGGAAAACGTCTTTCTCTGTGAGGGCTAGTGTAGCATCGAGGTCGGGCTGGGCAAAGAATTGTAAGGAATTCTACAGGAGGATTGCCGTGCGATCGGG
>JBBILH010000023.1:36084-41988 GCA_037445005.1 Nitrospira sp.
CGCGCACCCGAGCCCAAACATTCCGATCCATTCCAGCAGTGGCTGGAGCGCGTCGCGCGCCCGATAGAATTTGCTACCCGCGACGCATTTGCCCATCTGCCGGCCGTCAAGAATCTGCACAGTTTCGTTTCGTCACAGGTCATGCAGACGCTCTCCGAACGGGTCTATCCGCGCTCGGTCGAAGCGGCACTCTTGAAGCTGCGCGAGCTCTTTCTGGAAGAACAGCAGCGACTTCCCGCCAAGGAACAGCAGCGACGCCTTCAGGAAGCGGCGGCCATCGTGCAGGCGTTGCGGGCGATGCCGGCTCCCCAACCGGCGAAAGGAGCAGCCGCGAAACCGGTCGCAGGTTTGCCGGTTCCATCCGTCCGAGAGGAGGGCCGTCAATTATGGTCGATTCCAATCCGGTACGTGAAAGGCGTCGGGCCGAAGCGGACCCTGCTCCTTCAGCGGATGGGAATTGAAACCGTTGAGCAAGCCCTCTGGACGGTCCCGTGGCGTTACGAGGACCGCTCCGTCATGACTCCCATCGGACAATTGGTTCCCGGAACTCAGGCGTCGATCTGCGGGATCGTTGTGAGGAGCGAGGCCAAGCGGGCCCGGCATCGGAGGTTGTCGATTCTTGATGTCGTCATCGAAGACGGTACCGGCCGGATGCAGGCCGTGTTTTTCAATCAGTCGTACTTGGAAACTCTGCTGGCCGTCGGAACAAGGGTTCTGATGTCGGGACGTATTGTCTCAAGCGCGAGCGGGTGGATCGAAACAAGAATGGATGTCGCCCAATATGAAGTGATCGGTCCAGAGAACGAAGCTCCGGTGCATGTCGGCCGTATCGTGCCGATCTATCACGAGACGAAAGGCTGGACTTCCCGCCAGATGCGATTGCTCATCAGCGGATTGCTCGATGCCTACCGAGGAGATTTGACGGAGGTGCTGCCGATCACGACTCGAGCCCGTTATCGCTTGATTCCGATCCAGCAGGCCTTCGAGGAGGTGCATTTCCCCAAGAAGGGCGTGCTGCCCGCTCAACTGGATCGAGGTCTGACGCCGGCTCATCGGCGGCTGGCATTCGAAGAGTTGTTGCTGTTGCAACTTGCCTTGGCCGCAAGGCAGCGGGCCGTGAAGCAGGAACTGAAGACCGTGCAGTTCAATTCGAAGGCCTTGTTGCTCGAAAAATTCATCCGGTCGATTCCGTTTCAACTGACACAGGCTCAAGAGCGGGTGATCGGAGAAATCATCGCCGACATGGCTTCAACCAGACCCATGAACCGTTTGGTGCAGGGCGACGTAGGGTCGGGAAAGACGATCGTCGCGCTGCACGCGATCGTGCTCGCCTGCGGTTCGGGCTATCAAGCCGCTTTGATGGCGCCCACGGAGATTCTGGCCGAGCAACACCATCGAACGGTACAGGCGCTGCTGGAGCCGCTCGGACTCTCGGTCGCACTGGTCAGCGGCGGCGGTAGAGCGGCGGAGCGGAAAGCCGTGCGTGATCGGATCGCCTCCGGGAGGGCGCATGTCGCCGTCGGCACGCACGCCCTGATTCAACAGGGGGTCGCGTTCGCCAAGCTCGGACTGACGGTCATCGACGAGCAGCATCGGTTCGGCGTTCTTCAGCGAAAGGTTCTCATCGACAAAGGCTACAAGCCCGACGTCCTTGTGCTGACTGCCACTCCGATTCCACGCACATTGGCCATGACGGTCTACGGCGATCTCGACGTGTCCATCATCGATCAGCTCCCGCCGGGGCGAAAACCCGTCCGGACCTTCCTTTATCAGGAGTTCCAACGACACCGAGCCTACCAGATCCTCAAAGATGAACTCCGCGCGGGACGGCAAGGCTACGTGGTGCACCCCTTGGTCGAGGAGTCGGAGAAGGTCGATCTTCAGGCTGCAATTCAAGGGGCGGAGGTCCTTCAAGCCGGCGAGTTGTCGGAGTTCAAGGTCGGTTTGCTGCACGGCCGAATGAAGTCGGACGACAAAGAACGGGTCATGACGGCATTCAAGAAAGGGGATATCCAGGCGCTGGTCTCGACGACGGTCGTGGAAGTGGGCGTCGACGTGCCGAATGCCACCGTGATGATGATCGAACATGCCGAACGGTTCGGATTGGCCCAGCTTCATCAATTGCGCGGACGTGTCGGCCGCAGTCCGCAGCAGTCCTATTGCCTCCTCATGGCTTCACCGGGGGTCGGACTCAGGTCGGCCAAAGCGAAAGAGGCAGGCGGGTCCGGTTCAATGGCCAAGGAACGGCTCGAAGCGCTGGTAAAATCGAACGACGGATTCGTCATTGCGGAAGAGGATCTGCGCATCCGCGGTCCCGGCGAGTTCTTCGGTTTCCGGCAGTGGGGTGTCCCTGAGTTCCGCGTCGCCAATCTGGTGCGGGATGTGGACCTCTTGCAGCAAGCCCGGCAGGAGGCCTTTGGCCTGCTCAAGATCGATTCGCGTTTGCGGGCGCCGATGCATCGGGCGTTGCGCGAGGCGATGATGCGCAAATGGGAGAAGAAGTTGGAGTTGGGATCGGTAAGCTAATTTAGGCGAGGGGTTCGAGGCTAGTGGCTAGAGGAGAGGAACCTTTCCTTCAACCTCTAGCCCATTGCCTCTAGCCCCTAGCCAAAGGTCGTACGTGGGATTGTTGCAGCGGTTGAAGCACGATTTCAAGACTGGGTTGGCGACACTGCGGTTGGGGACGGCGCAGGCGGCCAATCGCGCGTTGGAAGAGACCGAACTGCTCCGGATGCGTTTGGAAATCCGGAAGATCGACCAGCAACTCGGCGAGCTCTATCGCGACGTCGGGGAACGGGCGGTCAGCCTGCGTGAGGCGGGAGAGCCGGTCGAACGCGTGATGTACGATACGGAAGTCGGGCGCTTGGTGAAGGAAATCCATCAACTCAAGGCAGCGGGCAAGAAGCTGGAAACGGAAATGGCGGAGATTCGCAACGCCGAATGACCACGAAACGTCTTGCCGGCATCGATATCGGCACGCTCACCTGCCGGCTTCTTATCGCCGATTGCACATTCGACAGTCCACTCAAAGAACTCCGCTCCGAACGCCGTATCATCAAGCTGGGCGAAGGGGTCGATTACACCAAGCGGCTCAGTGTTGCTGCCGTGGATCGTGTGGTCGCCTGCTTGAAGGAGTGGTGCGAGGTGATCGAAAGTTATCGTGTCGATGCACGTACGGCAGTGGCCACGAGTGCCGTGCGGGATGCGGCCAACCGGCAGGAGTTTCTGGACCGCGTCAAACGGGACGCCGGGTTTGACGTAGAAGTGATGACCGGCGAGGAGGAAGCCCGGCGCACGATGCTCGGTATCCGCTCCGGATTGCCGGCCGGTGTGCGCGATGTGTTGGCGATCGATATCGGAGGCGGGAGCACGGAGTTCATTCTAAATCGGCCGGGCCAGCCGCCGGTCGTGCGATCCATCGACATCGGCGTGGTGCGGCTGTGCGAAAGAGTGCTCCATCACGATCCGCCGACTGCGGAAGAAATTCAACGGGCCCGTGACTGGGCGCGACGCGAGACCCAAGCTGCTGTCGCCGAGATGAAAGGCTACCAGGCCGCCACTTTCGTCGGCACCGCAGGGACGATTACATCGCTTGCTGCTATGGCGCAGAAACTTCCCACCTATGAGGCGGCCCGCATACACAACTATCTTCTCTCGGCGGATACGATTCAGGATCTTGAACGGCAGTTGCTCGATCGAACCAAGGCCGAACGAATCGGGATGCCTGGTTTGGAGAAAAATCGCGAAGAGGTCATCGCCGCCGGGGCCATCATCGTTCGAACAGTGATCGAGACGCTGGGCTATTCAGAGTGTTTGGTCAGCGACCTGGGATTGCGCGAAGGGGTGCTTCTTCACCTGGCGAAGGCGTCTGCCAAGTCGCGACCAGAGTAGACTGGCTCAACGCCCTCCTCAATTTCGACAGGTCGTTAGATGAAATGCTCTCTGCTCTAAACATGCTTGGATGGGATAGCGGAGTTCACTTGGCGACTATTCATCGCCAGAATATTTGCCGAATACTTCAGCGGTATCTAGAAGGCCTATCTCACCAAGCCACTGAGTGAAGAAAACGCGAATCATTGGATCAATCGCCGCAGTGAAGGGCTCCGGCACGATCTTTAAATTGTTGCGGAAGGATTTCAGATGCATCTCGAGCGGCGCCACACTAATGATCGAGCCCATTTGGATGAACAATTCAGAGAAACCTGCGCGCTCATCCGAGTCTCTTACAGCTAAATTCAAAAACGTGTCGAACGCTCGGAACAACGAGTCCGTCCTATCTAACAACACCTCGGGCTGGGCAATCATTAACTGCAGAGAGTTTTGTCATTCTCTGTTCCATCTTGGGCCATGCCTGTCTTTCCCTCTTCTTTATCCCCTTAAGCGGGACGACCAGCCTGCCCTTGACTGCGCGCGTTAAAGAGCATCGCCCTTCCTTTCTCCCCATTAGCACGATCAGCGGTTTCACTCTTCAGTTACTGCGGGTGGCGCTGATCTGGGGGCCCGTCCGCTTGTAGCTATCCCTCGCTCTACTAAGGGTACCCGTTCTAGTCTCCAACTGCGCGCATGCGATGAGCACCGCCCGCTTTAATCACCATTCGATCAACCCTGCGTGCGCGTCGCGCGAGCAAGAAGGGCAGCTGGTCGGCTTCACCGCTGGCTATACCACCGATAGCCTCTCTGTTCGGTGAACGTCGGTTTCGGCGCCCCGCCGGGTTTCTCTCATCATGAAAACGTAACCCAGGTTGCTCCAACTCATGGAGTCTTGTACACTTCCTGGCAGATTCATGCTGGTAGAGGTTTCCGCCAATGCGACAACAATCTCGTGGCATCGATGACGCGAAGATTGCGGACAACTTGCGCCGCACGATCGAGTTGACGGAACTGGGGTTGGCCCTGCGTCGGGCGGTGCTGCAACACGATGAGCCTCAGAGCGATGCCATGGCAAACGTGATGCGCGAAATTCGGCGCGCGAAAGAGCGGGCATGGCAACAGAATCCTTCCTAGTCCAGGCCCTCTCCACCCTCATCACGACATTCAATCGACGCGGGGTTCAGTACGCGCTGGCAGGAGGCTGGGCGTACAGTGCGCTGGTTGAGCCGCGGGCGACGACCGACATCGATCTCCTGATGTTGGTGGAACAGCCCTCCCGGGAGGGCCTCCAATCGTTGTTCTCGTCTCTCTTCGACTCACTCGTCATGCATCCTGCGCCCATGGTGTTTCAAGGAATTTCGATTTGGCGTTGTGTCGGGATTTCGGGAGATCAAGAAGTCGTCGTCGATGTGCTCTTGGCGGACTCCGAGTATCTCCGGACCGCGCTTGCCCGCCGGCGGACGGTCGCATTCGGCACGCTACAGGTGCCGATTCTGACCATCGAAGACCTTGTTGTACTGAAAAGCTTGGCCGGTCGTCTTCAAGATCAAGCCGATCTTGAAAAGATCCGGGCGCGCCAGGATGAACTCCACGTGGACCTGGCCTATGTCGAAGAGTGGAAGGCTAGACTCGGTCTTCCTAGATAGAGCCGTTACTTCTGCGAATACCACCGATAGCCTTTTTGTTCGGTGAACTGGGCCTTCGGCGCTGCGCCGGGTTTTTCGAGCAGTAGCACTTTGAAGTCGAGTAGGCCGAACCAGGCGGGATCGATCACATCGTGGTAGTGGGTGCCCTGGAGTTTTGGGAGCATATCGCCGAGCGTCTGTTGAAGTTCCCGCTCCGTGTACGCGCGGACGACGAAGGGTTTGTTCGTGGCCCGGCAGAAACGCTGAATCGTGTAGGCCGCGCCGGTACAGAGGACTTTCGTATTGGGCTTGATCGAGAGAAACTGAGGGAGCGAGAGATACTGTTCCTGAAAGCCGAGCCAGCGGACGGCTTGGCGCAAATGGCCGTACTGCACTTCGTATTCGGTAT
>JBBILH010000024.1:0-40924 GCA_037445005.1 Nitrospira sp.
CGCTGAAGGTCACCGCCACTGCCACTGCCATGATCGCCATCAACATGCGCTTCATTGTACCCTACCCCCTTGAAGAGATTATAATGTGATGTATGCCTGACCATCAGGCAAACGGGGCCTTACGGTAGCGAATTGTTCCAGCTCGTGTCAACGGAGGATTTTTTATTATCAACGCGGGCGGATCTATTGAGGAAAGCGCGAGTTCTCAAAATGTTTCCTCAGATAGTTCACTTCTTACTTGAATGGTGAAGTCGACTATGAACGACATCGGCCCATATTCCAATTACCGGTTGACGGTTCGCCTTGAGTTGGCGAACAAGCCGGGGATGTTCGCTAACGTCGCGGCGGTCCTGGCCATGGAAGGGGCGAATCTTGGCGCGGTCGACATCGTTTCCGCCACCGCCGGGCGTATGGTTCGGGACGTCACGTTCGATGTTCGTGACGAAGCCCATGGCGAGCATGTCTTGCGGCGCCTCGGGATGCTTCCCGACGTGAAGGTGTTGTCGGCTTCCGATCGAATTTTCCTCTTGCACCTCGGCGGGAAGATCCATGTCCAGAGCAAAATGCCCGTCAATACGCGTAATATTCTGTCCATGGTGTATACGCCCGGCGTGGGGCGGGTGTCTCAGGCGATCGCCAAGGACAAGTCCAAGGCTTACGCGTTCACCATCAAGAATAACAGTGTCGCGGTGGTGACCGACGGCTCGGCCGTTTTGGGGCTGGGCAATTTGGGCCCGGAAGCTGCGCTTCCTGTGATGGAGGGCAAGGCCATGCTGTTCAAAGAATTGGCCGGGGTGGATGCCTGGCCGATCTGTCTGAACACGCAGGATCCCGACGAAATCGTGCGGACCGTCCAGGCCGTCGCTCCGGGTTTCGGAGCCATTAATTTGGAAGACATCAGCGCCCCTCGTTGTTTCGAGATCGAGCGTCGCCTGAAATCCTCTCTCGATATTCCGGTCATGCACGATGATCAGCACGGAACCGCCGTGGTCCTCTTGGCCGCGCTCACGAACGCCCTGGCGGTGGTGGGGAAGAGGATCGAGGAAGTGCGCGTGACGGTGAACGGCCTCGGCGCCGCCGGCACGGCATGCTGCCGTATGCTGCTGGCGGCGGGCGTGACCAATTTGCTGGGATGCGACAAGGAAGGGATCATTCTCCACGGAGAGGCGGAGAATCTCAGGGCTTGCCGGACGGACCTGGCCTCGTGCCTGACGCGATCCCATCCGCAAGGAAGCCTGCGCGATGCGCTGAAAGACGCCGATGTTTTCATCGGCCTGTCGGTCGGGAACATCCTGAAAGCCGACGATCTCGACGTAATGGCTTCCGATCGCATCGTCTTCGCGATGGCGAATCCCGACCCTGAGGTGCCTGCTGAGCTTGCCGTGTCGCACTGCCGGATCTTTGCCACGGGCCGCTCGGATCTTCCCAACCAGATCAACAACGCGTTGGCATTCCCGGGCATCTTCCGCGGCGCGCTGGACGTTCAGGCGACCGAGATCAACGAGTCGATGAAATTAGCCGCCGCCAGAGCCCTGGCCCAAGTGATTCCTCGGCCCGCTCTGAGTGAGGACTACATCATTCCCAGCGTTTTCGACAAGGAAGTCGTGCCCCGCGTGGCAAAGGCGGTCGCAGTTGCGGCCCATGAGACCGGGGTCGCTCGAAGGCGCAACAAGGTCACCGACGATACGCCTCCGGCCTAGCGCGCATTGTTCATGAGCAGTTCTGCTGCAATCGCGGCACCGTCGAGTGACGCCCCACAGCTTGACAGCCGTGGTTTTCTGCATAGGCGACTGAAGCGACGTTCATGAAGGGTGAAACGAATCGGCCGGCGGTTTCAGGTTTCAAGCTTCCGGACAACGTGGCGCTTGGACCTCAGGATCAGTGGAGGAGATACGCCTTCTGACGGCCTCGCCCCCTATGCTACAATACGCGCCCAAGGTCGTAGCAGGCTGAGGCGCGATGCCCTTTTCCGCCGGTAAATTCATCAAGTTTCGCCACGGCATGCAGAAGCGCATCGGTTCGCTGCGCAATAGGACGGTAGACAGCATGGATGTGGCGGTCGATACGATGATGGAAGAGCGCGTGGACAGCTTCTTTCGCGTAGAGCAGGGATTGGACGAAATCGTCAAGTCATTGCTTCAGATCGAGGAGGAGCTCGAACAGATCTGCGATCTCTCCGGGGCCATGCGACTGGAGTCGCGGCTGGAGTTTGTGGAGGACCGGTGGGACGACTTGGACAGTGAGATTCGAGAGCGCCCTCGCCGGAGACGCCGGCGTGTCAGTCTGGCCGACATGCTGAAAGCGGCAAGCGGAGGAGGCGGTGATCTCTCGCAGTCTTCAAGCGGCGTCAACAATGCCGTGGACGCCTATGCCGTCATGGGGGTCGAGTTCGGCAGTTCACTCGCCGACGTCACCGCGGCGTTTCGCCAGAAAGCTAAGTTGCTTCATCCTGACGCAAACAACGGAGATCGCAGTTCAGAGCCGGAATTGAGGCGAATGCTCGATGCCTATCAATTCCTGAAAGAATACTTGAGTCTCAGCAATACGGAGCCGATGCGTCCTCCCGATCGGCCCTACAGCCCGACCGAGTGACCGGATGGTGAACGCTTCGACCGGTGCCTCCTATATTACGACGCGGCCCGCGCTCGAGAAGCTCTGCGACCGGCTGCGGTCCAGTCGGACGCTGGCCCTGGATACGGAATTTGTCGGAGAGGACAGCTTTGTTCCGAAACTGGAGCTGATTCAAGTCGCCACCCACGATGTGTCGGCGGTCATCGATTTTCCCGCCGTCCAGTCTGACGGATCGCTCGAGGCTTTCTGGGACCTGGTCTGCAGTCCGGAAGTTGAGAAAGTCGTTCACGCGGGACGGCAGGATCTCGATCTCTTCGCCCTGCACGCCGGGGAGATCCCCAAACCTTTCTTCGACACTCAAATCGCCGCCGCGATGTTGGGTTACGGCGCTCAGGTGGCCTATGCCAACCTCGTCCATCGGATACAGGGCACGAAGTTGGCCAAGGCCCACACGTTCACCAACTGGAGCGCCCGTCCTTTGTCGTCCGATCAAATCGCCTACGCGGCGGAAGACGTCCAGTTCCTGCTCCCGATCCATTACCACCTGCAAAAGAAACTGCATAGTCTCGGGCGTCTGGATTGGGCGCGCGAGGAGTTCGCGCGACTGGAAACGGTGGTCGGCGAAAAAAGTCGCGAACCGCTGGATCGCTATCAGCGGATTCGCGGATGGGAGAGTCTCAAGCCGAGACAGGCGGCGGTCCTGCGTGATCTGGCTGCATGGCGAGAGACCGAAGCCCGCCGCCGCAACGTCCCTCGTGGGCGGGTTCTGCGGGACGAGGTGCTGTTGCAGTTGGCGCGGCATCCACCGAGGGCGCTCGACGAGCTGCGGGGCCTGCGCGGATTGCACGGGTCGGAAGTCGATCGAAACGGCGAACAACTGCTGAAAACGATCGCGAACGCGTTGGCTTCTTCCCCCTCGACCTGGCCGGAGATTCCGCGGGACCGGAAGCCGGAGCCCGAATCCACCGGAGTCGTCGAACTGCTGCAGGCGGTGCTGAAGGCGAGGGCCGCGGAAGCGGAAATCGCAGCGACCCTTTTGGCGACCACCGCCGATCTCCAAAGTCTCGTGGAGGCGAAACAACAAGGAAGAGAGGCCGATGTGGCGATCCTCCGAGGTTGGCGGCGGCAACTGGCGGGCGAGCTGATGCTTGAAGTGCTCGACGGCGCCGTGGTCGTTCGGGTGGGACCGGGCGGCATCCTGCGTTTCGAGCCGGGTGCCTCCCCCTAAGAGCGCGCGGGCCGCGATTGACTCATCATGCCATCCTCCTCGCCACGTCTGGGCATCGGAATCATCGGCAGCGGGTTCAACGCAAGGTTTCATCTTCGGGCGTTTGTCGGCGTGCGTGATGCCGACGTCGTCGGAATCTGGAGCCCCGATCGCGCGCACGCTTCGGAGGCCGCTGCGCTGGCGAGGCGCTTACGCGTCGGCAAGGCTTCCGTGTATCGCTCGATCGCCCATATGGTGGCCGACCCGGCCGTCGATGCGCTGTGGATCTGCGGGCCTAACTATTCTCGCCTCGACAACATAAGAGAAATCGTCGATACGATCGAACGGGGCCGGGGTTCGCTCCTAGGCGTTGCGTGCGAAAAACCTCTGGCGAGGAATGTGGCGGAGGCGAAACAAGCGGCGGCGTTGGTTCGGCGCGTCGGCTTGCGACACGCGTACTTGGAAAACCAGGTGTTTGCGCCGCAGATTTCAGAAGGGCATGCGTTGATCTGGGGGCGCCATGCGGCGATCGCCGGCCGACCCTATCTCGCCCGGGCTACCGAGGAACATAGCGGCCCGCACCGCCCGTGGTTCTGGCGGGGGCGCCTTCAAGGAGGAGGAGTGCTCAACGACATGATGTGCCACTCGGCTTTGGTGATCCGGTATCTTCTGACGAAGCCGGGACAGCCCCTGTCGTCGCTGAGACCGGTTACCGTCACCGGGCGGATCGCCAATCTGAAATGGACGAGGCCCGCCTATGCAAAACGGTTGGCCCGGGCCATGGGGCGGCAGGTCGATTACCGTACTCGCCCCGCCGAAGATTACGCCGGCATCACCGTCGAATTTGAAACCGCCGAAGGGCTTCATGTGTTGGGTGAAGCCACGACGTCGTGGAGCTTTGTCGGCGCGGGACTCCGTCTCTCGGCCGAGCTGCTGGGGCCGGAATATTCCATGTCGTGGAACACGCTCGACAGCGGGTTGAACGTCTTCTCCAGTCGTGAAATCACCGGCCGGCGGGGAGAAGACCTTGTTGAAAAACAAAATGCCGAGGCAGGGCTTATGCCCGTAGTGGCCAACGAGGCGTCTGTCTACGGCTATGAAGCCGAGAACCGCCACGTCGTGGGAGCGTTTCTCGATGGACGTACTCCACTTCTGACTTTCGACGACGGAGTCGATGTCGTGAGAATACTTATGACCGCCTACATGAGCGCCGAGCAGGGCCGCACGCTTTCATTCCCCCCGCGCGGACTCGATTCGTTCGTGCCCAAAGTCGCCCGATAGAGAACAAGACGGCGTTCCGCCGGGATCGTCACATTGCGCCCATCCGGGCATGGTGGATAGCCTCCTCCACCGGATCAGTCGGCTCGTACGATGCCGTGCATTCTGACTCGGGCGCGGACACCGGTGTGATCTTCTACCCGCTCTACCCGGGTTTCGATTCCGAATGCCTCCCAACGAGGCCAGATTCAAGGGGTTTTCTGTTGCAACCGCAAGCCGTTTTGAGCCTTCTCGTCTTGCCGGCTGGTATGTTTCTGGCACAAGCGTTCAGGTCATGACAATGGTCCTGGGAAGATTCGTGTTCGAACTGCTTGTCCCCGGGGGACTTGTTCTTCTTGCCGCCGTCGGGTTCCTACGTCCTAACGGCCTTCCCCCCTGGTTACAGCCGCCGCTATCGGCGATGCCATACATCGTCCTCGCGTTCGGACTCATCTTCGGATGGTACCTGGCCAGCGCGCGGTTGATTCTCTCGCTCCTCGTGTTATTTCTGATCGATCAAGGTCTTGCCATGGTGGCGGGGGCAGGCGCACTCGTGCCGCCGGGCGACCATCCGATGTTCGCAGTCACGGCGTTTCTTCTTCCTCTGAATCTGCTGGCTTTCTCGATCGTGAGCGAAGAGCCGGTGTCGAGTCTTCGAGGGGCCTTGCGAGTGTCCGTCGTGCTTGTCCAGCCGTTTCTTGTCCTCTGGCTCTGCGACCCGGAGCGGCAGGAGTTGGCCGCGGCGTTTCAGATGAAATATCTTCCATGGTTTTCGAGCGAGTGGACTCCCGTTCCTCAGGCGGCCCTGGTTGCGTTCGCCATGGCGATCGGCATCCACGCCGCGCGGTTCTTTCTTCATCGCGATCCGTTCGAGGCGGGATCGATCTGGGCGCTCGCCGCCGCTTTCCTGGCCTATCATGGCGGCCAGTTGGGTTGGCGTCCCGCCAATTTCTTCTCAGCGGCCGGTTTGATTCTCTTCCTCTCGCTGGTGCAATCTTTCCATCAGCGCACGTATCGGGACGATTTGACCGGAATTGCCGGACGCCAGGCGTACCAGGAAGCCGTCGGGAGGCTGGGTAAAAAGTATTCGATCGCCGTTCTCGGCGTGGATCAGTTGAAAAGCTACTCAGGCTCACACGGCCGATCGGTCGCCGAGCAGATTCTGAAATTCGTCGCGCCGATACTCCAGAGGACATGCCGAGACGGTCGTGTATTTCGCGTGAGCGGAGAGGAATTCACCGTGCTCTTTCCAGGGCGCTCCGCCACGGAAACGATCGTCGCTCTCGATTCGATCAGAAAAGCCGTGGAAGGGGTGTCACTCTGCCTTCGCGGCAGGGAGCGCGTTTGGGAGGATTCGCGCAGGACGAAATCTCCCGGACCCAGGGGTAAGGCGTTGCCTGTGACGGTGAGCATCGGCGTCGCGGAGAGCGCTTCCGGTGAGGCGACGCTGGAAGGCGTCGTCAAGTCCGCCTTTCGAGCGCTATACGAAGCCAAAGGTTCTGGCGGTAACGTCGTCAGGCGCGCCGTGATCGGTCCCGAACCGAGTCGGCGAACCTACGGCGGGACGGGACGGATCATCGCAAGCGGGGAGTATTGATCCGAGGCGTAGGCTACAATAAGCGCTTCACCGTGTCTGCCGGTCTGGCCAGAATCGCCTTCTCGCCTTTTTCGACGATCGGACGCTGTATCAAGTCCGGGTGCTTGATCATCAGATCGATGAGCTGGTCATCCGAAAGGCTCTTCTTCGCGAGACCGAGCTCTTTATAAAGATCTTCCTTGGTGCGCAAGACGTCTCTTGCGGACAGCTTCGCCTTCTTCAAGAGTCCCTTCAGTCGAGATTTCGTGAACGGCGTTTCGTAGTAGTTGACGGCCGCGAAGGGGGCTCCGCTTTCCTTGAGGATTTGCATCGCCTGCCGGCAGGTCGAGCAGGTCGGTTTTTGATAAATCGTCAGTTCTGCCATCGTGGGTCTCCTTTACTGAAAATTAGGAACCAGTCTTGACGGGATTTTTCCGCCTGTGATAGATGCTTCGGAAGTTTCCCTTCGCTGTTATGCCCACTGTCGGAACCAGCTCGAGCGGCCAATTTTCCTGCGCCAGTGCGTCCCATCGCACCTTGCGCGATCTGCGGATCAAGCGCAAAGGACAGCCGGTTTTCGTCGTGGGTCATCTGATCGACCGGAAGGGGCAGGAGGCGACGTTTGAGGTCTTCAACGATCGGCTGGCGGTGGTAAAATTTTCCGACGGTGCCGTCATCGGGTATGACCCCTTCGAATTGCTGCTGCCGACCGAAATCGATTCCGACGGCATCGCCTACTTTGAGATTCGGTCCTGCAAGACTTGCGGGCAGTACTTCCCCTTGACGCGGGAAGAGTGCGACGCCGCCGAAGAACCCGCCGACTGCATCGATTGCCGCGCGTGATAAAAGTTTGGGCGAAGATCGAAGGTCGGATACGAGGCGAGAGGTGCGCGGCGAATCGCACGACGCGTGAAGCTCAAAGCCGGACTTGACGCCTCCGACCTCAGGCCTCCGACCTTCCGCCTCCGATATCATCGCTCGTGCTTAGCCTGGCCTCAGCCTACTCGTGGTCAGTCCACCAGCGGCGCGATCTCGATGGCTTTCTTGATCAAACAATCGCCGGCGAACGATTGGAGGGTCATCGGCAGCATGCCGGCCTCGATCACCCGGACCGTCGACACCTTGTAACCGTCCGCCGTCTTGCCTCCCTCGATCCGTAGCGCATGACAGATCTCAAGTTTTTTCCAGATCAGGTTGTTCATGATCGCTTCCGAGGCGATGAGTTTGGTATCGGATACGACATCGTTGACCGAAGCCTTGACGGCGACGCGCGATTTGTCTTTGGGCGTTTCGTTGACGACCGCGAACAGCAAAACGTCGTCTTCGGCCCCGCTTGGTTCCGGCGTACCCGCGGCGACCGCAGCGCCGAGCATAAGCCACACCAGAAGCCGCATCGTTATCTTGCCGCCTCCCGGGGGTTTACGGTTTCGAGGGTCAGCGGCACGGACGATCCCGGCAAAGCTCGGATCGCGGCGATCCAGGACCGATCGGACTTCCGGCGGCCGTCTTCGCGATCGCCGGAAAAGCCTGCTGCGGGTCTTGTCGCTTCGGATGTGCGGCGGCGAAGACGGTCGAAAGTCCGTGGGTTGTGATGACGACGGCAGGCGTTAATCATGGTCCGTGCGATCGAGCAGATGCGATTTAGTATGCCAATCGACATTCCGCATTGCAAGATGCGGGGAAAGGAAGCGCTTGCGTCAGGAAAAGGATCGGTGCAGAGTAGGGGCGGGTGCAAAAACGGCCGGCGGACCTGGAGGTACGAGATGCCGCACGATTTCATGCCGGGGTTAGCGGGGGTGCCCGCGGCCAAGTCCGCCGTCAGCGACGTCGACGGTGAAAAAGGCATTTTGGAGTATCGCGGGATTCGCGTCGAAGACCTCTGCTCGCGCTCAACCTACCTTGAGACGGCGTATCTGCTTTTGTTCGGATCTTTGCCGTCGTCTTCCGAGCTTGCCAAGTGGACGGAAGACATTACCCGTCATCGACGGGTGAAGTTCAGCATCATCGATCTCATGAAATGTCTGCCGGAGCAGGGCCATCCGATGGATGCGCTTCAAGCGGCTGTCGCCGCGTTGGGGATGTTTTATCCCGGCCGCAACGTAAAGGACGGCGACAACAATTACTGGTCCGCCGTCCGCTTGATCGCCAAACTGCCGACGATCGTGGGGGCGTGGGCCCGGTTGCGCCATGGAGATGAACCGGTGTCGCCTCGGGACGATCTGGGTTTCAGCGAGAACTTTCTCTATATGCTGACCGAATCCGTCCCGCTTCCTCTGTGGGCCGAGATTTTCGACGACTGTCTGATTCTGCACGCGGAGCACACGATGAATGCGTCCACGTTCACCGGGTTGGTGACGGCGTCGACCCTGGCCGATCCCTACACGGTCGTCGCGTCCGCCATCGGCGCCTTGAAAGGCCCGTTGCACGGCGGGGCGAATGAGGAAGTCGTCGAGATGCTGAAGGAGATCGGCCGGCCGGCGGCCGTCAGGGAGTATGTCCAGTCGCGTATTCAGGAGAAAAAACGGATCATGGGTTTCGGCCATCGGGTCTACAAGGTGAAGGATCCGAGGGCGACGGTTCTACAGGATTTGTGCGGACGGCTCTTTACTGAGTGCGGAACGTCCCCCCTCTATGATGTCGCGATCGAGGTGGAGCGGGTGGCCGGAGAATCTCTCAACGCCAAAGGAATCTATCCCAACGTCGATTTTTATTCAGGGGTCGTCTACGACAAGATGGGGATCGCCCCTGATCTGTTCACGCCGCTCTTTGCGATGTCGCGTGTCTCGGGGTGGCTGGCCCATTGGCTCGAACAGTTGCGGGAAAATAAACTTTTCAGGCCCGATCAAATCTATGCCGGAGCCCACAACCGCCCCTATGTGCCCGTGACTGAGCGATGATCTGTTTGCGTGACGCCCGCTTCCCCGCCTCTTGACTCCCGACTCGTCCGATTTATCTTTCGTCTAGACAGCACGGTCGGCGCCGAATCGTCAGTAGCCAAGGACAAACAGGAGTACGGGAGGAGGTGTGCCATGACACTCGTGCGTTGGGATCCGTTTCGTGAATTGGAAGACATGTCCGAGCGCCTGAATCGCATGTTCGCCCGCCCGGCGTTGAGACCGAGCGGAAAAGAGACGTTGACGGTTGCCGATTGGACGCCGACGGTAGACATCAGCGAGAACGATCAGGAATATTTGATCAAGGCGGAGCTGCCGGAGGTCAAGAAGGAAGACGTCAAAGTAACGGTGGAAGACGGTGTCCTGACGATTCAGGGCGAGCGCCGTCAGGAAAAAGAGGAGAAGGGCAAGAAGTATCACCGCGTCGAGCGGTCCTACGGGAGTTTTGTGAGGAGTTTCAGTCTCCCGGAGTCCGTCGATGAGGGAGCCGTGAAGGCCGAGTATAAAGACGGCGTGCTGAACCTACACCTTCCCAAGACGGAGAAGGTGAAGCCGAAGGCGATTGACGTAAAAGTCGCCTGACGCAATGTGAAGAGAAAGCAACGAAAAGGCCCGCCCAAGCGGCGGGCCTTGTTCCGTTCAGGTTTGTCTTATCCGTGCCGACGGTTCCTGCTCGCACGCGTCGTCCTCTATGTTGCATCGCCCGCCATGCGCCGGGCGTCGTCACCAGAAATTCTGAAGCCGAAGTGCGTTTCCAAATGCCGTCGGTCGATGATCGCGACGAACGAGCAAGTTTCTGCCTCGTGGCCGATCGGGCGTGGCCCGCGTTCTCCCAGCAAATATGGCCCGGTTGGGGCCTGACCGATTCGGAAGATCGGCTTAGGCCGCACTATTCATGACCGCTGCTGCCGCACCGTCGATACACCGCTGCGACAAGCTCGGCTGCGCGTCTCCGCCGGCCAAGCGGGCAGGCTTGTTCCTCGGGCGGTCAACGTCCTGTTTCAAGGACGCCTCCCTTCCCCAGGGCTCCTCTTGCCAGTCTCCCCTGGCGTCGTGGCGGTTTCGTCATGCATCGGAATGAATAATGCGGGTTAGGCGCTTCGCTCTTGTACATGCTGGCAGGCAAAGTTTATCATGGCGCCCGCAGGATGAACCTTAAATTACATGGAGTTCAGCGCATGAAGAGCGAGCCGAAGAGACAGGCGTCAGCAGGTACGAGACTTGAGCGCGATACGATGGGCGAGTTGGCCGTTCCCTCCGACGCGTATTATGGCGTGCAGACAGCCAGGGCGATCGAGAATTTTCCGATCAGCTCCTTAAGAATGCCCCGCTCGGTGATTCGGGCGATGGGCCTGATTAAGCGCGCCGCCGCCGTCGTCAACCATTCTTTGGGGCTGCTCGATAAGAAGCCGGCCGATGCGATCAAGCAAGCCGCGACCGAGGTCGTCGACGGAAAGCTCGATGCGGAGTTTCCCGTGGACATTTTCCAGACCGGTTCCGGTACTTCCACAAATATGAACACCAATGAGGTCATCTCCAACAGAGCGACTGAGCTGCTGGGCGGCGCGCGCGGCAGCAAGCTCGTGCATCCGAATGATCACGTCAATCTCGGACAGTCCAGCAATGACGTCATTCCGACAGCCATTCATATTGCCGCTTCGGAGTCGATGCAGAAGGAGTTGCTGCCCGCTCTGGTGCGGCTCCAGAAGGCGCTGGCGAAGAAGGCCAAGGAGTTCGACAAGATCGTGAAGATCGGGCGAACCCATTTGCAGGACGCGACGCCCGTTCGCCTCGGCCAAGAGTTCGGCGGTTATGCGCGCCAGATCGAACTGGGCATTCAGCGAGTGAAACGAGCGCAGGAGGCCTTAAGCGAGGTTGCGTTGGGAGGCACGGCGGTGGGCACGGGGTTGAACTGCCATCCGAAGTTTTCCGCAAAGGTCACGGCGATCATTTCAAGAGAAACCGGGTGCCCCTTCAAAGAGGCGGTCGATCATTTTGAGGCGCAATCGGCGCAGGATTCGCTGGTCGAAGCCAGCGGAGCGATGCGCACGGTCGCCGTCAGCCTCATGAAGATCGCCAACGATATTCGCTGGCTCGGGTCAGGGCCCCGGTGCGGCTTGGGAGAAATCAACTTGCCGGAGACCCAGCCGGGCTCTTCCATCATGCCGGGGAAAGTGAATCCAGTGATCGCTGAATCGGTCACGATGGTCTGCGCGCAAGTGATCGGTAACGACGTGACCGTGGCCGTCGGCGGGCAGGCGGCGAATTTCGAATTGATCGTCATGCTCCCGGTGATGGCCTATAACCTGCTCCAATCGATCGAACTCCTCGCGACGGCCGCGAACAACTTTGCCGCCAAGTGCATCGAGGGGATCAAGGCCAATGAAGAGCGGTGCCGGAGTCTCATTGAAGAGAGTCTCGCGATGTGCACCGCCTTGGCCCCGGAGATCGGTTATGAGGCTGCGGCCAGGATCGCGAAAGATGCATACAAGTTGAACAAGACCGTTCGACAGGTGGCAAGAGAGCAAAAGGTGCTTCCGGAAAAGCGCCTCAATGAGCTCCTCGACCCGTGGCGGATGACCGAGCCGGGTGGGCCGGTCGGAAGCGCCGGCGGATGATTGCGTAGTCGGCCGGTTTTTGACAGTGTGAGAAGGGCTATGCTAAAGTCCGCGGAAACTTTGAACTTATTGGCGATCAACGGCCGCATCATCTTAAGGAACATTGAATGAGCGCACAGAGCAAGCACGCAGTAATTGTGGCGGGAGCCGGGCCGGCCGGTTTAGCTGCAGCCGGCAGTCTTGCCGATGCGGGTCATGATGTCATTATTTTGAATCGCGACATCAAGTTCGGCGGGCTGGCCGAATACGGTATCTTCCCCAGTAAGCTGAAGCTTCGGGGAGGCCTGAAGAAGCAATATTGGGAATTGCTGGAAAGACCCAACGTGCATTACTTCGGCAACATCTCGATCGGGAAGGGCAAGGATCTATCGGTTGAGGAAGTACGCGCGCTTGGAGCCGGCGCGGTCGTTTTCGCCATCGGCGCGCAGGGGACGAAAGCGATCGGCGTCGAGGGGGACTCGGCAAAGGGTGTGTTCCATGCCAAGGATATCGTCTATCACTTCAATCGGCTGCCTGGTTTCGGGGACAGGCCTTTCGAGATGGGTAAGCATGTAGCAGTCATAGGGGCAGGCGACGTCATGGTCGATATCGCCCATTGGCTGACGAGATACAAGAAGGTGGAACGGGTAACCGCCATCGTGCGGCGCGGTCCGGCGGAGCGCAAGTACAATCCGAAGGAAATTCGCGCGGTCTGCTCCAACATGGATCTCGAAGGGATCAAGAGCGAATTTGCCCGCATCAAGGACCGGCTTCTTGCCGTGGGTCAAAATCCCGACGAGATTCATAAGGGTTTGGTGGAGGAGTTCACGAAATGCGAGCCGAAAGTCAGCGACACGAAAATGGGATTCAAGTTTCTGGCGTCGCCGAAACGCATACTGGTCGACGGGACGAATCGTGTGCGGGCGCTCGAGATGGAAGACAACAAGCTCGAGCCGAAGGGTCAGGATACCGCCGCCGTAGGCCTAAAACAATACTATGAATTCCCGTGCGATTCCGTCGTGTTTGCCGTCGGCGATAAAGTCGATGAGACCGTCGGACTTCCCTATAAGAGCGGCTTGTACATCACGAATCCGAACAAGACAGGGAACGATCCGGATGACGCCCTCTTTCAAGCCTTCGACGAAACGTCAGGCAAGGTGATCGACGGAGTTTTTCTTGCGGGGTGGGCGCGCAAAGCCAGCGAAGGTTTGGTCGGAGTCGCCAAGCGGGACGGCGACTGGTGCGCGGAAGTCGTATCCCGGTACTTGGCTTCCAAGTCGAGCGGCGGCGACTCCAAGGCCGTGTTGGATAAGTTGCAGGCGCTTCTGAAATCGCGAAAAAGCCGTCCCGTCAATGTGAAGGAACTGCGCGCCCTCGAAGCGGCGGAAAAGGCTAATAAGGGCGGGTCTGAATCCATCGGCGAATTCAAGTATGCCACCAACGAGGAAATGCTCAGCTTGATCGATCGGGGTAGGGCATAGCGCCGCTCGCGCGATCGTCTTCATCCGTCACCCCAGTTCAACTTTTCACGCAACACCGCATAGTACTGCGTTTCCGGGAATCGAATCAGCCGGGTTCGGTGTTCGGAGACCCGCACTTCGATCGTGTCCCCGTGTGAAATCGCAATGCCGACCTGGCCATCAAGCGTGGCCGTGGCTCCGTCGTCTTTACTGGTGAGTGTGATGTCGATCTCCGCAGTCGCCGGGACGATGAGGGGCCGATGCGTCAGCGTATGCGGGCAGATCGGCGTCAGCATCAAAGAAGAAACGGAAGGAGTCACGATCGGACCGCCCGCGGAAAGCGAATAGGCGGTCGAGCCGGTCGGGCTGCTGATGATGAGGCCATCTCCTCGGAGATTGGTGACGAATCGCCCTTGAATGTCGATGCGCAACTCGATCATGCGGGCCAGCGTGCCCTTGCTGACGACTACATCATTGAGGACGACCCCCTTCGCCACCGTTTCGCCATGGCGATGAATATGGGTTTTCAACATCAAGCGTTCGTCGATGACGTAGTCGTTGGCGAAGACCCGTTCGAGAGACGGGTACAGATGTTCCAATCGAACCTCGGTCAGAAAGCCCAGCCCTCCCATGTTCACGCCCAGGATAGGGATGCCTCTCTCGCAGGACAGCCGCGCGGCGTTCAGCATGGTGCCGTCCCCGCCCAGCACGAGGAGGACATCGGCTTCTTGGGCCAGTTGGGTCTTCTGGAGCCCTCCCTGTTCGCTCAAGAGCCCTGCCGAGGTCGCATCGAGAATGACGCGAATGTTCCGGTCCCGCAGCCAACGGATCACTGTTTGGAGCGTCGACTTGACTTCAGGAAATTTAGGCTTAGTCAATATTCCGATGCTCTTGTTTTTCATTTGATTCCCGGCATGCGGTCTTTGTCGAGGGACGGGCGAAGGAGCGGAATTCTATCGGGATGGTGGATTTGAAGTCAACGAATGAAGCCGGGCGAAGTCTACATTCAAACACACCGTCGGCGTGTTCAAATGCGGTCCGAGTGAATCTGCCGGAATCTTGACAGTGGATACCCTTCTAGTTAGAATTAGGCGAGATTTTTCGAAGGGTTTGCTCGCTTAAGTCAGCCACGGATCCCTACCACATAAGGAGGCAGGATGTTCGAACGATTCACGGACAAGGGTCGGAAGATCATCATCCTGGCGCGAGAAGAGGCCGAGCGTCATCAGAACGACTACCTCGGAACCGAACACCTCGTCTTGGCTATTCTGCGCGAGTCCGACGGAATCGCCCTCATGATCTTAAAGAAGATGGGGCTTTCCACGGAGCAGATCCGCCTGGAGATCGAGCGGAATCTGCCCGGAGGCGGGACCACCATGACCTTCGGCGAAATTCCCTTTAGTCCGCGGGTTAAGAAAGTCATCGAATACGGAGTCGAGGAAGCCCGGCTCCTCGGACATAACCACATCGGCAGCGAGCATTTGTTGCTGGGGTTGCTTCGGGAAGAGGAAGGGATCGGCGGAAAGATCCTCCGGAGCCTTGGCGCCAACTTGCTCACGGCCAGACAGTTGACCGTAACTTTCCTGAGGAAGTCTGCGCCGCGGGAACGCGACCGCAAGAGCAATACCCCTGCGCTCGATGAATTCGGTCGCGATCTGACTCAGATGGCTCAAGAAGGGCAGCTCGATCCCGTCATCGGCCGGGCCGACGAAATCGAGCGGGTTCTCCAAATTCTCAGCCGCCGCACGAAAAACAATCCGGTGCTCATCGGCGAGTCCGGTGTCGGAAAGACCGCCATCGTTGAAGGGCTGGCGCAACGTATCATCCAGTCGGAGGTGCCCGACAATCTGCTCTCCCGGCGCGTCATCGCCTTGGATCTCGGCTCCTTGGTCGCCGGTACGAAATATCGCGGTCAGTTCGAAGAGCGGTTGAAGGTCGTGATGAAGGAGATCGTGCAAGCCGGGAACATCATCATTTTCATCGATGAGTTGCACACGCTGGTCGGTGCCGGAGCGGCGGAAGGGTCCATCGACGCCTCGAACATGCTGAAGCCGGCGTTGTCGCGCGGTGAGATCCAGTGCATCGGGGCGACGACGCTGGACGAATACAGAAAACACATCGAGAAAGACGGGGCGCTCAAGCGGCGGTTCCAACCGATCCACGTGCAGCCGCCGAGCCTTGATGAGACGGTGAGAATCATCCAGGGGCTCCGGGATCGGTACGAAGAACACCATGGCGTCGAGATCACCGAAGAAGCGATCGTCGAGGCGGTGAAGCTGTCGGATCGCTATATTACGGACCGGTTTCTCCCCGACAAGGCGATCGATTTGATCGATGAGACCGGTTCTCGAGCCAAGCTCCAAACCTACGCGTTGCCGGGCGAATTGAAGGCCATGGAGCAGGAACTGAAAAAGGTGTCCCGGGAGAAGGAATTGGCCATCTCGATGCAGAACTTCGAGGAGGCGGTCCGCCATCGAGAAGAAGAAGAGCGGTTGCGCAAATTGCTCGATGAATCCAAACGGGAATGGAAGAAGAACCAGGAAAAGCACAAGCCGACGATCGGCAAGGAAGACGTGGCCTACGTCGTGTCCAAGATGACGGGCATCCCGCTCTTTAAACTGGAGGAGGAAGAATCCAACAAGCTCCTCCGAATGGAAGACTTCCTGCACAAACGAGTAGTCGGCCAGAACGAGGCGATCTCGGCGGTCTGCCGCGCGATCAGACGGTCGCGTGCGGGACTCAAGGAAGCCAAGAAACCGATCGGTTCGTTTATCTTCTTGGGACCGACGGGCGTCGGGAAAACCGAGCTGGCCAGAACCCTGGCGGAATTTCTCTTCAATACAGAGGACGCGTTGATCAGGATCGACATGTCCGAGTATCAGGAGAAGTTCACGAGCTCCCGGCTGTTCGGAGCGCCTCCTGGATATGTCGGCTACGAAGAAGGCGGCCAGCTCACGGAACGTGTGCGTCGCCGGCCTTATTCGGTGGTGCTGTTCGACGAGATCGAAAAGGCCCATCCGGACGTGTTCAATCTTCTGCTTCAAGTGCTCGATGACGGCGTATTGACGGACAGTTTGGGCCGCAAGGTCGATTTCAAGAACACCGTCGTCATCATGACCTCCAACATCGGGACGAAGATGATCCAGAAGGGTGTGTCATTGGGCTTCCAGAGCACCGAAGCCGAACAGGCCCGCCACAAGAAGGAAGAGGTCCTCGGAGAACTGCGTCGTTCCTTTAGCCCGGAGTTTTTGAACCGAATCGACGAAATCGTGGTCTTTCACCAACTGGACAAGTCGCATCTCAACAATATCCTCGACATCCTGCTGCGGGAGCTCAACCTTCGCTTGCTGGATAAGGGAGTCGAGATCGAGATCGACGAAGAGGTCAAACAGTGGCTCATCAAGGAAGGCTATGAGCCGCTCTACGGAGCAAGACCGATGCGCCGGACGATCCAGCGCGCCATCGGGGACCCGCTCTCGGAGGAGTTGATCAAGGGTCGCTTCAAAGAGAGCAGAAAGATTAAGGTAGTCTTGCGGGACGGCGCTCCAGCCTTCATCGAGCAGGAGGCCATGGCCGGTGTCTAAGCAGCGTCCGTGAGATGGCCGGTTCTCTAACGGATCGAAGTGCAGGCAATGAGGACCCTTGCCGCCGTTACGGCGGCAAGGGTCCTCCTGTTTTTCCCGACGAGTCTCGTCGGCAAGAATGTTGATGTCGTATCAAGACCGCCAGAGCCCTTTCTCCGAAGATTCAGGCCCAATCCTCGGTATCGAAACTTCCTGCGATGAAACGGCGGCGGCCGTCATTCGCGTGAACGGCAGCGTTCTGTCGAATCGAATTTCTTCTCAACACACCGTTCATGCCCGCTTCGGCGGAGTCGTTCCTGAATTGGCCTCACGAGCCCACATAGAGGCCATTGAACAAGCTGTCGGTGGAGCGATGGAGGATGCCCGGGTGGGTTGGTCGGATCTGTCCGGGATCGCCGTCACGCAAGGGCCGGGGTTAGCCGGCGCGTTGATCGTAGGGGTGAACTACGCCAAGGCGGTGGGATATGCGCTGGGGATTCCGGTAGTCGGAGTCAGCCATCTTGAAGGACACATTGCTTCGGCATGGCTGGATAATCCGGGTTTCCCGAAGTCGTGCGTCGTGTTGGTGGTGTCGGGCGGTCATTCTCATCTGTACCACCGTGAGGCCGACGGCAGATGCCGGTTGCTCGGCTGCACCAGGGATGATGCCGCCGGAGAAGCTTTCGATAAGGGGGCGCAGATGCTCGGTCTTGGGTTCCCGGGAGGGCCCGCCTTGGACCGGCTGGCCCAATCCGGCGATCCCAAGGCCATTCGATTCCCTCGAGCGAACTTCAAAGAGGCGGGATTGAATCTCAGCTTCAGCGGATTGAAAACATCGCTATTGTACAAAGTTCAAGGCTTGGATCAGCCGGCGCTCGATAAACAGAAGGCCGATCTCGCCGCGGGATTCCAGGAAGCGATAGTGGCGATGCTGGTCGCAAAAGCCTTTGCCGCTCTTGACCAAACCGGACAGACGGCGTTGGCGGTCGTGGGCGGGGTGTCCGCAAACAGTCGGCTGAGGGCGGTCCTTCAGGAGAAGGCGCGCCAGCGGGGGGTCGAGCTCAGCATTCCTCCCGTGCGATACTGCACGGACAATGCCGCGATGATAGCGGCGGCCGGCCTGGATCAGTTGAGGAGAGGACGATGGTTGACGCTCGAGGCGGAACCCTACGCGACGTTGGTGCCGGGTATATAGCGAGGATTGCGAGCGGTTGACGCAGGAGGCGGCGTATTCCTGAACTGTTCGGGCAGACGACAGGATTGCGGGCGGGTCAGGTTGCGGCGATCGAACGCTTGTATCGGCGTCGCGTGCCCCACGACAAGGTTCTGTCGCCGGAGTTGGCGAAGACGCTGTGCCAGCTTTCGTCGGAAGTTCGGCGCCCCATCGCGGTGGTGCTTTCCAGGCGTGGGCAGGTCCAAGAGATCACCATCGGGACGGAATTGGTTCTGTCTCCCACGACGCTGGCAAAACATCGAGCAGGCCCACGGTCCTTGCGCGGTCTGCGGGTAATCCGCACGCAATTCCACGACCAGCCTTTGAGCCAGGAAGCCCTCACAGACCTGGCCTATCTCCGGCTCGATATGATCGGCGTTCTCAGCGTCACGCCGGAAGGAAATCCGGGCCGTCTTTACCTCGCGCATCTGCGTCCCCCGGATGGGTCCGGTCAGTTTTTCAAGGTATTCAAAAGCGCGCCGTTTCATCAATGCCAGCTCGCGTTCGATCAATTCATCGAGGAGCTGGAATCCGATCTTCAAAAGGCGCTCGGCACCCAAGCCGTGGGGCGAAACGGGGAATCCGCGATGCTCGTCAGCGCGTCGATGAAGAGCCGTGGGGAGCAGGAAGATCGATTGATCGAACTGGCGGAGCTTGCGTCCTCGGCGGGGGTTACGGTCGTCGGGCGGATGGTTCAACGGACGCATGACGGCCATCAACGGTATCTCTTGGGGAGCGGAAAACTGAAAGATGTTCTGATCCAGACGCTTCACATAGGCGCGGACATGGTGATCTTCGATCAGACCCTGACACCCGCGCAGTCGCGCGCCA
This sequence comes from Nitrospira sp., assembly GCA_037445005.1. Lineage (GTDB taxonomy): Bacteria > Nitrospirota > Nitrospiria > Nitrospirales > Nitrospiraceae > Nitrospira_C. The sequence goes on from JBBILH010000024.1 coordinate 19,170, forward strand.
TCTCGGAGATGACCGATATCAAGGTCATCGACCGGACGCAGCTCATCCTCGACATCTTCGCGCGTCGCGCTCACAGCCGCGAAGGCAAGGTGCAAGTCGAACTGGCGCAGCTGCAATACCTCCTGCCGAGGCTTTCCGGAAAAGGCGCGCAGCTCTCACGGCTGGGCGGCGGCATCGGCACCAGAGGTCCCGGTGAAACCAAGCTGGAAACAGACCGGCGGCGTATCAGGGACCGCATGATTCATCTGGAGCGGGAACTTCGGCAATTTGCCCTTCGCCAAGGCCAGAGGCGCGCCCGCCGAACGAGGCAGGGGCTGCCCGTGCTTTCTCTTGTCGGGTATACCAATGCGGGAAAATCAACTCTCCTGAATGTCCTCACAAAAAGCCATGTCTCCGCCGAGGACCGGTTGTTCGAGACGCTCGACACGACCAGCCGACGACTCCGCTTTCCGCAGGACAGGGAGGTGATCGTCACGGATACGGTGGGGTTCATCCGGGATCTCCCTCAGGAACTGGTGGGCGCTTTTCGGACGACGCTGGAAGAACTGCACGAAGCGGACTTTCTGATTCATGTCGTGGACGCGAGTGCGGCGGATGTGGACGGGCAAATCTCCGCCGTGGTCTCGATCTTGAGAGATCTGGGTCTGGACGGAATTCCGCGGCTGCTGGTGTTCAATAAGTGCGACAGGATTTCCCGCGAGATGGCCGATGTCCTCTGCCTGCGGTATCAGGCGATCGGCGTGTCGGCCTTGCAGCCGGAAACCCTGCGTCCGTTGCTCGATCTCCTCGATGCGAGGCTCGCCGTTGCTTTACCGGTAGTGCCGGTTCCGTCGTCCCAGACCGCCGGATTTCCGGCCCTTGCATCTCGGCAGTGATCGCTGCACAATCGGCGGGTGCCGAGCTTTCCTATGCCACGGGCGACGAAGGAATCTCCATCCGACCGGGTGAAACGGCTCCGGCACATCAGCGCAGCCCTGTCCGCCGCCATGCCGGACGCGGCGATGGAATTGGACCATCGCTCGCCGTGGGAACTTTTGGTGGCGACCATTTTATCGGCGCAATGCACGGACCAACGGGTCAATCTGGTGACCCCGGAATTATTTCGCCGTTACTCTGACGCGGCGGCTCTGGCCCTAGCCCGTTTACCTGATGTTGAACGGATCATCAGGTCCACCGGGTTCTTCAAGAGCAAGGCCAAACATATCGTAGGCTCAAGCCAAGCCATCGTCAGGCGATATAAGGGGAAGGTTCCGGATCGGCTTGAGGATCTGGTCACGCTGCCTGGGGTCGGGAGAAAAACCGCCAATGTTCTGCTGGGGAACGCCTTCGGACGACCTGCGATCGTGGTCGACACGCACGTGAAGCGCATTTCGAAACGGCTTGGGCTTACCGATTCCGACGATCCAGACCGAATCGAAGAGGATCTGCAGCGCATGCTTCCACCTACCGAATGGACGAGTGTTTCCCAGCGTCTGCTCCTGCATGGACGGTATGTTTGTCTTGCGAAGGCGCCTCGGTGTGGCGACTGTGTGATCGAGCGATGGTGTCCGTCGAGAGGGAAGGGGGCCTCATGATCAGAAGCATGACCGGGTATGGTAGGCGCCAGGTCCCCTGGCAGGATGGGGCGGTGACGGTAGAGATTCGCTCGGTCAACCATCGATTTCTGGAGGTGGCCTGTCGCTTGCCGCGTACCTTAAGCCATTTGGAAGAGACATGTAAGAAGGTGATCCAGCAACTGTGTGCCAGAGGGCGCGTCGACCTGACCGTGTCGGTGCAGGGAGGGAAAGGGAGGGCGGCGTCCATCAGTCTTGACCAGGGGCTGGCAAAGCAGTACCATCGGGCCCTCCTTACGTTGAAGAAATCCCTCAAATTGCGCGGATCTATCGATGTGGCGTTGGTGGTGGGGTTACGGGACGTCGTCTCTGTATCCGATCAGCCGGCGGAGGATCCAAAACTGGCGCAACTCGTGGAAAAGCTCGTTGGTCAGGCGGCGAAGGATCTTTTGGAGATGCGGAAGCGGGAAGGGACGGCCCTGGCCAAAGACATGAATGAGAGAATCTCCACTCTCCGAGAATTTCGGCTGGAAGTCGAGCGCAGGGCGCCGCGAGCGGTCCAAGAAATCTTCGATCGGATGAAGCTCAGAGTTGAGAAACTGCTCGAAGGGGGGACGGCGGATCTTCCCCGGCTCCACCAGGAACTGGCGATCTACGCAGACCGAGGAGACATTACGGAAGAATTGGTCAGATTAGACTCACATATGATACAGTTTGAGCAACAGCTCAACCGCGCGGAATCCGTGGGTAAAACCATGGATTTCCTGGTGCAGGAGATGGGCCGTGAGGTCAATACGATCGGGTCCAAGGCTAATGATGCCGAGATCGCCGCAACGGTCGTGAAGATGAAAGCCGAATTGGAGCGGATCAAGGAACAGGTCCAGAACGTCGAATGACTCCGACACCCTCAGCCAGTGGGACCGCCGGCCCGGCGGCTCAGGTGCGTTCCTCGACCCAACGCCGAGGGATTCTGTTCATTATCTCCGCCCCCTCCGGAACCGGAAAGACGACATTATGCAAGCAGCTGACGGCGAAAGTTCCCGATGTATGGCATTCGGTTTCTTACACGACCAGACAGCCTAGGCCTGGTGAGGAACACGGGCGCGAATATTTCTTCATCGACGAGCCGACATTTCAGCACATGGTCGAACGCCATGAGTTCGTTGAATGGGCGCGCGTGTACGGCCATTTGTACGGTACGCCGCGCAAGATGTTGGCCGACCGGATCGAGCAGGGAATCGACGTGTTGCTCGAAATAGACGTCCAAGGCGCGATGCAGGTGAAGAAGAAGTTCGACGATGCCGTGTCGATCTTTATCCTCCCGCCTTCGATGGGCGTCCTTCGGACGAGGCTGCAGAGCCGGGCATCCGATAGTCAAGAAGAGATTCTCCGCCGGCTTCAGAAGGTCAAGGAGGAGGTTTGGAGCTATCGTGAGTATGCGTACATCGTCCGCAATGACGACCTGGCCCGCTCGCTGAAAGATCTGGAGAACATTTTCTTGGCGGAACGGCTGAAGACCAGGCGAATGGACATCGCCTGGATCGAGCACAACTTTCTCTTGACCGACGACGCTAAACCGGGGGATCGCAAAGATCTTCCATAACACGAGGGGAGTACCGCATCCATGATCGACATGCTCAGTTTGCTGCCGCAATATACGAAGGATCAATTCGACTCGCGTCATCGCTTGGTGATCGTCGCCGCCCAGCGGGCCAAGCACATTCTTCAGGGGTCTCCCCACGGCGCGTCCCGTTACACCAAGGAGACGACGGTGGCCCTTGATGAGGTGCTTCGGAGCGACGTCAAGTATCTGACCGGGAAGGATGCCCGCGATGCCATGAAAGAGGCCAAACGCGGGAAGGAGGGGGAGACCGAGCGCATCGCCATGATGACGGGTGAAGACGCCCGTGAAATCAAGAAAGAATTGAGCGTCTATGTCGACGACAGTCCCAAAGCCCCAGAGGCCGAAGCCGAGGAGTAAGGTGTGAGCGCCGAGCCGGCAGAACCGACGCTGGTCGGAAAGCGGATCGTGCTCGGCGTCACCGGCAGCATCGCCGCCTATAAGGCCGTCGGACTGTTGAGAGCCTTGGTTCGCGAGGGTGCGGCGGTCGATGTGGCCATGACCAAGTCCGCCGCGAGATTCGTCACTCCCTTGACGTTCGAAGTCCTCTCCGGGCGTCCCGTCTCACACGATTTGTTCGAAGCCCGCCAAGAGATGAAACATCTGACCCTTCCGGAGCAGGCGGATGCGGTCGTGGTCGCGCCGGCCACCGCCAACTTCCTGGCCAAGGCGTCGTTGGGGTTGAGCGATGATCTTCTGTCGACCATGCTGCTGACGGCGCGCTGCCCGTTGATTGTCGCGCCGGCGATGGACGGCGGCATGTGGACGCACCCCACCGTCGTCGAGCATGTCCGAAGTCTGCGGGATCGAGGCGTGGTCGTTGTCGATCCGGAGGAAGGGCCGTTGGCTTCCGGCCGGACGGGGCAAGGACGATTAGCCGAAGAAGGGAGGATCCTTGAAGCGATTAGATCGGCGGTGCTTCCGCGTCAGGACTGGCGTGGCCAACGCGTCCTGATTTCGGCCGGTCCGACTCACGAGGCCATCGATCCGGTTCGGTTCATCGCAAACCGGTCGTCGGGAAAGATGGGGTACGCATTGGCCGAAGCCGCCCGTGCGCGAGGAGCCCAGGTGATCTTGGTGTCCGGGCCGTCGTCGTTGACGGCTCCGGTGGGCGTGGACCTGGTCTCGGTGGAAACCGCTGAAGAGATGGCCAAAGCGCTGGCACACAGGCTGTCTTGGTCGACAGTAGTGATCATGGCCGCGGCAGTCGCAGATTTTCGTCCCAGGCATCCGGCCTCTCAAAAGATCAAGAAACGCTCCCGAACGGAGATGAGCCTGGATCTGGAACCGACGACCGATATACTGGCGATGCTGTCCGCGCAGCGAACCACGCAGCTCATGGTGGGGTTTGCCGCAGAGACTCAAGAGCTCATATCACAGGCGAAGGAGAAGTTGAAATCCAAAGGCCTCGATCTGATCGTGGCGAACGATGTGACCAAGGCAGGCGCGGGGTTCGGAAGCGACCGGAACGCGGCGACTTTGATCGGCCGCGACGGGAAGATCATGGAATTGTCGCTGCGCTCGAAACGACGAATGGCCGATGACGTCCTCGATTACGCGCTGAGGTTGCGGCAGGTGTCCCCAGCGGCGCGCGCGGCCTCGAACAAGCGGGGGAGGAACTAGCCTATGGCTGCCAATCCCAAGAGCCAGGCTACTGCGATGGAAATAGACCGGCTGGCCGTGCAACTGGCGAAGGATCCCCAATCGAAGGTGTTTCTGCCTCTTGCCGAGGAATACTGCAAAGCCGGCATGTGGCAGGAGGCTGCCGGCGTCCTCGAAGATGGGTTGAAGCACTATCCGGGTTTCATTACGGCAATGGTGGTTCTGGGGCGGGCGTATGATCAGATGGGGCAAACGACCAAAGCGAAAGCCATTCTCGAGGAGGCGGTCAAGCTGAGCCCGGAGAATCTACGAGCACATCGAACCCTCATCAAGATCTATTCGGCGCAAGGGCAAACCGACGCGGCGGTAAAATCCTGCGATGTGATACTAGGGCTGAATCCACGCGATGAAGAAGCCTTGGCCCTGCGAGCGAAGCTGGGCAGGCCTGTAATTGAAACGGAGCCGAAGCCCCGGACGCCGGTTGCGGTTAAGGCGAAGCAAGAGCCTCTTTTGGAGAGACAGCCGTCCGCTGACGCGGGTCCATTACCTATCGAGCCGATTTTACCGGCCCGTGATGCCTCGGTTCGATCACTCGTGCAAACGGAGACGGAAGTTTCGCCGCTCGCGATGGCGGAGACGATCATGGAGTCCGCTCTCCAGACGAACGATCAACGCACGGCGATAGCCGCCGATTCGATTCAGAACGAGGCTCCTTCCCGATCATCTCGCCACACGGATGCCATCGCTCAACTGGAGTCCTTCTTGCGCTCGATCGAAAGGAAGCGCAAGGACCGCAGCCCCTCCGGAGAACCGAGTTCTTCAACATCCTAACCCGCATTGTTCATGACCGCTCCCGGTGCGATCGCGGCACCGGCCAGTGAAGCGTCGTTCATGAAGCGCGAAGCGTGAATCGCGAAACTTGGACCTCAGGATCGTAAGACGAGATATCCCCCCCCAGGCCCTTTCGTGACGAACCGTCATGAAGAATGCAGGTTGCGCGATCTCAGGCGTTTGACCGGTCCAGGGGGGCCTGTTACAATGCCGCCCTGCTGCTTCCCCTGAGTAGGGTGGCCTGCCGGATTTCGCGCGAAAAGCCGAGCGAGTGATGCAACGAGTACTGATCCTACACGGCCCCAATCTGAACCTCTTGGGAAACAGAGAGCAGTCGATCTATGGGACGACGTCCCTTGACGCCATCGACTCCGACTTGACCAAGCTGGCGGAAGAGTTGACGATGGAAGTCGATATCCGCCAGTCCAACACGGAGGGGGAGTTGGTGACGTGGATACAAGAGGCCCGAAGCGGATACGACGGGATCATCATCAATCCAGCCGCCTATACTCACACGAGCGTGGCTATCAGGGATGCGATCGCCGCGGTCGGCTTGCCGACGATAGAGGTTCACCTGTCCAACATTCATCAACGTGAGTTGTTCCGGCACCACTCGTTCATCGCAGGCGTGGCGTTGGGGCAGGTGACCGGTTTGGGACCAGGAGGGTATCTGCTGGCTCTGCGCGGAATGAAGGATCATCTTACCGGCGCCAAACGTCCCAAACGGACGGGCTTGCCGGGGGGGAGCGGCGGCAGAAAGAAGCGGGCATAGCGGCGGAGCGTCATCACGGGACCATCTGGCGCGGAACGAATGTGAAGGGAGCAACGAGTGATTTCCACCACTGATTTTCGAGGCGGCGTGCGGTTGATGGTCGACGGAGAACCGTTTTACATCGTCGAGTTCCAGCATGTGAAACCCGGCAAGGGCGGAGCGTTTGTAAGGACCAAGTTGAAGAGCTATCTCAGCGGCAACGTCCTTGACCGTACCTTCCGATCAGGCGAGCGCTTTGAAGAACCGGATTTGGAAGAGCGTGAGATGCAGTTTCTGTACGCCACCGGGGACGACTACACTTTCATGGACACGGATAACTATGAACAACTGACGTTCGCCAAGAAGTCTTTGGGCGAGAACGCCGATCTGCTCAAGGAAAACATGAACGTCAAGATTCTGATATACGAGCACAAGCCGATCGCCGTCGAACTGCCCATCTTCATCGAGTTGAAGGTGGTGGATGCCGAGCCGGGAGTCCGAGGAGATACGGCATCGGGCGGGACGAAGCCCGCCGTCGTCGAAACCGGCGCAACAATCAAGGTTCCTCTCTACCTGGAGGTGGGTACCGTGATCAAAATCGACACTCGGACAAGAGCCTACGTGGAGCGCGTCAGGTGAGCCGGGGCAAATCTCGCAAGTCCAAGAAACGCGGGGCCACGATCGTTCTTCCGCAATCCCTCGCCGAGGGGGCGGGCGCCTCCGGCGCCCCGTTCCTGACCGGCAACCAGACGAAACACATTCAGGAGTTGGTCGATCTGCTGAAGCGCAACAACTTGACCGAGTTGGAGTTGGAGCGCGAAGGCGTCCGCATCCGCGTCCGGCACGAAACGGGGGTGAGAGCCGTTGCAGCCTCGGTCACGGAATCGGCTGCCGCTGCGCCGGCTGCCGCCCAGTCCGGGGCACCGCCTCAGGCGCCCGCGATCAACACCGCCGGTTTGGTGACCATTACCTCTCCGATCGTCGGCACTTTCTATCGATCGCCCTCCCCCGACGCCGATCCGTATGTCGAAGAGGGCGATTTCGTGAAAAAAGGGCAGGTGCTCTGTATTGTGGAAGCGATGAAACTCATGAACGAAATCGAGTCGGAAGTCGACGGGCAGGTGGTGAAGATTCTCGCGGAGAGCACAAAACCCGTTGAATACGGCCAAGCGCTGTTCCACATCGATCCCAAAGCCACCGCATAAGACTCGTGAAATGTGAATCGTGAAGCGTGAAGCGCAAGAGACGAGTGCTTGTCAGAGCCTGTGCCCGTGACGCTGTTTTCTTTTTGCCCCATTGATCTCGGAGCCACGCCTTGTTCAAGAAAGTATTGGTCGCCAATCGCGGAGAAATCGCCTTGCGGGTCATTCGAGCCTGCAAGGAACTCGGCATTAAGACCGTGGCGATCCATTCGGAAGCCGACGCGGCAAGTCTGCACGTCCGGGCGGCCGACGAGAAGATTTGTGTCGGTCCGCCTGAGGCGGCTCTAAGCTATCGGAACATTCCCAACGTGCTCAGCGCCGCGGAGATTACGGGGGCCGATGCCATTCATCCGGGCTACGGCTTTCTATCCGAAAACGCTCACTTCGCCGAGGTGTGCGAATCCATCGGCGTGAAGTTTATCGGACCCACCTCGGAAAATATCGCCTTGATGGGCGACAAAGCGAAGGCGCGCGAGATCGTCATGAAGCGCGGACTTCCCGTGACGCCCGGCAGTCCGGGAGGACTGAAGAGCGAGCAGGAAGCTCTTGAAGCCGCCACGAAAATCGGCTACCCCGTCATCATTAAAGCGGCGGCCGGCGGAGGCGGGCGTGGGATGCGCGTGGTCAACAAAGCTGACGATCTGGCTCGCGCGTTTCAAGCGGCTCAGGCTGAGGCGAAATCGACTTTCGGCAACGACAGCGTGTACCTGGAACGGTACTTCCTCGAACCGCGGCACATTGAAGTGCAGATCGTGGCGGATCACCGGGGACATGTCGTTCACTTGGGCGAACGGGACTGTTCGATTCAACGGCGGCATCAGAAGCTGGTGGAGGAAACTCCTTCGCCCGCCGTCGATGAGAGGCTCAGACGCGAAATAGGACGCGTGGCGGTCGAAGCGGTCAAAGCCATTCATTATCGAAACGTGGGAACCGTCGAGTTTCTTCTCGACAAGGATCACAACTTCTTTTTCATGGAGGTGAATACCCGCATTCAAGTCGAACATCCCATTACCGAAATGGTGACCGGGATCGATCTGATCAAGGAGCAGATTCGGCTTGCGGACGGGCAGACCCTCTCTTTCAAACAACAGGATATCAAGCTGAATGGGCACAGCTTGGAGTGCCGTATCAACGCGGAAGATCCTGAGAAATTCACCCCGTCGCCCGGACAGATTACGAAGTACAGCGCTCCCGGCGGTTTCGGGGTCAGAGTGGATTCCGCCATGGAATCCAACGCCATGGTCGTCCCCCATTACGATTCGATGATTGCGAAAGTCATCACGCACGGTCGCGACCGTCAGGAGTCCATCGCCCGCATGCGTCGGGCTCTCGATGAATTCGTCATCGAAGGGATTAAGACCACCATCCCGCTGCACAAGCGCATCCTCAATGATCCGGATTTCCAAAAGGGCCACGTCTCTACCAGCTTCCTCGAAGGCTTCCTCGCCGGATAGGAGGCTGTCCGCGTAATTCTTCGTGGCGAGGCGAGCAAGACGCGGACGGATGCAGGGCCGCAAGGTCCGAAAAGACCCCAAGCGGAATCGCCGGATTGCGTTGAGAACTATTTCAGGGCGAGATCGACCCGGGTGGCCGCCGATCGTGTGCCCTGTAGAACGGCATTGCTCGGACGGACTCCTGGCCGCTGCCGCCTCTCCGGGCTACAATAGCGCATGAACGTCGCTTGTCAACGCCTGTCCGGTCTGTACGTCATCCTTGATCCGTCGATACGCCGAGATCGTCGGCTCGCAGAGGTGATGGCGACGGCCGCGGCGGCCGGGGTGAAGATCTTCCAATATCGCAACAAATGCGCGAGCATGAAAGAAGCCTATGCAGAGGCCGCGCATCTGCGAAAAGTTGCCGACGAGTTCGGCACGGTCTTCATCGTCAATGACCGGTGTGATTTAGCGCTGGCGGTCGAAGCCGACGGAGTGCACCTAGGGCAGGGTGATCTGCCTTTTGCGGAAGCGAGACGGCTGATGGGAACGGGCAAGCTGATCGGGCTGTCCACCCATAATGCCGAGCAGGTGGAGGAAGCGGAACGACTGAAACCGGATTACATCGGGTTCGGTCCCATTTTCAGGCCTGCCTCCAAACCGGACCATGATCCGGTCGTGGGGCTCGACGGCATCAGAGCGATTCGCCCATTGACCTCGCTGCCGGTCTTTGGCATCGGGGGGATTACAGCGGATCAGGCGGGAGGAGTCGTGCAAGCCGGCGCGGACGGAGTCGCCGTCATCTCGGCGGTATTGAACGCGCCCGACGTCGCCAAAGCCGTCGCGGAGTTTATTTCGCAGCTCGGCTCGCCAATGCGGCCAGGCTCTTGATCGCCGCAGACTTGGCGAAGCGGACCACGGATTTCTTGAACTGCTTCCGGGCTTCCGACCGATAGGGCAAAGGCCCGATTACCGGCACACCGGCTTGTTTTCTGAGAATCTCGACCGTCGTCTTTTCTTGTAACCGGGCTTCCTGCGATCGCACCGGCCTGGTCGCATTCAGGACCAACGCCGTGACGGTCAACTTCCTCTTTCGCAGCGCCTCGATCGTCAGCAGCGCATGATTGATGCCGCCGAGGCCGGAACGTCCCACGATCACGATGGGCAAGCGCAGCTTTTTCATGAGGTCCATCATGTCCGTGTTCTTGGCGATCGGCACATGCACACCGCCGATGCCTTCGACGATCATGAGGGCGTGGTCGCAGGCCAGCAACCGATAGACCTGCCGGATGGCGCCGGGATCGATGGTGGTTCGTTCCGCTTGCGCGGCAGCCAGCGGCGACAGAGGCAAAGGAAACTGATAGGGACAAATCGCTCCAATCGCATCGTCGGATTCAACGACCGCGCGGAGTCTTGCGGCATCGGAAAGAGTTTGACGGGCGCGGGAGACCCCGGTTTCAATCGGCTTCATGACGCCCACGTGCTTGCCGAGATCTTTAAGATGGGCGGCCAGAGCGGCTGCGACCAGTGTTTTGCCGACTCCGGTATCGGTTCCTGTGATAAAGATGCCTCGGCCTTTTTGCATGTCGTGATCCGATATTAGAAATGGCGGCTATCGCAATTCCATACTTGTCCGGACAGGTCATTGAGCCGGGCCAGATGTACCACCGTGCGGGCCACTTCTTCAATCGATGCGGGGCGGCGTAAGGCATGATCGCGCCAGCCGTCCTGCGGCTGCGCTCCCTCGCTTAGCCCCGTCGGTTGCCAGCCGGGCAGGAGAAGATTGACGCGCACATTCTTCGGCCCCCATTCTTGAGCCGCCGTCTTGACGAGTCCGATCAGTCCCGCTTTGGATGCGGCATAGGCTGCTTGGCCATGCCGACCTTGGAAGCCGGCATGTGATCCGATGACCACGATCGATCCGCCGCCCGCACCGAGTAGGGCCGGAGTCATTGCTTGTAGGCAATGGAACGTCCCGGTCAGATTCGTCTCGATCACGTCGGCCCAATCGGTTTCACGATGGCGCATCAGCAACTGACTGACCGCGGCCCCCGCATTGCAGATGACGGCGGCGGGAAGCACGTCGTGCCGGCGATAGGCCTCCGCCATCTGTTCGACCGACTGCCGGTTGCGGATATCGGCCTGGAATAGATCACCCGATCCTCCGAGTTTTTCGACGAGCCGCAGGGTCATTTCCGCCTCCGGCTTCTTGAAATGGTAATGGATGCCGACGTGCCAGCCTAACGCGGCGAAGGCGGCGCAAATTGCCCGGCCGATGCCGCCGGAAGCACCGGTAACGAAGACGCCGGTGGGCTTCTTGATGCGCGACATCGGCGCGCGCTTTCTACCTGGAGTGGCCCGACCGGTCGGCATGGCGAAGGTGATTATGTGTCTCTCAGCCTGCGAAGGCAAGCCTTCACGGCTGAGACTGTCGGCTTGCTGGGTCAAACGCCTCTGTGGTACGGTCACAACAATTGCGTGTGGAGGAAGTCGATGCGCGTAACTCGTCGGGGGGTTCTCTATGGCTTTGCGGCAGGCTTAGTCGCCTGGGTCAGCCTCTTTTCCGGCACGGTCGCCTCTGGTGAAAACGGAACGATCGCGCAATCGGCCGATTACTTTCCGGATACGATCGGGAGCCATTGGGAATACCGAGGCCAGATAACCGAAGGGCCGTTGCAAACGATCGAACACAAGTATTTCACCAACGTGTCGACGGTGACCGGCACAAGGACATTGAGAGGCGTGCCGGTTATGGCTTTTCACGATACGAATCCCGGCAACCACGGTCTATCCGATAGTTTCTATCGGCGAGACGCCGCTGGGATCGTTTACTATGGATCTGAACCGGGAACGCCCCTCGAAAAGCAGTTGATTCCCTATCAAATCGTCCGTTTCCCCATGAAGGTGTCTTCGACGTTCACGCAGTTCGACAAGAAGAACCTGGATTTCGGCAGCGACATGGACCGAGACGGCGTGAATGAGAAGGTCGACGCGCAAGGAGATTCCACGGTGGTCGGTCTCGAATCGGTGACCGTTCCCGCCGGAACTTTTCAGGATGCGGTGAAAGTCGAGGCCCGGATGCGGATGAATATTCGGCTGTCCTCGGCCCGCAAGACCGTCGTGGGGACCGACGTCATGACGGCATGGTTTGCAAAAGGCGTAGGATTGGTCAAATACGTTGAACGACAGGAATTGTCGCCGATGGAAGACCGAGGCGTCATCACGGAGATCACGGAGGAGCTGGAATCATACGAGATCGTACCGCCGAAGGCGTCACTCGGTCGGGGCAAAGCCCCGGCGCAGGGTCTGTTCGCTGACGATTTTCGTGACGAGAAACTGGGCCAGGTAGTCTTCCCCTCCCGCCTTCGCTCCGACTCCTGAAAGCCGATGGCCCCCGAAAGGTTGGCGGCCTACTAGAGCTCCCGTAATCGGCCGGTTGAGATACAGATTGCCCACGTCGAATCGCGTCCTGGCTTTTTCCAGATTGACCGGACTGCGTGAGTAGACGCCCCCGGTCAACGCGTAGTCGGTGGCATTGGCCAGTTGCAGCGCCTCATCGAAGGAGGCGGCTTTCATGACGGCCAAGACCGGCCCGAATATTTCCTCTTGAGCGATCCTGGCGGTCGGTGCCACGTCCGCCACGACGGTGGGCCCGATGAACCAACCGGGCTGTTGTACGCGGCCTTCCACGATCATCCGGCCTTCCTTCGCGCCGATCTTGACGTAGTCGAGAATGCGCGCGTGAGCTCGTCCATCGATCACCGGCCCGACTTGCGTGCCGGGAAGTTCCGCGCTCCCGAGCCGGAGGCTCTCAACGGCCTCTTTCAGGCGGTCCAGAAACAGGTCATACACCGGCGCGAGTACGATCGCGCGGGAGCAAGCGGAGCATTTTTGCCCGGCATATCCGCTGAAGGAAACCACCACACCGGTGACGGCTTCATCCATGTCGGCCGTGTCATCTACAATGATCGCGTTCTTGCCGCCCATCTCGGCGATGACGCGCTTGACCGTATGTCGGCCGGCCGGTACGGCGGCGGCTTCCTCGATCATGTGAAGCCCCACGGCACGCGATCCGGTGAAGGCCATCGTTACGACGGAGGGGTGACGAACGACCGCCCGGCCGATGTCCGGCCCACCGGGAAGAAAGGCAAGGACGGGCTCCGGCACGCCGGCCTCATAAAGCGTGTCGACGAGGAGATGGCCGATGAGCGGCGAACGCTCGGAGGGTTTGAAGAGAACCGGATTCCCGGTCACGAGGGCGGCGGCGACCATACCGGTGGGAATGGCCAGCGGGAAGTTCCACGGCGAAATGACGCCGGTGATTCCGCGGGGGCCGACGAAGCGATCGTTTATCTCGCCGGGATATCGACCCAATCGCTTGGGGACAGCCAGCCGGGCAGCTTCGCTCGAATAATATTCGAGAAAATCGATGGCCTCGGCAAGGTCGGCGTCGGCTTCACGCCACGGTTTGCCGCATTCAAAGATTTCCCAGGCGGCGATGCGATCGCGCCTGGAGCGAAGGAGTGCTGCGGCGGTTTTAAGGACGGCGGCCCGATGCTCGACCGGGGTGTCGCGCCAATCAGACCAGGCCTCTTGCGCGCGGGCAGCGGCCTGGTCCACATCGGCAACGGACGCTCCCCGCATGGAGCCTACGACTTCATCGGGGCGCCCGGGGTTGTGGGAAGAGACGACGAGGCCGGTCCGTAAGTCCTTTCCTCCTGGAAGGGTCCATTCGCGGCCGAGATCATTACGGACCTGCCGGATCGCGTCGGCGAACGATTCTCGCGCCGCGGCAAGCGAGAAATCTCGAACCGGTTCGTTCCGGAAGTCCTGCGTCGGAGGTGTCGGCGACGAAGGGGTCGGCGCCGCACCGGCGGAAGGCGGAGCCAAAAGGACGCTGAGGGGCTGCGACTCGACGTATTCCTTGCGCAAGAACGATTCGTTGGAGGTGTTTTCCAGCAACCGCCGGACAAGGTAGGCCATACCGGGAAGCAATTCGCCGATCGGCGTGTACAACCGCAGTCGCCTGCCGCGTCGCGCGACGGCTTGTTGAAACGGCTCCGCCATCCCGTAGATCATTTGGTACTCCCATACGGAAGGCGCCAATTCTAAGGACTCGGCGACAGCTTCAATGTAGGCCAGCGTACGGAGATTGTGTGTTCCGAAGGCGGGCCGGACCCATCGGTGATTGGCGAGGAGAAGCCGGGCAAGTGCTTCGTAGTTCGCATCCGTCTCATGCTTGTGTTCGAAGAGGGGAACGGGCCAGTCGCGTTGGCGATATCGAATCGTATCACTGTCCCAATAGGCGCCTTTGACCAAGCGGACTGCAATCGGGGCCCCGCGAAAGCGCACCCAGTCGAGGAGGTCCTCCACGTCCTGAGGACTGTCGCGATGATAGGCCTGCAATGCCAGTCCGGCATGGGGCCAGGCGCGGTAGGGCGGCTCACTGAAGAGTCTTTTGAATACATCGATGAGCAACGCCTTGGTCTCCGCCTGTTCCATGTCGAAGATCAGCGACGCATCAAGAACCATGGCCTGGTCGACTATTGGACGAAGGCGCCGGGCCACAGAATCGTAGCTGCCGGTCGGGTCGATAGGGTCGAGATGGGGAGTAAGGGCGGAGATTTTCAGGGAGAGTTGCACGCGCGGCAACGGGCCCAAATGATCCGCTTTCAGAATCGCCGGGAGCGGCCAGGTGGCGGCCGCTTGCGCCAAGCCGGCGAGAGCCTGCCGGCAACGATCGGCGTAGCGGTCGGCTTCTCCGTCGCTTGTGGTGGCTTCGCCGAGTAAGTCGACCGACCAAGCCTTGCCTCCTTGGCACATGTCGCGCAATACCGGTAAGGCGTCTTCGATGGACGATCCGACGATGAAGGTACGAGCCATCTGCTCGACTTGTGACCGAATGACTTGGCCGCTTAATTTGGCTCCGAACCCGGTAGCGGACAAGGCCTTGAGTCCCCAGCGGAGACCGAAGGCTTGAGCCAGTGTCGGGCCGAAGTATTCATCGGCCAGGGCGACGACGCGGGCGTCGTCGCCCAGAGAGGGCAGCATGTCGATAAAGCGAAAGAGCTGTGTCTTGAACGAGGAGTCATGCACCGCCATGTTGATCGCGGCTTGCGACCACCAGCGGCGTTCGAAGAGCGTCGGTGCCCGATCTGCGGAGAGTCGAGCCAGTTCGTTGCCGATCGCCGATATCGCCGGTTCGAGCGAGGACGCGGAATGGGTCATGCGGAATCCCCCAATACGCCGCCTTTTCGCCAGTATACACCTGAATGTTCGTATTGAAATACGCTCGGCGCTTTCGTACCATGCAGCCCGGTCTGTGATCCCTGTGAAGAGGTGCCATGATGCATTCGATCACCGGGCGAGAGGGTGTCAATGGCGTATCAACCTGCACGGGATCGGTTCAGTCTGCTCAATTTCATGCTCTTCTGGGCGGTGGGCCTGTCTACTCTCATCGGCATTCCGCTCTACGCCTACCTTTGCGGCTTCAGCTTTTTTGATTGTGGTTTATTCCTGGTGATGTACATCGTCACCGGTATGGGAATCACCGTCGGCTATCATCGGTTGGTTGCACATCAACGTTTCGACTGCCGCAGTTGGGTGAAGGCCGGTCTGTTGGTCATCGGGGGGTGGGCGTTTCAAAACTCCGCGCTGATCTGGTGCACAGACCACATCCGGCACCATGCCAAGACCCAAAAAGAAGAGGATCCCTACAACATTCTCTCCCTTCTTGGCCTTGTGTCGAACCTCCAGAACCTGGATCCTTCGGTTTCAGCCGACTGACATGCGCTCCGTCCGGTGATCGCATGATTTTCTTGAAAAGTTTCCATCGCTTCGGTACATTAGCCCCCATACGACTTCCCAGTCCCGGCCAGACCTCGTGAAGTCTTTTTTCCATCAGCATAGGGAGTAGGGCATGCCGGACGCCGTTGGATCCACCCCGTTTGCCTATAAGACATTCATTCTGTTTTGCCTGGTGGCCGTGGTCACCTTAGTGGGGACACCGCTCTTCGGGTATCTCTACGGATACACGCTGTTCGACTGGGTCGTTTTCGGCGTTCTCTACATCGTGACCGGCATGGGCATCACGGTCGGGTACCACCGGCTGATTTCACACCGCAGTTTTGAGTGCCATCCGTGGGTCAAAGCGATCTTGCTGGTCGCCGGAGGGTGGGCGCTTCAGAATTCCGCGCTTCGGTGGTGTGCCGACCATATCCGCCATCACGCGAGGACGGATCAAGAGGAAGATCCCTACAACGCGCAAAAGGGCTTTTGGCACAGTCACTGCGGCTGGTTGTTCCTCAACACGCCGCATCGGACGGAGAACTACGAACGTCAATTGCGCAAGGATCCAATGATCATGTGGCAACACAGATACTATTGGGGCATCGTCATTTCAGGCTTGTTGTTCCCGTTTGTGCTCGGACTTCTTCATGGAGGCCTTATCGGGGCCATCGGATGTTTCATGCTGGCCGGCATGTTCCGCATGTTCATGGTCTTAAATTCGACTTTTTCCATTAACTCGCTTTGTCACATGTTCGGGACGCAACCGCACGGCACACAGGACAGCAGCCGCGACAGTTGGCTGGTCTCCTTCGTCAGCTTCGGCGAGGGCTACCATAACTACCACCACACCTACGCGCGCGATTACCGCAATGGGCCGAAGTGGTACAACTTTGATCCGTCCAAGTGGCTGATCTACAGCCTCTCGCTGCTCGGCCTGGCGACGAATCTGCGCCGGTTGGATTCCACCGTCTTCTCCGAATAGTCGGGGCGGTCTGCCCCACTCGTGCCATGCCCGGCCGGCCCAACCGGCCCATTTTCTTTCCTCCGCTCCATCGCTTATGATGCTGGCATAACGAGCGTAAATCGTCCGCTTGCGGCGACGCGCGAGGAGGGTCAGTTTCATGGCCGACGAACATGCCCAGGCAGCTCAACCATCCCAGCCCAATCTGATTCCGGGCGTCAAGCACGTGATCGCCGTCAGCAGCGGCAAAGGGGGCGTGGGGAAATCGACTGTGGCGGCGAATCTGGCTTGCGCCTTGGCTCTAGCCGGCGCCAAAGTGGGATTGCTCGACGCGGACCTCTACGGTCCCAACATTCCGATGATGATGGGAAGCACGACCGGTCCGGAGCAGAAGGACGGAAAAATTCTTCCGGTCGAAAACTACGGGGTCAAGCTCATCTCCATGGCGTTCCTTGTTCCCGAAGAAGCGCCGCTGGTCTGGCGCGGGCCGATGGTCCATCAATATCTTCAGGCTTTCTTCCGCGACGTGCTGTGGGGAGAATTGGACTATCTCTTGATCGATCTGCCGCCGGGGACCGGCGACGTACAACTGTCTCTTTCGCAGATGGTCCCCCTGGCCGGTGCCATTACGGTTACGACGCCGCAGGAAGTGGCGCTGTACGACGTGCGCAAGGGCATGGCCATGTTCCAGAAGGTGAACGTTCCGCTGCTCGGCATCATTGAGAACATGAGCTACTTCGTCTGCGGCCATTGCGGCGAGCGGACCGAAATATTTTCCCATGGTGGGGGCGAGCGGGCGGCGACCAAAGTGGGCGTCCCCTTCCTTGGACGGATTCCGATTGATCCGGCGATCAGGGACGGAGGCGATACCGGTCATCCGATCGTCGTGGCGGATCCAGGCTCTCCGCAGGCTGCGGCGTTTCGCGATATCGCGAAGAAGATCATGGAGGAAGTCGGCGGCTCGAACAAGAGCGGCCCGTCGATCGACAGTCTGCTGAAGAAGATCAAGCAGCCGTTTACATCGAACTGATTTCCACGGAGAGGGGGCGGTCATGGGGGAGTTTGTGCGGGTGGCGGGCACGGCTGATGTGAAGCCCGGACATGGGATCGTGGCGGAGGTCAAAGGCAAGACCTTGGCGGTATTCAACGTGGACGGCACATTTCACGCCATCGACAATACCTGCGTTCATCGAGGCGGGCCGCTGGGGGAAGGCGATCTCGACGGGAGCGTGGTGTCTTGTCCCTGGCACGGCTGGCAGTTCAATGTGGTCACCGGGGAATGCGTGAAGAATCCCTCCGCCAAAGTCGAGGTCTACCAAGTGAAAGTCGAAGGAGAAGACATTAAGGCGCTGCTCTAAGCGTGATGCGTGAAGCGTACGTTGGATCGGGTTCTCTTACGCTTCACGAATATCGCGCTTCACGATGGAGTGTAATCATGGCTGCTACTGCGCAAATGCAGATCGATGTGGCCGCTGCGTTGGTGCGGCTTTACGTCTTTTTGTCACAATATCTGGACCGCTGCTTCGATGAGGCGGCGCGAAAAAGTTACCCCGACGTCGAGCTACAGGCGCATTTGGGCGAAACGCGCCGGCATCTGATGGAGATTCTCGCGGTAAATCCCGTCGTGAAGAAGAAACTCACGGAAGAATGCGACCGAATCCTCGCGCTCGGAGCCTCCTGCTTGAAATCCGGCGCAGATGCCGAGGTCCGACGGGTGATTGAGGCGGAGCGAGCCCAGTTGAAGACGAAGACCGTTGCGTTAAGCGATCTCGTGGCGGTATTGCGCGCGCTCGACTGATCTATGGCTGAGTCACTCGGTCTGGAGAAGCACCAGCTTGCGGGGCTCGACGAGCGTGAGCGGGGATTCAGCAGGCCGGTCGAGTTGGAGTCGGGAGCGCAAGGTTGCCGCGCCGTATTGCGGTACGAACGATTGCGTATCTCCACCGCAACCGTTTCGAACCGACAGGAGGCGCTCCAGGCGCTCGTTCTGAGTTTGCATGGCCAGGGGTTCAGACAGCTCAGGACGCAGATGATCTTCCGGAGCGGACAGTATCTTGGCTCGCAGGAACCCTGGGTCGAATACCCCGATCCACCGGCCGCGCCGGCGACCCGAGGTTGGCTGGCGAGACTAACCGGCTGGTTCAGCCGATCAACGGTGCGAGTCGAACACCCGTGAGTTTGATCTCGATCGATCCTCGAACATCCGAGCGCCCTCGTTTGCCGGCCTGGTTCAAAGTCAATGCCCTGACGGGGCCCGACTACCTTGAAATCAAGCAGACGATGGAGCGGCTCAAACTCCACACCATCTGCGAAGAAGCCCGTTGCCCGAATCGGTGGGAATGTTGGAATGCCCGCACGGCGACGTTTCTGATTCTCGGAGACATCTGCACGAGGCGATGCCACTACTGTTCCGTCGCCACAGGACGGCCGCACGCCGTGGATCTAGGCGAGCCTAAGAGGATCGCTGAAGCGGTGCAAGCCCTGGGACTGCGGCATGCGGTGATTACGTCCGTCAACCGGGACGAACTTCCGGACGGCGGGGCCTCGATCTTTGCAGACACGATCGGGCAGATTCGACGACTCAATCCGGGTTGCACCATTGAGGTTTTGATTCCTGATTTCGAAGGGAATCAAGAGGCTCTCGCGGGCGTCTGTGCTGTGAAGCCGGAGATTCTCAACCATAACATCGAAACGGTTCGGCGTCTGTTTCCAGCGCTCAGGCCACAGGGAAAGTATCAGCGGTCGCTGGAACTTCTCGGCAGGGCGAAGCGGCTTGGGATGACGACAAAGTCCGGCCTGATTCTCGGGATGGGCGAGACGCCGGACGAAGCGCGCGACGTCATGCGCGACCTCCGCTCGGTCGGCTGCGATATCGTCACCATCGGCCAATATTTGCAGCCGACGCGAGAGCATCTGCCTGTTTCCCGGTTCTACGAGCCGGAAGAATTCGCGGCGTTGAGAAAAGAAGCCCTTGCGATGGGCTTCGGGCACGTGGAATCCGGTCCGCTGGTGCGGAGTTCCTACCACGCCATGAAGCATGTTACGCCGCGCGCTTCGCTTAGCTCAACGCGCGGCGAATGAGTTGCTGCGCTTCTTCCTGAATCCGTTGCAGATGTTCCTTCCCCTTGAAACTCTCCGCATAGAGCTTGTACACATCCTCCGTGCCTGACGGGCGAGCGGCGAACCAGCCGTGTTTGGTCACGACTTTTAACCCGCCTATCGCTGCTCCGTTGCCGGGAGCGGTGGTCAGCATTGCGACGATCTTGTCTCCCCCCAGGTCCGTTGCATCGACCTGAGCGGGAGAAAGCTTCGAGAGGATCGCTTTTTGGTCTGGTGTGGCGGCTGCATCGATGCGTTCGTAGACCGGCTCGCCCAGTTCCTGCGTAAGCTCCTGGTACAGATGTGCCGGATCTTTTCCGGTCTTGGCCATCATCTCGGCGGCGAGCAGGTCCATGACAATGCCGTCCTTATCCGTCGTCCAGACGGTGCCGTCCCTCCGCAAGAACGACGCGCCGGCGCTTTCTTCCCCGCCGAACCCCAGTGAGCCGTCGAGCAGACCGCCGACGAACCACTTGAACCCGACCGGCACTTCGACAAGTGTCCGTTTAAGCTTGGCCGCGACACGATCGATCAGGCTGCTGCTGACCAGGGTTTTCCCGATACCGGCGGTCGAGTTCCATAGGGGGCGATTGGCAAAAAGATAGGCGATCGATACGGCCAGATAGTGATTCGGGTTCATCAGACCGGCGGTTTTAGTCACGATCCCATGCCGGTCGTTGTCGGCATCGTTGCCGAACGCGACGTCGAATCGGTCTTTGAGTGCGATGAGATTTGTCATGGCATAGGCAGAGGAGCAGTCCATCCGGATCTTACCGTCCCAATCCAACGGCATGAAGCGGAAGGTGGGATCGACGGCCGGATTGACGATCTCGACGTGCAGCCCGTACTGCTCCGCGATCGGAGGCCAGTAGGCCACGCCTGCGCCACCAAGCGGGTCGACGCCCAACTTCAGCTTGGCGGACTTAATCACTGCCATATCGATGATGTCGGCGAGGTCCGAGACGTAGGCCTTGATGTAATCATGACGATGGGTCGTCCGGGCCTGCCGAGCCTGTTGCAGAGGGAGGCGCTTCACACCCTGGAGGCGCGCGCCCAGCAGGGTATTGGCCCGCTCTTCTATCCACTTGGTGACGTTCGTATCGGCGGGGCCTCCTTGGGGTGGGTTGTACTTGATTCCTCCGTCCTCAGGAGGATTATGCGAGGGGGTAATGACGATACCGTCGGCCAAACCCGACGTTCGTCCACGATTATAGGTGAGGATGGCATGTGAGATCGCCGGGGTCGGCGTGTAGCCGCCGTCTTTGTCGATCATCACCTCTACGCCATTGGCGGCCAAGACTTCGAGGGCTGAAATCCAGGCCGGCTCCGAGAGCCCATGGGTGTCTTTCCCCAAGTAGAGGGGACCCGTCGTGTGTTGAGAAACTCGATACTCACAGACCGCCTGAACGACGGCGAGGATATGCGCTTCATTAAACGATCGCTTGAAAGCCGAGCCCCTATGTCCTGATGTGCCGAATGAAATGCGCTGTTCGCGAAGCGAGGGGTCAGGCTGTTCAGCATGGTAGGCTGCCAGCACCTTCTGAATGTCCACGAGGCTTGATGGTGGCGCAGGCTGTCCTGCTAAGGGATGTATGGGCATGGTGTTTCTGTGTAGCGTGAGGAGCGGAGGGTGTCAACTGGGTGCTTGAAGGGACCGATGAGGCGGCGGTACGAGCAAGCATCAGGAGTGAAACAAGAGCCCACTGGAGGTGTTTCTCCAGCGGCGTCAATGGGGAGAGGCTTCGCCTGATGAGCCGCTACCTTCAGGATTGACTCACAAGACTACTGGAGGTATGCATCCGCCGCCGTCAATGAAGAGAGCTGACGCCGATGAGGCGGCGGTACGAGCAAGCTTGGTTTGGTGGCGGTGACCCGGATCGAACGGGTGACCCGCGGCTTATGAGTCCGCTGCT
>JBBILH010000025.1:0-17714 GCA_037445005.1 Nitrospira sp.
TGGCCATCGGCGGTCTGTTCTCTGTGGTGCCGGTGTCGGATTGCTCCGCCTGGGTGTTACCCAGCGCCCTGCCCCGGAAGTCCGGACTTTCCTCTCGCCATGATTCCATGACGAGCGATCACCCGGCCTTCTCCCTCGCGCAGGCTCAGTATATGAAACACGCCCGGTGGAAGCAAGGAGAAGAGGGGCAGGACCGTCTCGCTCCGAGCCTTAGACGCCCGGCACCCCAAGATGAGAGATCCCGTCGTTCCATTTCGTATCTGTTACGGCGGACACCGAAGTACGGCGGCACACGAATCGGGAGAGCCGATGCTGATCCTCTTCGGACGACTTGATAAATTCTACACCAACCCTCGCACTGTCTACCCAACGAACAGCTCCCAGCAGGATATTCAATGGATCGGTCTGATCCGGCAGAAAAATCCGAGCCTGCACATAATCGCCGACTCGAAACGCGTGTACACACTCGACCAAACAGCCGGGCGAGGAGACGTCAACTACTCGTCCTTCGCAGAAGAAGCGCTCCCCCGCTAACAGGACACTGCAGGAAATCGCCACGCGGGGTCCATATCGGGTGACCATAAGGGAGGCCTTCTATCTCGTTGGACTGTCCGAACAATTTCCCACGAACTTCTTTAAGAGCCATCCCTACAAAAGAGTGGAAGAGCAAGGAATGAGATGCGGCAATGTCAGCTTATTCGACGACTTATCGGTATCGCGGTTGCGATAGACCGGACGGGAGCATGGCGCAATTCGGAGCGAGTAGGCTAGCGCCCGATCTGAGGTAAGTCTGCTGCCGGCACGGGCTGCCTGCCTTGATAAATACCCATGGCCTCCGGCATCCACTTCTTCAACTGCTCGATCCGCGTCCCGTGACTCGGGTGAGTGGACATGAATTCAGAAGGCCCTGCACCGCCGGACATTTGTCCCATGCGTTCCCAAAGCGCAATGGACTCACGGGGGTCATAGCCGGCGTCAGCAGCCAGCAATATTCCGATATAGTCGGCTTCCGACTCATGTTTTCTGCTGAAGGGGAGCAGGACCCCGACCTGTGTGCCGACTCCAAGCGCCGCCATCGTAGCTTGAGACAGCAGCCCTCCGCCGCCCGCGACGCCGACCGCGGCGCCGGCCACCTGCAACCCGGCGTTGGCCAACTGTCCCTGACTCATGCGTTCTGCGCCATGGCGAGCCAATGCGTGAACGACTTCGTGTCCCATGACCGCCGCCAGCCCGGCTTCCGTTCTTGCCACGGGAAAGATTCCGGTATACACGGCCATTTTCCCTCCGGGTAGCGCGAAGGCGTTCGCCGTCTTGTCGTCCTTGATGACCGTCACCTCCCACTGAAATTGCTTCGCCATTTCACCATACTTGGATCGTTTCGCCGCTTCAACGATGCGCGCGGCAATTCGCTTGACCGGCTCGACCTCGAGGGGGTCCTGGGATGCCCTCATCTTCGGATCGCTCTTGACCTGGTCGTAGGCTTGCGCGCCCATTTCCATTTCCTCGGCGACCGAGGTCATCAGCAACTGTGAGCGTCCGGTGTAGGGGTTGGTCTCGCATCCGCTCGACAGCACAAGCAAAATGGCGATGGCCCCGAACATGAACCTCACTGAACCCACGATCCTGAACAAGCCCATGTTCTCCTCCTCACCGCAGGATATGGCGAAGCGTCAATTGACCGTCCCCAGGGGCTCTGTTAGATTACCGCGCCGGCCATAAGAATTTCCACTAGGGGCCCCCGCTGCTGATGTCCCACGCCGTTGAACGTATCGGGATCGATGAATCCGGGAAAGGCGACTACTTCGGACCACTGGTGATCGCCGCCGTCTTCGTGGATGCCACCACCCAGGGAGAGCTGGCGCTCATGGAAGTGAGGGACAGCAAGAAAATCTCCGACGGGCGCGTCTTGGAAATGGCGCCCGACATCAAGACGATTTGCCCGCACAGTGTCGTCGCGATCGGGCCACAGAAATATAATGAGCTCTACGCGAAGATCAAAAACCTCAACCGGCTTCTCGCTTGGGGCCATGCGAAAGCACTCGAGAATTTGCTGGAGCGCGGCGTCACCTGCGCGAGGGCGATCTCCGATCAGTTCGGCGACGAGCGGCTGATCCTCAATGCATTGCAGGAAAAGGGGCGGAAAATCGTGTTGGAACAACGCACGAAGGCGGAATCCGATTTGGCGGTCGCGGCCGCCTCCATTTTGGCGCGGGCCGAGTTTCTGATCCGCCTCAAACGTCTGTCTGACGACATCGGCACGACGCTCCCGAAAGGCGCCTCCCCCGCCGTCGAACTCGCCGGAAAGATGATCGTGAAGAAACACGGAAAGGAACGGTTGGCTACGGTAGCCAAACTGCACTTCAAGACGACGAAGGCGGTACTCGGCGAGCTAATGAGTTGAAAAAACGGCCGGCCCACATGAGGAACCGGCCTTGAAATCAATGAACCATCCTCGGGCTACAGCATCCCCTTCGTCGACAACACCTTCCCTGCCAGCCGCTCCTCGATCGTCGTCGCTTGATCAAGCGCTTTTGCCAGCGCTTTGAAAACGGCTTCCATAATGTGGTGAGGATTGCGGCCATACAGCAGATTGACGTGCAGGTTGAGCCCGCCGTGGGTCACGAAAGCCTGAAAAAAGTCCTCAAAAAGGCCAAGATCGAACGCCTTGATTTTCCGATCCGGCAACGCCACGTTGTAAACCAGAAAAGGCCGTCCGCTTAGATCGACGGTCACCTGAGCGAGCGTTTCATCAAGCGGCGCCGATGCGAAACCGAATCGCTTGATTCCGGCCTTCTCGCCCAATGCCTGGTGAAATGCTTTGCCCATGACAATCCCGACATCTTCGACCGTATGATGCTCATCGATATCGATATCGCCCTTAGCCAAAACGGTCAAATCGAAGAACCCATGCTTGCCGAGCAACTCCAGCATGTGGTCGAAGAAACGAACACCCGTGTCGATTCTGCTTCGACCCGAACCGTCAAGTATCCATTCGACTCGGATGTCCGTTTCTTTTGTCGCGCGATGAAGCGATGCCTGTCGCGGGGCTGCGCCGTTCTTCTTCATGAGAACCTGCTTTGAGCCGACTTCGCGTGCGCGTCGAACCCCTCGATATCGGCGAGACGAACGAGATGGTCTTTCACCTTGCTCAGCTCCTCCCTTGTGTAATGGACGATATTGCTGACTTTGGTGTAATCGTGGAGCGACAGGGCGGAGAAGAATCGCGCAGTCGCGCCGGTCGGCAACACGTGATTCGGCCCGGCAACGTAGTCCGCCACGGACGGCGGGGTAAAGCGTCCGAGAAAGAGCGCGCCCGCATGCCGGATTTTTTCGAGATAGTCAAACGGCTCGTCGATCGATAGCGTAAGGTGCTCCGCCGCAATTTCATTGGCGACGTCGATGGCCTCTTCCAGCGTCGTCACCACGAACGCGACCGAATAGCGGGCAATCGACTTGGCCGCAATCTTTCCCCTTCCCAAGCTCTTCAATCGGCTCTCAACCGACCGGACGACATCCTTGGCTAAAGACGCAGAGGTCGTCACGAGCCACACCTGCGCCTCTTCATCGTGCTCCGCCTCGCAGAGCAGATCCGCTGCCACGTGAGCCGAATCCGCTCTGTCGTCGGCCACGACCAGCAACTCGCTCGGACCGGCAACCATGTCGATTCCGACCGTACCGTACAACATCCGCTTGGCCGTGGCGACATAGATATTCCCCGGACCCACGATCTTGTCGACCTTGGCGATGCTTTTCGTGCCGTAAGCCAGAGCCCCGATCGCCTGCACACCGCCAACCCGATAGATTTCGGTGACGCCCGCAATATCGGCCGCCACCAGTAGATACGGGTTGATGCCGTCTCTTTGTGGGGGAGTGCACATGACGACCCGCTGGACACCGGCCACCTTCGCAGGAATCGCGCTCATCAGGACCGTCGAAGGGTATACGGCCTTCCCACCCGGAACATAGACGCCGACCGCGTCGATCGGAGTCACCACTTGCCCGAGCGTGGCGGCGCCATCCTGATACATCCAGGTCTTCGTCCGCTGTCGTTCGTGGAAGGCCGTTATCCGCTGCGCGGCAAATCGGAGCGCGTCCCCTTCTTCCTTTCGAATGTGGTGGTACGCTTCTCTGATTTCGTCAGGGGTGACTCGCAGGTCGCAGGCTTTCAGGGACACCTTGTCGAATTTCTTTGTGAAGCGCAGGACGGCTTTGTCCCCTCCTTTTTCGACCGCCTGGAGGATCGACCTTACCGGCTTTTCGACTGCTGCGCCTTGGACACGGGCGCGCCCGGCCACCTTCTTCAGGGTCGGCTCGAAGGCTCGGTCTGTCGATGCCACGATCTTCATCTGCGCGCCTTCGCCGGCTTGCGGGAGGGTTTCGATATCTCACCGGCTTTGCGGAGCTTCTGAATCAACTCCTTCACCGCCGCATGCTTCAGTTTCAGGCTGGCCCGATTCACGATCAGCCGCGCCGTTGACGCTGCGATGCATTCCACTTCGACGAGATCGTGCGCCTTGAGCGTGTTTCCGGTTTCCACCAGATCGACGATTCGATCCGCCAGACCGACGATCGGCGCCAATTCGATCGAGCCGTACAGCTTGATGATCTCCACCGGCACGCCGCGCTGATTGAAGTAGCGCTCGGTGATCTTGGGGTACTTGGTCGCAACCCGGATTTTCGACGAGAGCCGGTCGCGCGAGGTTTGCCCACGGAGCGCGGCAACGGCGATTCTACACGCTCCGAACCCCAAATCCAATGGCTCGTACACGTCGCTGTCCTGTTCCAACAGCACGTCTTTGCCGACGATCCCCAAGTCTGCGGAACCGTACTCCACGTAGGTCGGCACATCGGTAGGGCGGATGATGAGGAACGTCATGCCGATATCCGGAAACGGGAAGACCAATCGCCTGCCGTTGTTCATGACCGCGGCGACGGGATATCCGGCCTTGGCGAATAGCTCAAGCGTCGGTTCGATAAGTTTTCCCTTGCAGAGGGCGATGGTCAACATGGATCAAGCTTTCCGTCGTTCGATCATTGCGCCCATGCCGCGGAGTTTCTCCTCGATACGCTCATAGCCGCGATCAAGATGGTACACGCGTAAGACTTCGGTCTCTCCTGCCGCCGCCAGACCAGCCAGAATAAGGCCGGCGCTGGCGCGCAAATCCGACGCCATGACCGGCGCGCCGGTCAACTGGGTCCGTCCTGCGATCACCAACCGATTCCCTTCGACTCGAATATCCGCACCCATCCTTCGCAGTTCCTCTACATGCATGAATCTACTTTCGAAAACGGTTTCGGTGACGACGCTGGTTCCCTCTGAGATCGACATCAGCGCCGCCATCTGAGCCTGCATATCGGTGGGGAACCCCGGATAGGGCAAGGTCCTGACATCGATCGCTTTCAGCCGACCTGCCCGGGTCGCGTCAAGTGACACCTGCTCTTTCTCCACAAGGATCTCGGCGCCGGCTTCCTGAAGTTTAGTAATCACCGGGTCCAAGTGGTCCGGCCGACACCGTTCGACAACCACAGCGCCTCCAGTAATCGCCCCCGCGACTAAAAACGTGCCGGCTTCGATTCGGTCCGGGATGACTTCATGATCGCTGCCACGAAGCTCTCGTACCCCCTCAATTGTGATGACATCGGTCCCGGCTCCGGCAATCCGCGCCCCTCGCTTGACGAGGAAATCTGCTAGATCGACGATCTCCGGCTCTTTTGCGGCATTTTCAAGGACGGTCGTACCTTGTGCCAAGGAGGCGGCCATCATGAGATTCTCCGTCCCGGTGACCGTCGGAGTATCGCAATAGATTCTGGCGCCGATCAGTCGCTTGGCTTTCGCCCTGATATAGCCGTGCTCGATCGAAACCTCCGCGCCGAGCTTGGCAAGTCCCGCCAGATGCAGGTTGACAGGTCGCGAACCGATTGCGCAGCCTCCCGGCAAAGAGACGGTCGCTTCGCCCCATCGGGCGACCAACGGCCCCAGCACCAGCACCGACGCCCTCATCGTCTTTACCAACTCGTACGGAGCTTGCGTGGCATTGATGACAGCGGCCTGGATCACCGCGCGGTTGTGCTCAAACTCCACCTTGGCACCTAAGATGCCCAAGAGTTTCCCCATCGTGATGACGTCGACCACTCGCGGCACATTAGTGATTGCGCACTGCTCGCCTCCGAGGATGGTGGATGCGAGAATCGGCAGGGCGGAGTTCTTTGCCCCGCTGATCTTTACAACCCCACGGAGTGGGACCCCGCCTGTGATGACGATCTTATCCATTGGCGCTATCCTGACCGCTCAACGATCAACACCCTACCGATCCCGGCATGATCCGGCAAGACTTCCACCCGCCGGTAATCCCGCATCGCGCCCGCCAACCCGCGCAGGACCTCGCCTTGCATATGCCCTATTTCCAGAATCAACGAGCCTCCAGGCTTCAGATAAGGCACCGCATCGACGAGTAATCGTTCGTGCAATTCCGTTCCGCGAGGACCAGCCACGAGAGCGGTCCGAGGCTCATATAGACGCACTTCAGGTTGCAGGAAAGACCATTCGGACTCCGCAATGTAAGGCGGATTTGAGACAATGACGTCGACTCGACCCTCCAACGCGTGGCCGGCCATCGGCTCGAGCAGATTGCCTTCCAGCCATGCGATCATCTTGTCTGCTCCATGCCGGACCGCGTTTCTCTTGGCAACCGCAAGCGCCTCGGCGGAACGATCGCTTGCCATAATGGTCGCATAAGGCAACGCCAGGGCGAGGGTGAGGGCGACACAACCCGACCCCGTGCCGACCTCCGCGATCACTGGTCGTGGTTGGCCGGCCAGTCTTCTCAACGATTCACTGACCAACAATTCCGTTTCCGGCCGCGGGATGAGAACGGAAGGCGTTACGGCGAACTCTAAGCCGCAAAACTCCTGCGATCCCAAAAGATATTGGAGCGGCATCCGCTGGGTTCGCTTGGCCGCCAAAGCGTCGATAGCCGCCCGCTCACCTTCTGTTAACACGCGTTCACGGTCGACCGTCTGTCGGAGGCCGGAGATGCCCACGGCATGAGCGACAAGCCAGACGGCTTCTTGGTCGGCAGAATCGATCCCCGCACGTCGCAGGCGTAGACGAAGTTCGGCGACAACTCCGGCGACCGTCGGATTCCCGACTCCCTTCCAGTGCTTCGTGAGAGCTCTCATGACGCCTCCGCGACGGCCGCATGATCTCGCTGAGCGCGAAGCGCCTCAACCATTTCATCTAAATCACCGGCCAGCACATGCTCGAGCTTGTGCAGCGTAACCCCGACCCGATGGTCCGTCACGCGATTCTGCGGAAAATTGTACGTCCTGATCTTCTCGCTCCGATCTCCGGTCCCGACCTGCGCCTTGCGACTCTGAGCGATCTCCGCCTCCTGCTTTTCCCGCTCGGCTTCGACGATCCTGGCGCGGAGCGTACGCATCGCTTTAGTCCGATTCTTGAGTTGAGACCGCTCGTCCTGACAAGACACCACGACACCGGTCGGAAGGTGTGTGATGCGCACCGCCGAATAGGTCGTGTTGACGCTCTGGCCGCCGGCGCCGGAAGAGCAAAACGTGTCGATCCGCAAATCCTTCGGGTCGATGTGGACGTCGACCTCGTCCACTTCCGGCATGACCGCTACGGTCACCGTAGAGGTATGGATGCGCCCCGCTGCCTCCGTGACAGGGACACGCTGTACGCGGTGGACACCGCTCTCATACTTAAACAAACCGTACCCGCCTTTTCCTTCGATCAAGGCGATGACTTGCTTGTACCCGCCCTTCCCGGTTTCCGAGGCCTCGACAATTTCCACCTTCAACCCATGTCGCTCGGCGAACTTCACGTACATGCGGAACAGGTCTCCGGCGAACAAGGCGGCTTCGTCCCCTCCGGCCCCGGCCCGAATCTCTAGGAAGAGGCTTTTCTCGTCCCGGGGATCCTTTGGAGTCAAGTGCTCCTGGACCTGAGACTCCAGGGCTTCACGTTCTGCTTCGAGGCCGGCACGTTCTTCCGCCGCCATCGAGCGAAGATCATCCCCGGCCGTGGGATCCGATGACAGATGCGCCGCTTCCTCAATCTGCTTGACCAACTCCTGGTATCGACGGAAAAGCAGTGCGACGGGTTCGACCTCGTTCCGCTCCTTCGTCAGCTTCACGAGTACCGCCGGCTGGCTGATGACGGACGGGTCCATGAGCTGGGCGGTCACTTCGTCGAAGCGATTCGCAAGTGATTCCCATTTTTTCAGTAGTGTGGCTTCCATCGTGCCTTTACGTTCCGCGTAAGGAACAGCACCCAATTTCAAGACAAAAAAAGAAGAGACCCTGCCCCTCAGCGAAGCAGGGTCTCTTCAATATGCGTCAGGCCTGCTACTTGCCCTTCTTCGCGTACTTCTTCTTAAACCGCTCGACACGTCCCTCGGTGTCGACGATCTTTTGTGTCCCCGTGAAAAACGGATGGCAGTTCGAGCAAATGTCGACGTTGATATCACCGACGGTCGATCTGGTCTTGTAACGGTTGCCGCAAGCGCAATGCACCGTGGCTTCCCGATAGAGCGGATGAATACCCTTCTTCATGGTTCCTGACTCCTGCAAAACCTCGTGAGGCCTTCGCCCATTCGAAGGCTCGACAATGTACCCTGTCCGGGCCACAGGATACAAGTCGGTTCTACCGGTTCATCGACTGCAGGAACTCCTGATTGGTCTTAGTCCCCTGAACTTTATCCATCAGAAATTCCATGGCTTCCATTGTGCCCAAGGGGCTAAGGACCTTGCGCAATATCCACATCTTGTTGAGCCGGTCTTTGTCCACCAGCAGTTCCTCTTTCCTGGTGCCGGACTGGCTGATATCGATGGCCGGGAAGATGCGCTTGTCGGCCAGGCGACGGTCCAGATGGACTTCCATGTTGCCGGTTCCTTTGAATTCTTCAAAGATCACGTCGTCCATGCGGCTTCCCGTATCGACCAGGGCGGTAGCCATGATGGTCAGGCTCCCTCCATTCTCGATGTTGCGGGCTGCCCCAAAAAACCGCTTCGGACGCTGCAGCGCGTTCGAGTCGAGACCGCCGGAGAGGACCTTTCCGCTCGGTGGCGCAATCGTATTGTACGCCCGAGCCAGACGGGTGATGCTGTCGAGAAGAATGACGACGTCTTTCTTGTGCTCCACGAGCCGCTTGGCCTTCTCTAAGACCATTTCCGCAACCTGCGCATGGCGTTGGGCCGGCTCATCGAATGTCGAGCTGATGACTTCCGCCTTTACCTGCCGCTGCCAATCCGTGACCTCTTCGGGTCGCTCATCGATCAGCAGCACGATCAAGGTCACCTCTTTGTGGTTCTTGAGGATCGCGCGGGCGATCGCCTGGAGCAACATCGTTTTACCGGTGCGGGGCGCCGCAACGATCAATCCGCGTTGGCCCTTCCCGATCGGCGTGATCAGGTCCATGACCCTGGTGCAATACTCTTCGCGGTCAAATTCAAGTTGGATACGTTCTTCAGGATACAGCGGGGTCAAGTTGTCGAAGAGGATCTTGTCGCGGGCGACTTCCGGATCTTCGAAATTAACCTTTTCGACTTTCAGCAACGCGAAATACCGTTCGCTCTCCTTGGGGGGCCTGATCTGGCCGGAAACAATGTCGCCCGTCCGTAGATTGAACCGTCGAATTTGCGACGGAGAGATATAGATATCATCCGGCCCGGGCAGATAGTTGGAATCCGGAGCCCTCAAAAACCCGAACCCGTCCGGCAACGTTTCCAGAACCCCCTCGCCGAAGACCACACCGTTCTTTTCTGTCTGCGCCTGCAGGATGGCGAAGATCAGTTCCTGCTTCCTCAGATTTGCGGCGCCCTCGATTTTCAGATCGCGGGCCACGTCGTTCAGATCAGCGATCGTCTTTTGTTTCAATTCGGCCAGGTGCATAACTTCTCCCTTGGTTTGTGCCATAGACATCCTCTCAAGCTCCGAGCATGATGGTCTCTAGTTTCTGATGTAATCGACCGTAAAACGACGCGCGTGCGACTCAATTACCAAGCATGAATTTTACAGTTATGCAGTACGTCTAGCTCGAGAGGATATCGTGTGAAGGACTGATCGGCGTCACGTTTGGCTGCTCGACATGTAAGCAAGCGCTCATGAACGACCAAATGCGTCTCTGACTTTCCATCCCCGACTTGTGAATTGTATCGAGACGTGCCCCGGAAGCTCTTCTCAGCGGAGAGTCCTTAAGACTCGTAGTGAAATGTTGGCCCCAGGATACCGTGCATACCTGAGGTTGTCAATACAGAAGGTCGTTTGCGCATCCGTTCCGACTCTAGGAAGCTTGGGGTATTGAGAGGACCAAATGAAGCCTCTTTAGCACCTGGTCCGGTTGCGACACGAATCGTCACTATGCTAGAGGAGCGTTTACCTGGGAGGCTCTTGATGGCGCGCGACGACGAACAGGATCAGCATGATCGGCTCTTCACTCTCGCCGAGGCGAATCGCCTGATCCCCCGGCTCAATTCACACCTCAGTTCGGTCAAACAGGCGAAGGCTGCGCTGGGACGGACCAAGGAGGATATCAAAAGAGCGAGCGAACAGGCTCAATACGGCGGCGGGAGCACTTTGGGACCGCTCTATATCGCCAGCCTGCAGCAGGTCAGCAGCAACGTCCAGGCCATCCATGATATGGGAGTCCTCGTCAAGGACCTGGATATGGGTCTCTGTGATTTTCCTCATCTTCGAGACGGCCGTGTGGTGTTCTTATGTTGGAAGTTCGGGGAGCAGGAGGTCAAATGGTGGCACGAAACCACATCGGGCTATAAAGATCGGTGTCCTTTGTGACCACCTGGAAGTTCAACCGAAATTCACGGAGACTATGAAATTCGTGATTCTTGGGTTTGACGGGCCGGACGGGCAGGCGAAACGGCTCATCCATCGCCCGGCTCACCTGGCCAATATGGAGCCGTTGGATCGGGCCGGCAGGGTAGTCCTCGCCGGCCCTCTCACCGACAGGACAGGGAGTTTGATCGTTATCGAGGCAAACTCATTGGAAGAGGCCCGGCAGTTCGCCCTTACAGATCCCTATACCGTCAATGGGGTATTCGAGCGAGTGGAAGTTCACCCCTTCACGCAGGTTTTCCCGAAAGAAAACTAGCCGCTCCCATTACAATTACAATCTCTCCACCCCGTTGGGTCAAGCATCTTGGCTCCAGCAGCCAATTCCAATCACATCCCCCTCTTTTCGTTGCATTGCCGAGTCGTAGTTTGAGCGGTATAGTTTAGGGCATGCGGTTCTCTCCATGGATACTCGTCCCAGTGAAGTGCCTGTCCCTCATTTGCATGCTGCACACGGCCTACGGCGCCTCAACCAAAGTGGTCATCGCTGAGGCCCAGTATGCCATGGCCGACGGCGACACCCTCAGCAGGGCGGAGGAAAAGGTTCTTCAGCGAGCTCAGAGGAAGGCGGTTGAAGAGGCGGGAGTTTACTTGGAAGCGACCTTCCATGACATTGAAAGGGAATCGCACGGCCGCACGGTTCAGACCAGCGCGCTAGAAATTCGAACGATTGCGGCGGCCGTTGCCGAGACGGAGATCATCGAGTCCCGTCGGACCTTTGAGAACGACCGACCAGTCTTCTACGTTCGTATCAGAGCCACAGTGGACCTAAATAACCTGGCCGATGCCGTTCGCCGGTTGCAGAGCGAAGCCCGTTTGACTGAGCACTTCCGCCAACTTCAACAAGAGAACCACCAGCTCAAGACGCAGCTTAAGGAACTCCAACGGCAACCGGTCGGAGTCCGCATGCTCTCGATCGAGCCACATGGGAAAAACGAGCCGTCCCAGCGTGCAAGAACCCTTGTAGCCGCCGCGCTCCATACCCAGAATTTGCGCGAGAAACTTCAATTAGCCTCTGAGGCCGCTGCCCTCGACGACCAATACGGCGAGCCGCTGATCATACGCGGGCAAACATACCTGCGACTGGTGTCCCTGGCCTTTTCACAACAAACCGGGCCAGCAGAATACGTCGACCACATTGAAAAGGCGCGCGCGGATTTCGACCGCGCCGTTTACCTCGATGGAAAAAACCCATGGGCCTGGGTAGGAAAAGGCGACGTACAAACATGGCTAAGGGAGATGGACGAGGCTGCTGTGTCCTACGAACAGGCACTGGGACTCGACCCATTTTTTGATTTGGCACGGCAGCGCCTGATCGTCGCGTATACGACATTGGCCCGGCGCCAGGCCGAGGCTAACCGCCTCTCCCTTGCACTGGCGACATTGAAAAAACTGCTCGCGGCGGAGACTCCCGAAGGTTGGATCCCCTACCAGAAAGAGGCTTACTTGCTTCGAAGTGAGATTCTGTTGAAATTGAACCGTCCCGATCCGGCGCTTGAAGACCTGTCGACTGTCATTCGCGTCGATCCCACCAACACCGAAGCCTTGGTCCGGAGGGCTAAGATCTACGTTAACCGGCTTCAAGGCCGGATGGCAAAGGACGATTTCGAGCGGGCCTGCGTCCTAGGATCGATCACGGCTTGTGAACAATTGCCCTAGCCGGCAACCAATTGTCTCGCAAGGGTTTTAGCGTCACTCCTTTCCTCCACCATGGGGATCCTTGCCCTTCCCATTGGGGGTTGACCCAGCAAAAAGGCCACTCCTATAATGCCCAGCATTCTGAAGAGTAGCCGCTAAACCACAGCCGTTCGCATACTTGGGACAAAAGGCCTAAATCGGTTTGCCTCGATGGCCCAAAATTTCCCCATGGTGGGCCTTCTGCGAGGTTGCAGGAGACCGTGAAAAAGCTTAGATTGAGTGAGGCCCAGATCGTCGAAAAATCTATAATTTAACCCCGTAGCGCGGAGAGAATTCTGATGAGCCAGTATCGCGTGCTGCCAGGTCCTGAACATTTTCTTCCACCGGCTGCGGCAAGCATGGGTATCTGCTTGCCGAACCCCGGTCAGGCGCATATCAACGGTGTGATCGTTCCGGAAGAGCAAGCTTATGAGGAAGCCGCCAAACAGTTTCTTATGGCAAGAGTCCCCACACTCTTCCCCGGACCTCTTGTTCTCTGGGCTTGGAATGAAAAGGCGGCCAAAAAGGCCGCCGCCATCCGGCATCTATTCAACACCCTGAAAGAGTGCGTGCAGCCCGGCCAAAAACCCATGCTCATTCCGATGCCCGACTACCGGCCTAAGTATCCCAAGATCAACCCCGAAGTCGAAATCAATCCGAACCACCCGAATCTTACCATTTGGCACAACAAGATCGACTGCTGCATGTTTATCGGCGTGCATTGCCACCAGGCGAATTTGTCGCTCAAGATTATTCGCGGCGGAACGTCGTGCTATACCATCGCGATGTGCGCGCAAGCCGGCCATGAGGACGCCATGCTGTCTTTCCGCGACGCCTCAGTCGATAAAATCATGCGACTGGCCGACACAGTGAAACGGTTGAAAGGGACGGTCCAACCACGGCTGGCAACGGCCAAGAACGGCGCCTCTAGCTGATCTGACGGGCCATCACGGAGGCGATAAGGAGGCTGGAACCATGGCAGAGACGAATTCGGTCATCGGCACACAAAACAAGAAGGGGCAGACCATTACGGATCCATGGAAACTGCTTAATGACGCTCCGCGAACCCCTTCTTTCTACACGGGTAGCGAAGTCATCAAGGAAGCGATCCGCCGCGCCAATTGCGATGTCATGATCGCCTACCCCATCACCCCGCAAAGCGAGGCGGCGGCGTTGATCGGCGAACTTTTCGCCGAAGGATACGTCAAAGAATACTTCCGAGGAGAAAGCGAATTCGCCGTCATGTCGCAATGCGCCGGAGCCGCGTTCGGCGGGGCCCGCGTTTTCACGACGACGGCAGGGCCGGGCACGATGCGCGCTATGGAGAACTTCCCCATGTGGGCCGGTGCCAGGCTCCCGATCCAAATGATTGTCACCTGTCGCGGCATAAACTCGCCGTTGTCGATTCAACCGGACACGCTGGAAATCGCCTACCTACTGAACACCGGCATGCTGGTCTGGCATGCGGAGACCGCGCAAGACTTCTTCGATTGGATTCTCAAGGGCTACATGGTGTCGGAAGAGCCGGACGTGCACTTGCCGCTGGCGCTGTGCTGCGACGGGTTCTTCGTGACCCACACGAAGGACGTGGTCAACCTGACGCCGGCCGACATGTGCCTACCACCGTACGATCCCTATCGGTCGCCGGTACCCTGTATGGACATGGAGTGCCCGCCGGTGCGTATGATGCGCGACCCCTTCATCATGAAGAGCAACTACATCAGCTATGCAACTCATGCGAGTTGGCAACAGGAAATCTGGGCGGCTGTCGAGCGCTCCCGCAAGCATTCGATCCACTGGCTCAATGGACTCATCGACACGGAAAACACGGATGCCGACATCATGATCATCGCATCCGGCACCGCGGTCTCACAAGGTCGTGAAGCCATTCGGTTGTTAGAAGACGAAGGCGTGCGTTGCGGCCTCGTCAAGGTGAAGACGCTGCGACCATGGCCTGAAGAGGAAATCCGCGAAGCGACCAAGAATGCGAAGCACATCTTCGTTCCTGAATTCAACGTGACCGGGTGGTTGGCCAAGGAAATCCGCGCCACCATCCCGAATCATCACCGCGTCCATGCAGGCCCGCACGTTTGCGGAGGCATGACGATGCCCCCGGAAATTATTGTGTCCGAAATCAAGACGGCCCTCGGGATGAAGACCTTCTCCCTGGCCGGTCGTGGAAGTTGACAAAACGAGGTTCGGGTTAAGGCTAAGGTTAAGAAGAGACGAGCTCCGAGCTGGGTTTCAACTCAACCTTGGCCTGGACCTTAGCCTTCTGTATGGCATAAGGAGGCCACATGAGCAAAGAGAAGATTAGAATATCCGAGGCTCTCTACGACATCATGCCGTCGGACTATCAGGACCTCGTGAAGAGCGCAACTTACGGCAAGGAAGATCGAGGCTGGAAGGACATCGGTAACGCCAAGGAACTTATCGAGCAACACTCTCTCTGCGCCGGTTGCCCCGAGTCGATGGCGTTCCGCTATATCCTGGCTTCGCTCCCCAACCCGGAAGATACGGTCATGGTCGGCTCCACCGGCTGCACCAGCCTCGTATTCCCGATGGTCGCCGTCCACAACATCCATTCGTTGTTCGGCAACCAGAACGCCATCGCGTCGGGACTAAAGCGGGCCTTGAGCGTCCGGTTTCCCGGCCGCGTCAAGGATGTCGTTGTCCTGGCAGGCGACGGCGCCACCGTGGACATCGGTCTCGACATGACGCTTCAAGCCTGGTTCCGCCAGGAAAAATTCACGACCATCTGCTTCGACAATGAGCTTTACGCCAACACCGGCGGCCAAGAGAGCGGGCTCATGCAAAAAGGCTTCGTCGCCAAGATGGCGCCGGTCGGCAAGCTGTTCGACAAGGTGCGCTTACCGGAGATCGCCCGTGAGTCCGGTTGTCACTACGTCGTGCAATGCACGGTCAGCAAGCCCTCGCTGATCGAAAAGGTCATCCGAAACGCCGTGCACGTAGCCCGTGAAATCGGCCCTACCTATCTTCAGCTCTACACGCCCTGCATTCTCGAGATCGGTAAGAACAGCATGGAAGGGCTTCAAGAAATGCGCGATTCGGAAAAGCCGACCGAGCGGTTTGCCTACAAGGAATTTATCAGCGAACCGGCCAAGCAGCTGCTGGACGAACTGGCTGCGAAGGACAAGGAACGCAAGGCCGCCGCGAAGCAATTGGCGGGACAGACCCAGGCGTAATCGACCGGAGGCTACTTACCATGATCAAGAAAAGGCTCAACATTCGGATGTCAGGCTTGGGGGGGCAGGGCGCCGTCACGGCAGCCCATGTCATGGCCATGGCCGCCAATAAGGACGGCAAGTTTTCGATCTCCAATCCGTTTTTCGGGGCCGAAAAACGCATGGCACCGGCCGAGAGTTACTGCAGGATCGGAATCGAGCGAATTTATGACCGGGGCGAACTGGTGTTCCCCGATGTGATCGAAGTCTTCCATCCCCAGGTCATCACGATGGGCAAGAGCTATACGATGCCGTTCTATTCAGGGATCAAAGAAGGCGGGGTGGTCATCATCAATTCCGCCCAGTCCCTGCTTTCCGAGGAGGACGTCCAACGCCTCAAAGATCTGAACGTCGCGGTGTTCTACATCGCGGGCACCGAGCTCGCCATCGAGATCGCGGGGACCGAATTGTCGACCAACATGACGATGATCGGCTCGGTTGCCGGAATCACCAAGTGCGTCTCGATGGAAGCCTTGGATGGGGCCTTGCAGGAGCGCTTCGGCAAGAAGTTCGTCGCTTCAGGCGGTACGGCCTCGCTGGATGAAGCGATCAAGAAGAAATTCGCCAAGAAAGAGATGTTGCTCGCGAAAAATCTGGCCACCGTGAAGCGGGCCTATGAGATCGCCAGCGAGTGGGCCGAGAAGAACAAGGTCGAGTTGCGAGTCGGCAATCCGGCCGTCGCCGCATAGGGAACGAAAAAGGAAGCATATCGATGTATAACGTTGCACAAGTTATCGACGAGAAGTGTACGGCCAAGAAAGGCTGCCGCCTCTGCATCATGTACTGCCCGGAAGCCAACTGTCTCGACCTGAATTCAACCAAGATGGTCGCCGAGGTGAACATCGATCGTTGTAAGGGTTGCGAGCTTTGCGTCATCGTGTGCAACGCGGCCAAGCACCAGGCGATCGTTATGCAGGCCGTCAGCGCAACGGGGCAACTCATGTCGAAAAAGGGAGAATCTGCGGCGTTGGGGCAGGCCTACCAAGGCTAACCGAGCGCACTAGCGCCTTGAGAAACCCCATAGCGCCTTCGCTATGGGGTTTTTTGTTGGGCCCTGGAGAAGGGGCATCTATGGAAAGCGAAGATAACGTACTGGACGAACTGCTCAGAGAAATCGCCGGCCTGATCGCTGAGTATCCCAAGGCTATCGAACGCCGTGCCGCCCTTATCCAAGCCACCGGTAAAGACCCTGAATTGGTCGAAAAGCTCATCAAGGCCGCTGATACCATGCGCGACAGCGGAAATCTGTACCTGACCTGGGCCAAGCACTACGCGGCACTGGCAGAGGGGAACAGCGACGCATCATCCGGTGAAGACGAAACCGAGGACTTTGACGTCTAATTCGACGCCGAAAATACCTGTCGCCTTCGATCTCGCATCGTTCAACCCCTTGAAGTCTCAAAAGAGTACGTCTCGGCCCTTCACTTACGGCGGCCTTGCGGGACGGGAATCCTGCGCGTCTTAAACCTCAATTCGTCCCGGTAAAAAAGCGTTCCCCTTCGCCGGTCAGTTTTGCTAAGATGCATTGCTCTTCCAAGTGAATCATCGTTCCCCGGTAGCTCAGTTGGTAGAGCAGCCGGCTGTAGCAATTGCAGCCTCCACAGGAAACTGTGGTTGAACATCGGGTGAATTCAGGGAAGCCGTCCCCGCTCTGGCGGAACGGGAATCCTGAGCGAAGCTTGCCGAACGGCGGTCCTAGAGACGGTCGAAGGACAAAGTAGGCAGGAACGTGCAGAGACTAGAGGCTGAGGAGCCGATCCGATAACGCCTCACCAGCGCCCGACACCCTCTCCTGTTATCAAACAGGCGGGTGAAGAGATAGTCCAAGCCCGGTTGAAAAACCGGGGCACTTGTAACCGGCTGGTCGCAGGTTCGAGTCCTGCCCGGGGAGCCAAGACGACAAGCGGGCTGTCGGCTGCAAGCCG
>JBBILH010000025.1:17724-40797 GCA_037445005.1 Nitrospira sp.
ACAGCCCGCTTCGTATTTACTCACGACACCTACGCCGCCAGAGGAAACATCTGTTTGGTGAACGAACGCGTTGCGGCTCCGCTTTTGAGAACGATCTCACAGATGTGATCCAGCCGCTCGATATGCTCGTAGGCCGCCCAAGGGTCCATAGCGACAGCGCAAACGCCGTGATTGGCCTGGCCCACAATGTCGAATTCCAGGCTGCCGTCTTTTCTAAGGCCGAAACAGTCCGCGGTAGCGTCGGCGAGATCTCGGGAGAGCGCCGGCAAGGCCGGAACCGTCCGCCCCACCCGCGTATAGCGAGAGATTTCCGGAAACTCTGTACTCATCGCTTGTAAATCGACACCCGCGTACATGGCGGCCACGACATGGGTGGCGTGGACGTGCACCACGGTGCGCGTCTTCTTGGAGTCACGCTGGAGATTCCAATGCATCCAAAGCTCACCTGACGGCTGTTGCCCGTCACCGACCTTAGGAATCGGCCTGCCGGTCGCCGAATCAATCACGATTTCCAGCTTCACCACATGCTCTGGATGGACGATGGTCTTTCGCCAACCGGAAGGGGTGATATAGAGAAACTTCCCGTTCCGCTTGCGCATGCTGATGTTCCCATCTCTGGTCGTAATCCATCCTCGCTCGTAGACACGCCGCATCACATCTCCGATTGCAGTCAACATGATGACTCCTCAAGATCGCTCTCCCCGACGGTATCGGACATTGTCCCGTCCGTCTTAAGCCCCGACATCAAAGCCCTCTATGGACTAGGTTATAGTACGATGCGCGTAGATGATCATGTATGATTAGCCCCATGAGTCCGCATTCGGAGTTCGCCCCCCCTTTTTGGCTCAAGAACCCGCATATAATGACCCTGATCCCTCGTTATTGGCCGAGACAGCACCTCCTGAACGGACTTCCGACGGAACGTCGGTTGTTCACGACAGCGCCTGAGACCGCACTGCTAGGCCTCTGCCACTGGCAACCTGATCGGATGACAAGACCGACTGTAGTCCTGGTGCATGGGCTTGAAGGGTGCAGCGAGTCGCATTACATGCGGGGGATTGCCTCCAAAGCTTATCAAGCCGGCATGAACGTCGTTCGCATGAACCAACGCACCTGTGGCGGCACCGAGCACCTGACACCGACGCTCTACAACAGCGGATTGAGCGTGGACTATCGAGTTGTCGTCGAAGAACTGGCGCAGAAGGACGGACTACCTCGAATCTGGCTGGTCGGCTACTCAATGGGAGGAAACCTTGTGCTCAAAGCCGCCGGAGAATTCGGGCGCACGCAACCTGCCTTGGTCGGCACGATCGCCGTTTGCCCGAACATCGATCCGACACAATGTGTGGTTGAATTGGAGCAGCCGAGGAATTGGATCTATCATCAGCACTTCCTCTCGCGGCTCAAGTCGCGCCTACGGCGAAAGGCCGCGCTCACGCCCGGGCGCTGGAACCTCAACGGCCTCGACCGCATCAAGCGGATCAGCGTTTTCGACGACTGCTATACCGCGCCAGACGGCGGTTATCGAAACGGCGCCGATTACTACGACCGCGCAGGCGCCCGCCATATGCTCGGTTCGATCGCCGTTCCGACCACCATCATCACGGCTCAAGACGATCCCTTCATTCCCTACCCGATGTTCGCAATACCCGCGCTCCAACACAATCCGGCGATTCGCCTCATTGCGCCTCGTTACGGCGGCCATTGCGGATTTTTCCAGCCGCGGCGAAGCCGGGAAGACCAGTTTTGGGTGGAAAATCGAATCGTCGATGTGATGGTGGGACGCTGGTCCGGCGCCTGACCGTCCGGCGCCGGACGGTCAGGCAGAACGAGCGAGGGTTAGGCGGCCTTCCTTAACCGGCGGGTTTCCATCGCGGCAACCTGGGGCACGCATTTCTGCATCCAGGTCATGATGACCCACACACAGGCCGTAATGATCCCGAGAACGAAGACCCAGTTGTAAATCTCCTTCGCCGCCTTACCCAGGAAAGGATCACAGGCATATAGCAGAACTTGATAAGCCAGTCCCACCATGGCCAGCGTGACAACCGGGAGAATCATCGCCCTATAGGGCGACAGCCACTTCCAGTCTTCTGGCGGTTCCGCCGCGAGTTGCCGCGCCCCGAGCCACGCCAGCGCCATGGCACCCCCGTAGCCGATGAATTGGGCGAGATCCGATGCGTGCATCTTCCCCAAGGTCGATTCACGGAACAACGGGAGATGGCCAAGCACGACGGCGCAGAGCACCGCGAGAAGCATTCCCACTCCATATTCCATCATCCACTTGCGTGCCTTCATGTGAACCTCCTCCCAGCCCTGTATAGCAGATACCGCCGGGTCACTATGAAGCTTAGCATCGTGGGAAGACAGTCTGTGTTTTCAACACGTTAACGAGCCGACGGGCTCAGGCAAGGCCCTGTCATACGGGAGAGAGGTGGCTTCTAACTTCCTGCGCATACGTCTTGAACGGGTCCGGCATCGGGAACGGGGCCTGCCCCCTGAGTTGAAAGATCGACCAGTTGATAACGTAGGAGGGGAAGTATCTTTCAGCCTGTCTCGACTCCTCCGAGTCGGAAGGTACGTTCAAGAGATGGCGGATCAACTCACCTCGTCCAAAGGCGCGGGTATTGCGCGGCGGATGATCGGTCGCAAGCTCGATCGCCTTGTCGGTCGTCAGTCGAGGAACCCGTCCCTCTTCCAGCAACCCAAAATAGAGCCCCTTTGCCCGGTTCAAGTTGTGATACTCAAGATCAAGGCTCTTCAGCATTGGATCGTGCCACGCCAACAGCTCCGCCTCGCGGAAGGACTCCAACAGCCAGAGCTTCGAAGCCCAATCCACTCTTCCCACAAGCTTCGTGTAATCGGTCCGCAGGTCTCTCAACACCGCCTCCCATTCCTTCAGCACCCAGTCGGTTTCTTCATCCTGTCCCCGACAGTGCACCTGCGCCGCAGCGAGAAATTGTTCTTGAATGTCGATAGCGGGCATCGTCTTACCCGACTGCAACTGGACCAACCATCGACGCTCTTGGTCCTGCGAGATCTCCTGGAGTGCTTCAACCGGCTCGCTGATCTCCAAATCACGGGGAGCGTGGCCTTCCTCAATCAATTGCAAGACCAGTCCGGTCGTACCGAGCTTCAGGGCCGTGGCTATCTCCGCCATGTTGGAGTCGCCCAGCAGCAGGTGAATGCGGCGATACTGGTTGGGATCCGCCAGCGGCTCGTCGCGTGTATTCACGATGGCCCGATTCTGCTGCACCCACTCGAAGAAATCGTTCACGATGTGGTCTGCGCGCTGTGAAAGCTGGAACGGCGGTTGGACCGCCGCCGAAGGATGCCTCATCAGGGTCCGCGGAACGATCAAGCGGTCCATCTGAATCCAGGCATCCTGCGGGCCTGCGGCCCCGATGCGGCCGGACCCGGTGAAGATCTGTCGAGTCACGAGAAAAGTGACGAGCGGAGCGAGCCCTCGCCGGCTGAAAGGAAACCGGCGCGTCACAAGGTAATTTTCGTGAGATCCGAACGTCGCATCCGTTTCGTGGTCCACGTTGTTCTTGATCAGGGATAGCTGATCTGCAAGGCCGAGATCATGAACGGCTTGCTGGAGAAGAAGGTCGCCGGCGCGATCGGTGGCAACCGCATCCGTCAGCGACTGGCACTCAGGCGAGGCGTACTCAAGATGGCCCATATCGAGATAGACGCGCCCGGCATTGGTCAGAAACCCGCCGTTGCCCGGAGGCTCATCATGGCCGCGATGATGAAGATCGAGCACACCCTGGCGTCGCACGTGAAAGAGGTGGTCTCTAATCTTGTGCGCAAACCAGGTGGGGGAATGGTCGGGGCGATCCTGATGAACGAGGAGACCGTATTCCGTCTCCAACCCAAAAATCCGGTTCAACATGATGCTAGGACCGAGCCGGGCGGATTTCTTTCGGCAGCAGCCGACCGACCTCGTCGGCCGCCAGCGTCCGATACTTCGACGAACCGGACTGGCTACGGTCGAGCAGGACGCATTCGATGGTTTTCTCCGCCACCGTTTCACGAAGATGCGCCAACAGCGCGGCCTCTTCCTCCGGACGGGAAGCCCGTTCGGCTGACTTCTCGACAACGGACGCCGATTCCTCTCCTGCTTTCCGCTGAGCCCGATCACCCAAAGCCCAAGCTTTGAGCGCCATCCCCAGCGCCTGCTCCAACGACCCGCCGTCCTGAAAGTTTCTCAGATAGGCGACCATGTCTTGTTCGACCGATTGGTTCGCCGCCAACACCGCACACCGACCGCCTTCCTCGAAGGTCCCGTCGTAGTTGACGACGAGGAAAGAATCTTTTCCTGCTTTGTGACCTAACTCAGCCAGCAGAATCTTTACGATGAACGGCGCCTTGAAGACTTCTTCGAACGCCTGCTTGATTAC
Organism: Nitrospira sp.; assembly: GCA_037445005.1. GTDB lineage: Bacteria > Nitrospirota > Nitrospiria > Nitrospirales > Nitrospiraceae > Nitrospira_C. The sequence continues at coordinate 22,131 of JBBILH010000025.1, forward strand.
CGGCGCAATACCGTACTTGACCATCCGGCTGCCGGTGACGTCGGATGGGGAACGGTTGAATCCTTCGACGTGCGCCATCTCCAACAGCGTAAATCGCAGCTTCTCCAAATCGGCGGGATGGCCCATCCCGCCCAACGCGAGACGATCGTAAATTTCATAGAGCTTCGGGGTCCCCTTGCTGACCGTCAAAAGCACAATGCCCGCATCGTAGGCCAATGCCACGACCGGGCTGCCCTGCTTGAATTGCTCATCGAGATAGGTTCGGCGATTACCGACAGCTTCGACCCAACGATAAGGTTCTTCATACATGACGAGAAACCTTTGTTTCAAAGAGAGGTTTAAGCTGGGCGTCCGTCATCGTTCGCACACCGGAACCAGTAATAAACTTGATCACGGGATAGAGGTTCGCCTCACGATTCACCCCACCGGTCGCGCTGTCAAATTCCGCCGCGCTCGTCAGAAGCCGCAATGCCTGTATCGCAGCATGTTCTTCCGGCATCGCGCCGAGCGGCTGTCCGCCCCAGGTGTTCAAATAATGAAGGATTCCCCGAATCGTGGGCGACCCTGAGCCGGAAACGGCATATTCGACTCCTTCGAACTCTGCGCCCAAGATATCGTAAAAATAGATCTTCGCCGTTTCCTGCTCGGCGTCATAGCCGGCAAAAATCGGGGCAACGGCTCCGGTTCCGGCCAACGCTGCGGCGACGTTCTCTTTGAGCAACTTCGACAGAGCCCGAAGCTTTCCCTCGAAACTCAACTCTTGCAACTGAGTGCGGCGGTAGTACTTAAAGGAATGTTCCAGAATTCTCGCCATCTCGTAGGCCGTAGCCGGCACACCGGCGATCGCCATCACGCTGTATCGGTCAAGTTCAAGAACCTTATCTGTCCGGTCATACATCACCATGTTGCCCGCCGTCGCGCGGCGATCGCCCGCTACCAAGACACCGTCACGGTACTTGAAAGCTAGAATGGTGGTGGCGGTCGTAAACTCGCGGCCGTTCGCGACAGCCGATGTTCCCAACTGATAGCCTTGTTCCTTCAGCAACTGAAACAAATCGCCCTGCATTCCCATCTCTCACCCCGTCAATCGTCAATCGTCACCGGTCAATCGTTCCATCCGTCTCGAATGACGAATGATGATCGACCAATGGCGCTACTCTCCCGTTCGTTGCCGATACCGTTCCGCCTGTTTCGGATCGACCTTCCTCATCCGTCTCAACAAATTGTCTTTCTCGGGCGAGCCGGTTTCCGGCCTGCGAGGCCCGCCGCCTTCTTCGGGACCCGGCGGTTTCGGCATCGGATCGACCGGACCTTCTCGTCGTTCAGGCATCATGTGATCCTTCATGACTTCTTGTCCTTTCGAGTTTTCCACGCTGTCAAGGCTTCTACGGGAGACGCCGCCTGCTCAAAGACCGCAACACAATCCCGCACTTCGGATGGGTCAAAGAGATCACCCATCTCAAGCGCCTTGCTCCTCAATCCTCCGGAAAATTGTATTCGTTCCCACTGTATCCCTGCGATTTGATCAGGGAAGCGCCGCACACAGAGTCCCCGCAGACCTCCGCGGGTATCGGAGGGACCGGCCAAGAGCGCCGCCTCGACATCCGGCTCCTTCGTCAAACGCCAGCCTTTCCCTTCGGCTTCGAGCCCCAAATAGAGCCCACGGTCCGGATGCACATTGTGATACTCCAGATCCAAACTCACCAACCACGGATCGTCCAAGGACAACCGTTCTTCCCGAGCAAAGGTCTCCAACAACCACTGCTTCGTGATCCAATCGAGTTTTCCGAGCAACTGTGAGCGGTCGTGGGTAAGCAGGCGCAGCGTCTCGCCCCATTCCCTCACAATCCAGTCCGTTTCCTCGTCGGACCCGAAGAGCGCCCGCTCGGCCGCTTCATGGTAACGCGTTTGAATGTCCAATGCCGAAAGGGTCCGCCCATCTTTTTGCCGCACCGCAGTCTTTAGATCCGGATCTCGCGAAACCTGTTTCACCGCGGCGACGGGCTGATCGATTTCAATGGTCGGCGCAACGCCTTGTTCGATCAATCGGAGCACCAGCATGGTCGTTCCGACCTTCAAGGCCGTCGCGTATTCGCACATGTTCGCGTCGCCGATAATCAGATGCAGGCGCCGATACTTATTTCGGTCGGCATGCGGCTCGTCCCGCGTGTTTAGGATCGGCCGATTGTGCATCGTATCGACGCTCAATTCCGTCTCCATGAAGTCGGCCCGCTGGGAGAGCTGGTACCGGCCCGGCACGAGTCCGGACTCCTGCGCCTCGACTCCGACCTTCCCGGCCCCGGCGATCACCTGACGGCTTACCAAGAACGGCATGAGCCCCGCGACCAACGAGGGAAACGGCACGGAACGCGGCACGAGATAGTTGTCGTGACAGCCATAACTGTGGCCGTGAAAGTCCGTGTTGTTCTTGTACAGCTGCAGATGCGCACCGCCCAGCGCCAGGTTTCGCCGATCGGCCGCCCGCTGCACGATGCGCTCACCGGCACGATCCTGCGCCACGAGATCCTTCAACGTTCGGCACTCCGGCGTCGAATACTCCGGATGGGTATGATCGTTGTAGAACCGCGCGCCGTTCGGCAGCACCAGGTCGCTCTTCATGTCATGGAACGAAAACGGCCGATGGGCATCGACCTTCGCGAACTCATCCTCTTCTTTGTCTTGCGCCAATCCGGACACACGGAATCCGCGGGCATCCTCATGGGGATCCTCGCCGGCGTAGTCCCAGCGACGCTCGAAGGAGGCGGTCAGATGGGCGCGAACCAGCTCCATCGACTCGACGACAGGATCGACCTCCTTCAAATCGTCGCGCGTGATTCCATATTCGGTTTCAATGCCGAAAAGGCGCATAAGACCGTGAAGCGTGTCTCGTGAAGCGTCGTCCGTTTGCGAGGTCCGAGAGACTAGAAACGAGCGACGCTTTCAAATAATCTGGTTCACCAAGCGCTCTTCCGATTGCCGGCCTCTCCGGAAAGAAGAGATGCCGACAACCTGTTCAGGATGATGATCGAGCAACTTCAACCATTCCTCCGCAGCGTCGTCCGGCGGCAGCATCTCGCCCTCTCTGAACTCCTCCGCTAGACCGTCCAGCAGATCTCTCGTTCCTACACCGGCCGACGCACCGCACTGGATGGTCCGCTCGATGGCTTTCTCTTTCGCGCGTTGGACGATCGAGGACAAAATCGCGCCACTCACCAAATCGCCACGATACAGAACTTTGGTCTGGCCGCTACGGAGACGGACCGACAACAAGCGGTTGTCGTCCGTGCGAGCAAATATTGCGCTCACCATCTGCTCCACCAAGAACGCTACGGCTGCGGTCTTGTCTCCGTCCGAGTGGGCCAGCATCTCGGCATCCAACGGCACGTCTTCATTAAGATAGACCCGGAGAATCTCGGCGGCCGCTTCCCGCGTGGGACGAGCCACCTTAATTTTCCGATCGATGCGGCCCGGCCGCAGCACCGCCGGATCGATCAAATCGGGCCGGTTCGACGCCAGAATGATCACGACGTCCCGGAGCGATTCGATGCCGTCCATCTCGCTGCAGAACATCGGCACCAGCGTATTGGAGATGTTGAACGACCGCATCGCCCGCCTGGTTCCTAGAATGGACTCGGCTTCGTCGATGAAGATGAAGGGCAGTGCTCCGTCTTTTCTCCTCGCCCGGGCCTGGGCGAACAGATCGCGCACCATCCGCTCGGACTCGCCGAGCCACATGTTCAGGATCTCCGGCCCTTTCACATGCAGGAAGGTTCCGCCGGTCACAGGGGAAGGCGCGTCCGCGCCCGCTCCCGCCCTCTGATTCGACTCGCTGACCAGCTTCGAAAGACTCCCCGCCGCCGCTTGGCCGATGAGAGTTTTGCCGCAACCGGGAGGACCATACAGGAGAAACCCCTTCGGCTGTGAGAACTTGAACTTCTCAAACGTCTCCGCATGGAGCAACGGATATTCGATGGCTTTCCGGATGGCATCGATCGCGTCTTTCTGCCCGCCGATCTGATCCCACGACACCTGCGGCACTTCATCGAGCACATGCTTGCTCGCTTTGCGATTCTCCAATTTCTCGACGGCGACGCGCAGGCTGGGATCAATCCGGATTTCGTCTCCCGCCTTGAGCTCGACCCCGACCAAGTCGGTCGACCTCTGCAAGATGAGCGATTGCCGGCCCATCTCCTGCTCAAATCTCAATCGTCCGTCTGCCATCGCCTCGGCCAGCTTGAGAATCGGTCCATTCCTGTCGTAGCCAAGAGTCTTAACGACCGCGTAGGCTTCATTCACCAATATCTGCGCGCCGATCTTGAGTTCGGCCGGCGCCACGCGAGGATCCACGTTGGCGTAATACTCGGCGCCGCCCACCAGGATTCTGGCAAGCCCCTCGCCAGGGACTTCCAGCAACGTGCCGATCCTGTTCGCCGGCGCCGTGAGCTTGGCCACGACGTCGCTGATTTTCTTGAATTCCAGTTCCCGCTGCTCAGTCGCAGTCTGGGCAAGCATCACGGCATGCCGCAATCTGTAGAGGAGCTTCTGGCGGGGGTCGCCGTCAGGAAACGAGGCAAGGCATTGTTCGATCAAGTCGAGTGGGTCGGAACCGGGCCGGCCGGCTTCTCCGACCGCGCTTCTCAGCTCTTCTTGGCGCGACTCGTGCGATCGGGGGTCACTCATCGAGAGTCCTCCAAACTGACGACGGGTGATCCTACCATACTGCCGGTGCGCTTTTCCGAGGGCTAATTCACGGCCTGTAACGTCACCGTCACCGATACTTTCCGGTTTGCCCGAAGCACGTCGACGGTCACGCGGTCGCCGACCTTTCTTCCCTCCATGACGTCCATCAAATCGTCCACCGTCGCCACCGGCTTGCCGTCGACCGAGACGATAACGTCGCCCAACTCAATCCGCCCCGGGATGGTTTCTCGGGCACCTTGAAGTCCGGCCCGCTCAGCGGCGCCGCCCCGCGTCACCTTGCCGATCACCAACCCTTTGACGCCCCAACGCTTCGCCATCGCGTCCGGCACGAGAGAGACTCCAAGCCCCGGCCGGATCATCTTCCCGTGCTTGATCAGCTCCGGCACGATTCGGTTGACCGTATCGACCGGCACGGCAAACCCGATCCCGGCAAATGCGCCGCTGGGGCTGACGATTTGGGTGTTTACTCCTATGAGCCGGCCGACGCCGTCGAGCAGCGGCCCGCCGGAATTTCCAGGATTGATCGCCGCGTCCGTTTGAATGACGCCTTCGATGGTTCGATTCGACATCGACTTGATCGTCCGCCCCAACGCGCTGACCACGCCGGTCGTAAGGGAATGGTCGAGGCCGAAGGGATTGCCGATGGCAAGCACCTTTTGTCCGACCCGCAGATCGTTCGAGCTGCCGACGAGAACGGGGAAGAGCGACTCCTCAGACGCCTGAATTTGAAGAACCGCAAGATCGTGGTCGGGGTCGGCTCCTACCAGCCTGGCTTGGTGCTCGCTGCGGTCGGCCAACGTCACTCTAATCGTATCCGCGCCGTAAATCACATGAAAGTTGGTTACGATGTGGCCTTGCTTGTTCCAGACAAATCCGGTCCCCGACCCCTGAGGGACCTCCATCACATTAAACGACCAGATGTCCCGTTGAATGGCCGTATTCGCGATGAAGACGACGGACTTGGAGGCCCGTTCGAACACGGACATCGTGGAGCGCTCATCGGGCCCCAGCTCCAGCGGCGGGGGCGTGACCACTCTCGGTCTTCCCTCCGGCCCGTCGTAAGCCGCGCCCAACGGCTTCCCCCATTCGGCCGCGCCGGCAACCCACCAGCTCGCACCCGCGACAAAGCTCAGCGCAAACGCCCAGACTGATACGATCGGCAGCCGCCTCATCATTATCTATTCGCCCATAATCTGAATTACGACTTCGCGCGTGCGGGCTCTTGTGTCGAAATCCACCAGGACGATCTGCTGCCAGGTTCCCAGCGACATGGCGCCTTGTGAAAACGGAATGGTCACGGATGGACCCTGTAACTGGCCCCGCAGGTGGCTGTGACCGTTGTCCTCGCCGGGATTCCTGGTGTTGTGCTGCCAAGTGGGGTCTGCCGGCACGATACGATCCCAGAACTTGGCCGTATCAGCTCGAATACCCGGTTCATCTTCGATGATCATGACGGACGCCGTCGTGTGCTTGACAAAGACGGTCAAGATCCCTGCCGTCAAGCCTGAGCCGGCCAACGCTTCGCGGACCGGCCTCGTCACGTTCTCAATCTGGGTGTCCCCGCGCATATCGACGCGGAGCGGTACCGTTCTTACCGCCACGCGTCCGCTCCGATCTTCCTGAGCATCGCCCGCTCGCGGGTCGTCAGCCGATGCCCGCGCGCCTCAGCGATGATCCCGTCGAACTCGCCTCGCGCAGCCAGACGCTTTAAGGTCTTCATAACCGGTGCGCTCAGAATCCCCTCTTGCTCTAATTTCTCGAGATATGTGAACGCGTCGGCAATGGTTTCTTTTTTACGGACGTAATAGTCCCGTCCCCGCCGCTGATTGCTGTACGCTTCGAACTGTTCGCACGCCACGAGAATCTCCGCCAACTGCTTGACCCATGGCTTCGCCGCGTTCAGTTTTTCAGGGTAGTAGTAATAGAGCATCACCTGTTGCATCCAGGGGTGCCATCGCACGCTCATTCGCCTGAGGGACGGACGGGCGGCGCGGAGCCGACGCGCCAGGCGACGCGCGTACCCCAGTCGCATCTCAACCTGTTCTCTGGCCCACGGTGTAAGCGCGATTCCCTCCGCCTCGAGCGTTTTGCGATACCGCGACACAAAGGCCTCGGTTTCCCGCCCATAGGCGGTTTCAGGATGTATGGCCCGCCATTCACGCGGTCTGGTTGGAATACCGTGCGCCTTGGCCCAAGACCAAATCTTCCCGAAGAGTTGACGATCGAGACCTGCCCGGCCCAAGTCGTGCAACAGACAAGCGATTTGGTACTGGCGGACTCGGTCCGCGTCATGACCCAAGGCCGAAGCCACGGCCGCGCACATGCGGGCCGTGCGGACGGCATGAGGACGGTCGTAGCCGCGAATGGTCGTTCCTCGTTTAAGCGGATGGGGATAGTCGTACAGCCGCATCAGCCGCCCGACAAGCAGGCGGGATACGATGAGCGGGGCGCGACCGTCGGCAGTGGAGGCCATAGAATTCCGAATACCAGGGAAGGGAGAATATCCGCCGACCCCTGCGCTGTCAAGGTAACGGGGCTCGCTCAAGCTTCGCAAGTTTGCTATGCTCCGCACCGTCGCCGACGGCGGCATGACTCAACGGATGATGCCCATGAAGACGAACCGACGGTCGCGCCATGCCTGTCTCGCCGACATCGTTCTCCTCACGGGAATGCTCACGGCGGCGGTCGAGTCTTTCGCGTCCCCTATCGATCAACTCACGGACCTCACCGGCAAAGCCCATACGATCATCACCCTCAAGGGGCGTGATAATTTCACCAGCGAGTACCAATACGACGTGAGCGTGAGGAACCAAACCTCGGAACCGTTGATCGCCGATTCCTTGATCGTCGTTCTCGATAAAATCACGAACCTGGCCGGAGAAGAGCGGGAACCCCTGAAGAGCGAGACCATCCTCAGCCGCTTCGAGGTCCTAGGACAGGACGGGGAAACCGACGACGGGAAACCGTTCTTCAAGATTCCAGCGGGCAACGGGCCTGACCTGGCCCCGCAGACCGACAGTAAACCCGTGTTTGTGCGTATCCGCAACAAGGACTATGTGGCGGTCTTCACGCCCTCCTTTAAAGTTTACGGGAGCAGGCGGCCGCCTCCGGAATCAAAACAGCAGCCCTCCCAGACGCCGCACGCCCCGGTACCCTCGCAGGCGGACAAGCAGACCGAGAAGCTGATTCAACTGCTCATCAAGAAGGGCGTGATTACCGAGGAAGAATGGCGAAAGGCTCGCGGACATGACCGATAGTCACTGCAAAGCCTGCAGCGGATTCTGGCCCGGGAAAGAGTATTTGATCGCGGATCTCGGGCTGTCGAAAGCCTACCTCCACGACGACCAGTTTTTTCGTGGGTGGACCGTCGTATTGCTCAAGCGACATGCCACGGAACTGTTTCACTTGGCTTCCGCTGAACGCAGCCAACTCATGGAAGAAGTCAATCTGATCGCAAGAACTCTGGCCCAGATATTCGATGCTAAGAAGATCAACTACGAACTGCTGGGCAACCAACTGCCTCACATCCATTGGCATGTCATTCCCCGTCTGACGAGCGATCCGGCTCCCCTTGAACCGATCTGGCGCGTCCAGCACAAACCCATCCAGCCGACACCCTCGGAACTCCTTGATCGGATTCAACGCATTAACGCAGGGATCGCCAAGCTTCGTTGACCTGCCGGCAATCGTCCCCGGAACTCGCCTCAGATGGCGCCGCCGGTGAATGCTATAATGGTGGCCGCAAGCCTGGCCTGCGAGGAGAGTCTTAAGATCCGATGTATCCCCGATGGCTGCCGGTGACCGTACTACTCTCGACCGTGGCCGCCTGTGCCGTTCAGCCTGCCGCCGCGCAACTATCCGACGAGCAACCGACTCCAGCTATCGTCGAGAGTCCGCCTCCGGGTGCAGTCTCCTCCGACGGCCATGGCCGGTCGGAGTCGGTCCGGGAAGGCGTGCAAGACGCGTTGACCGCTCTCGGCGAATTACGGGCCGCCGTGAGCGCCTCGCCGGACGATGCGGACGCGCGGGTAAAGCTGGCGCAAGCCCTCTACCGACTCGGCGAGTTCGACGCCGCTCTAGAAGAATGCCGTATCGCAATCAAACTCGATCAGGACGACGCGAGCGCGCACCTGCAACTCGGCATCCTGCTCATGGCCAAGCAGCAATGGCACGCGGCCGTCTCCGTGCTGAAGGAAGCCGTCCGGTTGGATCCCGGGCAGACACAAGCCTATTACACCCTGGGCAGCGCGCAATATTCGTCGGGAAACATCAAAGCCGCCGTTGAGTCCTACCGGCAAGCACTCGAACTCCACCCCTCCTTCCCGGACGCGCGCTACAGGCTGGCTCTCTTATTGAAACTTACGAATCAGGAGCAGGAGTCCGCGCAGCTTATGGAAGAGGCGGCTATAGGCGGCGTTCCCCAGGCTCGATTCTTCCTCGGAAACGCCTACAAGACCGGATCGGGAGTCGAACAAAATCTTCGACTGGCGATCTTCTGGTGGATGAAAGCCGGCGAGCTCGGCCATCAACCGGCATTCGAGTCTCTCTCCAAACTGCGACGCCAGGCGCTCTCTATGGATCACCCCGAGCGGCGGAGAAAGGACGCGCTGGAAGGATTCCGCTCGTACCGTGTGAAGCTATGGGACGACTTCCCCGAATACATTCGGTCGGATGCCGACGAGGCATTGGGATCGAGGCTGCTTCAGGAAAACCGAGCGGATCAGGCTTTCGAAACGTTGCTCGCCGAGGCCTATGCCATGAGCGAACCCGCTCAAGCCGAGTTGGCCGGACTCTATGAGTCGGGCCGGCAACCATGGATTGCGCCCTACAACAAGAGAATACTGGCGTGTTTGGAGGCGACCGCTGCCGATGGGTTCCTCCCGGCTAGAAGACATATGGCCCGCATCTACGCAAAGGGGCTTGGAATCCCCGCTGATCGACAGAAGGCCAAGTCGATGCTGAAGGGCCTGTCGAAGCAAGAGAGCAAGTCCTTGCTCGAGGCGCTGAGTCTTCAGCCATGATCGAACCGCAAAGGCTCTGGCGTCTTTTCATCATCTCGATCCCGATCCAGGCAATCACGATCGGCCTTCTTGCCGTAGGTGTAGCGAACCTTGTTTTGGCCGTCGCACCAGCCACCTTTACCTCGCTCGAATGGACCGCATACGATACGTGGTTGAACCGGAGGGCTCCACTTGCCGCAAGCTCGTCCCTGACGATCATCTCGCGGGACCCTGCCAGCGAAAACTTGTTTGGATCGGGGCAATGGGATCGGGCGGTCCTGGCTCGGCTGATCACCACGGCGCATGAGTCCGGTGCCGCAGCCATCGGAGTCGATCTTCGTCCTGACCAGGCCGGTCCGGCCCACCTGGGAGGAGCCGCCAGCGACGCCCTATTGGCGGAGGCCGTCGTTTCCGCAGCCCCGGTAGTCTTTCCTCAGGGTCCCGACACCGGAATCATGTCCGGTGCGGCGCAGTTCGGCCACCTCATGATGACCGTCGAACAAGATCACGTCGCGCGCCGGATTCCTTTACTTCTTGAAACGGGAAGCGGGTCGGTTCCGGCGTTTGGTTCGTTGCTGTACGATTTCTCCCGCCCCGCGAAATCTCTCGATGGAGACTCGCCGTTCACAGGCCAAGCGAGGCCGGTCCTGATCAATTTTCTGGGCGACGGAACCCTGTCGGCCTTCCCGATCGTGCCCATCTCTTCGGTCTGGGATCGGCTGCAACATGGCGATGACCGGCAACTCGGCGAGTGGTTCAAGGACAAGGTGGTCGTCATACTTCCCCAGCCGATGCCACAAGACCCTTGGTTGATTCCGACCGGACGTTCGATCAGCGGCATCGTAGCGCATCTCCACCTCGTCAACAGCCTGCTCACCGATAATGCGCTCTGTCCCCTGGGGTCTTGGAGTCGTTTCACTCTCGCGTGGCTACTTGGATCAATGCTGACATGGTGCCTCTTATGCTTTCGCGGCGCGAGAGGGATCGTCTTATCCGGAGGCGTCGTCGTCGCCTATCTCGGCCTCACAGTAGGCGCGTTGCCGGGTCTGCATCTGGTCCTGCCGTTGGCTCTTCCGCTCATTACGGGCCTCTGCGTCTTCGGCAGCGTCACGGCCTGGGCTCATCTGACCGCCCATCAGCGGATGGTGATGCTGGAGCGGGACATACTGCGGGTCCGCCAGGATGCTGTGGCGGTGCGGGAGGCGCTTGTACTCCGCGAGAATCGGGCTGAGGCTCTGGCGGAAGACTTAGAGGCCGCGAGAACGGCGGCCGCGCAGTCCTCGACCCGGAGGGAAGAATTGGAACAAGTCGCCGAATCCATGAGAGCGCAGGTCGCCGAAGCGCACAAACAGGAAAACCTCGCCCGCAGCCGACTCGAGCAGCTTGAACGGCAGTTGCACGATCTCAAGACGGCCAGCATGGTCTCTACCGTTCTTGGAGACGGCGAACTCGAATCCCTCCGCAAGGAATGCCGTCAATTAGGGATCGTCACGCAGCATGCAGGGCTTCTCAAACAGTTCCGAGATTTAAAAAACGGGGCCAAATCCCCCCTTACCGTCCTGCTCCTGGGGGAGCCTGGTACGGGGAAGGAACTCTTCGCCCGCGCCGTGCACCGGATGAGTCCGAGAGCGGCGAAAACGTTCATCGCCGTCAATATGGCGGCGATCTCTCCGGAGCTCTTCGAAAGCGAACTATTCGGCCATATGAAGGGCAGCTTCACCGGCGCCACGGCGGACCGGCGGGGTTACTTCGAACTGGCCAATCAGGGGACCATCTTCCTGGACGAGATCGGCGACCTCCGCCTCGATCAGCAAAGCAAGCTACTGCGCGTGCTCCAGGAAAAATCATTTTATCGGGTCGGCGCCACGCTGCCGACAACCGTAGACGTCCGAGTCGTGGCAGCCACCAATCGGGATCTTCAACGAGGCGTCTCGGAAGGTTGGTTCCGGGAGGATTTGTATTTTCGACTGAACGGACTCGTGTTCCACCTGCCTCCGTTACGCGAGCGACCAGGCGACATCCCCGCCATCGCGGACGCCTGTCTCGCCGAGCTCGCCGTTCAAATGGGAAAACCTGTCCCGAAATTAACCAACGAGGCCCTCGACACATTGGCCGAGTATCGGTGGCCTGGAAACGTACGGGAACTGCGTCATGCCCTCGAACGGGCCGTGGCGTTGAGCGACGATCACCTCTTGACTAAAGAGGCGTTTGCTCTCGAAAGGACGGCCGCCCTCCAGCAAACGGGCCGAGCTCAAGCCGCCTCTCTTCCCGATACAGCCGGCGATGCCGCGGTCTTGAACTGCCTCAGACAGCACGGATTCGACATGCAAGCGACAGCCAGACAACTCGGGTGGGACCGCAGCACCGTCACTCAACGTCTTAAGGGTCTCTGTTTTCAAGCGCTCGTGGAGGCCGACGGCGACCATGCCGAAGCCGCGCTCGCCATCGCCGACGACTCCTGTCACCTGCGGGCGGTGGAACTCAAGCTGGCGGGCTATCATGACCATCTTCTGTCCGTCATCGAACCGTTCATTTCGGCTGAGGAGGCCCTTGCCGACTGTCGCCGTCGATTCAAGAATCTGCCGGAACGGCACTTCAAAGCTGTCGAGAAACTGGTCAGGCAGCGATTCCAGAGAAATCCGCTCTGACTTCTCCCCTCGTGACATCGGCAGCCAACGTCTTTAAAAAACAGTTTGGCCTAGCAAGGTAGCCTCAGGCTGAGGCAGTTTGGCTGGCCTTACCTACAATCCTACAGTCTCTCTGACGATCGACCCATCGAATGGCAGGACTTTTTACGCACGCTTCCGCCCTATCCTCCGGCACACAGATTGCCAAAGGGATTCGTGCCGACCGAAACCAGATGCGCAAATCATTCCCTTCTAAAGCTGTAACCGAACTCCGTCTCACCCAACTCTCACTGGCCGTGTCGGGGAGCGCCGCCATGCTTCTGCTCTGGTCGACCGGTACCGCCGCCTGGGACGCGGCGCAAGAAGGACGGCTCTTCTTTGTGCTGGAGGCGTTGCTGTTCGGCGCACTTGCGGGTTTCCTTGTTTATGGAAACCTCTGTTACGAAATTGCGCGCTGGGGATTCTGGAAGCGGTTGGCGGAACGAATCATCCCGGCAGCTTATCCACAGCGTCTGCCGGATCACGCGGCGGCACCGGGTCTGACCATCCTGGTCCCGTCATATAAGGAAGAGATTCCCGTGATCCGCCAGACGCTCTTATCAGCCGCGCTGCAAGATTACCCCAAGAAACGGGTGGTTCTGCTGCTGGACGATCCTCCAGCGCCAAGGACCAGACAGGACGAGAAGGCCTTGTGGACCGCGCGAAGTCTTCCCTTCGATCTGCAGGCATTGCTTGCCTTCCCCCATCGGCTCATGGTCGAGGCTCAAGCGGCGTATCGGTGCCGCGAAATTCATAGCTTACCCGATTTGACTGAGGAATGCGTCCGCCTCTCGGACTGCTATGCCTCCGCCGCCGAGTGGTTCGAGGATCAAGCTAAACGATCGCCGATCGAATCCCATACGGATGCCTGGTTCGTCGAACAGATTCTGTCCCAGCCGGCCCAGCGCTACCGAGCGGAGTCCGCGCGCTGGTTTGCCCGCCGGAAGGAGCTTGCGGCCACAAGCCCGGAACGCCTTCGGCGGGAGATCGAATTTGCCTATGCAGAATTGATCGCCCGATTCAGCGCGAAGTTCGACGTATTCGAGCGGAAACAATATCGCAATCTCTCCCATGAGCCGAATAAGGCGATGAACCTTAACAGTTTCCTAGGCCTTATGGGCAAGTGCATCAAGCCCGTCCCACGTAAAGACGGCTTGTATCTGGTGGAAACCGAGCAGGGCGCCGGGGGCCGCCTTATCCCCGACAGTCCCTACGTCATTACCTTGGATGCCGATAGCCTACTGCTGCCCTGCTATGCGCGAACTCTCGTCGAAATGATGGAACAGAAAGGGCATGAGCGCGTCGCCGTCGCCCAAACCCCTTATAGCGCGTTCCCCAACGCCCCCGGCATCCTGGAACGCACCGCCGGCGCCACGACCGACATTCAGTATCTGATCCATCAAGGCTTCACCCAATTCGGCGCCACCTTCTGGGTCGGCGCGAACGCGCTGCTGAGAAAGTCCGCCTTGGAGGAGATCGGCGTCGAAGCGCAGGAAGGCGACAAGACCGTCCGGCGCTATATCCAAGATCGCACGGTGATCGAGGACACAGAATCGACCGTCGACCTGATGGCCAATGGCTGGACGCTGTACAACCACCCAGAGCGGCTGGCCTATAGCGCGACGCCGCCCGATTTCGGATCGCTCGTCATCCAGCGATGCCGCTGGGCTAACGGCGGCCTGATCATCTTCCCCAAGTTGCTCTCGTTCCTGCGACAATCCGCCAAACGACCAAGCACGATTCCTCAGGGCCTGCTCCAGATCCATTACCTCACGTCATTGGCCTTCGCCCCGTTGAGCGTGTTGTTGCTGTTGGCGCTGCCGTTTTCGGCTGAACTGTGGACCGGTTGGATGCCGCTCGCGGCGGCCCCCTACTTCATCCTGTATGCGCGGGACCTCCAGACGGCTGGGTACCGGCCGTTACGAGACCTGCTCCGCGTCTACGCGCTCAACCTATTGCTCATCCCTGTCCATCTGACCGGCGCAATCACCTCGATCCGCCAGGCGATCGCGGGCGCCAAGATTCCGTTCCGGAGAACTCCGAAAATCTCAGGTAGGACGAGAACATCGGGCGTGGATCTGGCCCTGCAATTCAGCATGGTCTGTCTCAGCCTGGTCCTGGGAGGCTATTACCTTTTGCGAATGCAGTGGATCGGCGCAGCGTTCGCGCTGGCAAACACCGGTCTCCTGATCTACGGAATCAAACGCTTCATTGGACTTTCCGAGATAAAAGAAGATCTGCTTGCAGATGCCAGACAGATGGCAACCTATGGCCGGCTCCGCCTGGCCGCTGCCATATGTCTGCGATGGTTTCAGGCGTTTGTTCAGGCTCTCCGGGCGGCCTTCCAAATGACGAGACCGGCCTGACGGATCCTTCCATGGACCGTACCCGGTCATTTCGCACCACCAACCACGCAACGATGAAGCATATTGCCACGTATCTGAGAGAGGTCGATTACGGTTGCGGCGGCCGCCAGGTGGCGGGCATGAAGTAGGGGTTCGCAGAGCATTCCCGCACGGAATCGAAGATGACGCGGGCATACTCGGCAAGGGGAAGCTTGGGGATGTCGCTCGGATGGACCAAGCGCGCAGCCGACGTTTCTGTACCGTCAGGACGGGGAGTTCCGGCGGCGACGCGCGCAGTGAAGACGGTCTGCACGACGGCCAGTCGATCGCCGTTCTGATAGACCACCGAGAAATGCTCGCCGGCAAAGATTCCGACGACATCCTGGAGTTCGATCAGCACCCCAGTCTCTTCCCAGGTTTCTCGCACCGCGGCATCAGCCGGCAGCTCATGGGGTTCAATGATCCCGCCGGGCAATCCCCACAGCCGCGACTCATGATGCTGAATCAGCAGCAGGCTTCCCGATTCGTCTCGGGCGATCACCGCTGCGGTCGGTACCTGAAGGAAATCCGTCCCGATCTTGGCCCGGAGCGCTTGAATGAATCCCGGAATCGGCATACTCGTGGAAGACTACGTCATTTGCCCCGAACAGGCCAGTTCTTCCGGCCTTCATGCGCAACAGGCGGGGTCCGCGGAGGCGGGATCAAACGAGTCGTCACGAACATCGAGAATGAGTTCGTATGATGCCATGGGCGAGAAGTTCGAGCGTAGAGCGATCTGCTTCCCCACCATGTTGGCCTGCACGCTTCGGTCGATCAGCGAGGCTAATTGCATGAACTCCACGGCCGGCGCGCCGATCCATTGATCTGTGATCTCCGCTTGACGCGAGGTGCAAATCTCAAGATTCATCGAGGGGCCCAAGTGCATGTACTCCGACAACCGGCTGTTGACCGGATTCGACGCGTACTTCCTGATTTCCCCGGCGAAGTTCTTCAATCCGTTCACCGATCCGACGATCCGCCACTCCTTCGCGACTTTATCCTTACCGCAATAAAACCCCAGTTCACGCCACACCCGCCTGGCATGCTCTTTCGCCGATTCAGTCGCCATTATTCATCCTCTTCCTCGAATCTGGGAGCCAAATTGCCCTATCTCTTTCGGCGTACGCACTCTTTTCCCGCACCACCCACAAGAAAGCCCGCCAGTCTCCTATTCTCTGTCCTCGCGGCTTCCGGATGGGTTTGGGACTCCGGACCGCAGACGATCAGATCACGGAACCGAGGAAGATCGAGAGGGTTGGTCGGCTGCGTGTTTCAACCGGACGATTTCCGCTTCCTGCGCCTCGACGGTCTTCTTCAACCGCTCGACTTCTTCCCGCAACCGAAGAATGACCATTTGAGCATCGGTCTCCCCGGTCGTCGCCGGCCGGTCTCGATGGGGCCCGGGCGCGGAAGACGTAGCCGGGGGCACGAGGCCCAGGGCCTGTGCCGGCGCCACGGCGGCGGGGAGTTTGAAGAACGAGAGGAACGCGCGATGGTCCAGAATCAGCTCGCTGGCGGAAACCCTGTGGCTGCCTGACCAATTCGGCTGCGTGCCCGTCACAAAACGGGCCGACTCGAACGTCAGGGTCCCACCGCTGCCCCTGATCGAGCGCAACGGGTTGGCGCGCACATTGGCCGGCTCCTCCGAGTCCTTCGCAAGCAGCGCGCGATGGTTCGCGATGATCACATGAAACCGGGAGTCGGCGAGAAACATCCCGCCCGAGGTGACAATCACTCCCGAAGCGCCGGGCGACGAGAGTGAGAACGAAACCCATTCGCTCGGCGTGGCTCTTCGAAAAGAATCCACGATCGCCGGAGCAAGCAGAACGATCTCCTCCGACGAAAACAAGGGGCGCGGCGGTCGGGCGCGGTCCATGAGGCCGACTCGATCCTCAAGCAGCAACCGGCTGAGAACGGCGGAGAGTTCATCGATCGTCCACGTGGCCGGATGCTCATACCTCCCGGACGAATTTCCCCCATCCTGGTATGAGTCGAGTCGAACGAACCATGACGAGTCCTGTTGGACAACGCGGCTTGTCAACGCCGGTCCAGCGCAGCCAAGGGAGAAGATCAGCGCACCGGAGAAGAGAGCAATCGCCTTCGACATGCTGTTGCAGGATGGTCCGAAATTCAACAAGGTGAGCGCCAACGGATCAAGTCAAAAAGAACGCTGCCTCAGCAAACGACACCTGATGTTGCTATGATGCACTACCGCCGCACCCGGTTTCCACTCATAGGCCCACCCCCGAAACCTATCATGAATCGGTTCGCGGATTCGACCGCTCCATGGCCAGTCGGACCTTCACGCTTTCCGTAGATAGCAAGCAGGCCATCTACTGCTACCCGCTCTCGCGGGATACACTTCGTTGTCACCTTACGATCTCCGTGCGACGTATTTTGACAAGAAGTAGGACAATCCAAACTGTTCCTCTTGATGACGTTTTGAAGCCTCATGCGAGTCGGAATGTCTTCGTTGATGTCTCATGCCCTCCGCGGCATCATTCGCCTTTAGGCCGTCCCTTGCATGAGCTTCAGAACCTCTCCGTAATCATGCCCAGTTCTTACTGTCGGCTCGCTCATAGAGGCGGCCTGATGTCGTCTAGCGTCTGGATTCCTGGGACTGCGCGGCTTTCCGTGCAGGTCCATTCGAAAGATGGTTTGGGCCAGAGATCACAGGGAAACCTTTAGTTTTCGGCCACCGGTTATAGCGAAACCCTCACGCTCATAAAACGCAAGAGTTCTATCGAACTGTGGTAGCGGTGGTGTTGTCACCTCCAACCGTGTCCAGCCACGCGACGTTCCGAAAGACTTTGCTTGGGACACGAGACGAAGGCCTAGCCCATTTGTACGGTACTCCGGACGAACGTAAAGCTCAGGTATTGTGCCGAAAGAGCCCTCAGCGTAAGCGGCATAGCTTTCATAAAGAGCAATAAACCCTGCTGGGTTTCCACTTCCGCCTCGAGCGACAAACACGAAATACTTTTCCCGGTCAAGGAAGTCTTGGAGTCTGGATGTAGTTTCAGCAAGATCGAAGTTGAATGCCTGGACAGCAATGGCGTTCATGATTTCAGCCAGTAACTCGCCAACCATTACGGCGATTTCCTGCGCGTCGCTGGCAATAGCCCTTTGGATCGAGAAGTTCTTGCTCAATTTATGGAGCCCAACTATTGTGTTTGCTGACGGACAGAGCACGCATCGATAGCCCGCGAGCTAGGGCGCGAATTTTCCGGCCGTTCAATCGCTCGTCAACGTTCTCCGTGGGACGGCGTCGGCCACTCTAGCGATCTAAATAGTATAGTTATCGCTGCGCTGAACTCAATCCTTGGTCCAGCGCATCGGCTTGCGAAGGGCGGGCACGAAGGCTTCGCCATCGCGTTATCAAAATGATCCTTCCAGGCTCACTCTATCACCTCTTTCAGGGCCGACTCGCGATGCTGATCCTATTGCGGCCGTCGAGCGAAAACCGCCCATACAAATGCTCCCTCCAAGCTTGCTCGTTGCTCTCCTAAGGAGGTAGCCTGGACTGGTCCCCTATTGCGCACGTGGAAGGAGCACCGCCCGCTATTTGAGAATATGTTGGACTCCTGCGTGCGCCTTCCGTGAGCACGGGGGACCAACCAGGCTGCCCCCATTCCTTGCGGGGCTATCCCGGCATGACGTGATGGGGGCTGAATCCCCGCACGAAGCGCGCCTCTCCCCTCCATTCTGAACCCCTCAATTTCCCTCACCTCTTTCTGTTTTTTTCTCTCCTCGCCCACCGGCACTCCCATTGCTCAAGCAACTGGCCAACAGTGCCAGACAGGACAGCAAGAAAGGAGGTGCGCCGGGAGAGAGCGGGTGGCGTGGCGAACGGGCGCCCCGCCGCGCGCAACGGAAGGGACCCACTGGGGGATGGGTGGAGTGAGCACGGTGGGGC